>CBKZPU010000153.1:0-11972 GCA_966696705.1 uncultured Verrucomicrobiaceae bacterium | reverse complement strand
CATTCTGGTCGGTTCGAGGCAATGGTCCGATGTGATATTGCGAGGATTGGCCCCGGCCGTATATGAATGCGGGGAAATAAAAACAAACTATTGAAATCATGAGAAGGCTTCTGTGTCTTTTTCTCCTCCTCGCAAGTAGCCTCAACGGTGCCGGAAATGAATTCACGGAAGAGGCACCCGCCTCATCGACCGTCAAAGTTGTAGTCAACGGGACCTCCGACGAGCAAGGAGTCAGTTGCACGCTCTCGCGGGTAGAGGATGGAAAGGAGACCCAGGTGCTGTGGAGTATCAGGGCAGAGGACCGAAGCCCTCTCGACTGGTTCAACCTCCTTTCCGCGGATGAGAACAACGGGGAGCTCGCGGTGCTGGTGGAGAGCGGCATGTCCGAAATACGCCTGCTGCGGCTCAAGCTGCCGGGGGGCGAGACGGTCGGGGACAAAAGGTTTCACGTTCCGGGACTTCTCCTTAGACGGAGCTTCGAAATGGGCGTTCTCCAAGTGAGGCTGCCGGACCGCATCGAATGGAAAAACGATGCGGGGGTCACCCGTACGTTCATCGTCGAAGGCAATCGACTGCGGGGAGTGGGAGATGTGGGATTCGATCCAGCCGACGTTGCGGGGGGGTATTCCGCGGAGTCAACGCAACAGACGACGGGAGCTTCCGGGAGCCCCGCATCAAGCGATACACCTACCGCCTCGAATGCCGAAACCGGGAGCAAGCAAGGCGAGCAAGAGGCCGTACAGTCCAGTCAGGAGCAGGGGGAAGATATCGGTGTGAAGGGATGGGCTTTGGGAATCGTGGGAGCGGTGTTGCTGGTGCTCACGGTCTTGGCCATCGCACGCAAGCGTCGGTCCTCCTTAGAAGTCCAAGGGAAAGGCGTGTTGCGGAAGTAAAGGTTATCGGCACCCGTTGTTCAACTCAACCTCGCCGCCAGCAGCTCGCGCTGGAAGACGATCTCCTTCGGCAGGTAGTCGTAGAGCTTCAGGAACAGCACGCCTTGGCTGAGGATCTCGGCTTTCCACTCGTCGGCGTCGAAGGCCATGCACTGGTCGAAGCGGGCTTCGTCGAAGCCGTCGAGGTCGTCGGTGCGGAAGTCTTCCCAGTGTGGGGTCCAGCCGATCTGGGTTTCGTGGCCGGCGACGCGGCCGTGGCAGCGGTTCACGATCCATTCGAGCACGCGCATGTTCTCGCCGTAGCCGGGCCACAGGAACTTGCCGTCGGCGTCCTTGCGGAACCAGTTCACGTGGAAGAAGCGCGGCAGGTGGTTCACCTTGCGGCGCATGTCGAGCCAGTGGTGGAAGTAGTCGGCCATGTTGTAGCCGATGAAGGGGAGCATGGCGAAGGGATCTCGGCGCACGCCGGCCTTGAGGCCGACCGCCGCGGCGGTGACTTCCGAGCCCATGGTCGCGCCGACATAGACGCCGTGGGACCAGTTGAAGGCCTGATAGACCAGCGGCATCGTGTTCGGGCGTCGTCCGCCGAAGATGATCGCGGAAATTGGCACGCCGTCCGGGTTCTGCCACTCGGGGTCGATGGTCGGGCACTGCTTGGCCGGCGCGGTGAAGCGGGCATTGGCATGCGCGGCGGGCCGACCGCAGCCGGGTGTCCAGTCCTGGCCCTGCCAGTCGATGAGATGCGCGGGCACTTCCTTGGTGAGGCCTTCCCACCACACGTCGCCGTCGTCGGTGAGGGCGACATTGGTGAAGATGGTGTTTTCCTTCATCGACTCCATCGCGATGGGATTGGTGTCGTAAGACGTGCCGGGCGCGACGCCGAAGTAGCCCGTCTCGGGATTGATCGCGTGGAGGCGGCCGTCCTTGTGCGGCCACAGCCAGGCGATGTCATCGCCGACGATGGTGGTCTTCCAGCCGGCGTCGGAATAGGACTTCGGCGGCACCAGCATGGCGAGGTTGGTCTTGCCGCAGGCGGAAGGGAAGGCGGCGGTGAGGTAGGTCTTTTCTCCCTTGGGCGACTCGATGCCGACGATGAGCATGTGCTCCGCCATCCAGTTGTGCTCGCGGGCGATGTTGCTGGCGATGCGCAGGGCGAGGCACTTCTTGCCCAACAGGGCATTGCCGCCGTAGCCGGAGCCGTAGGACCAGATCTCGCGGCTCTCGGGAAAGTGGACGATGTATTTCTCCTCGCTGCAGGGCCAGGTGACATCCGCTTGGCCGGGGGCGAGTGGCGCGCCGACCGAGTGGAGGCAGGGGATGAAGCGGCCGTGGCCGTCGCGCTTGTGGGGAAGCTCGCCGGCGGCTTCGGCTTCCAGCCGGTCGAGCACCTTCTGGCCCATGTGGGCCATGATGCGGGTGTTCACCACCACGTAGGCGCTGTCGGTCACCTGCACGCCGATCTTGGCGAGCGGCGAATCGAGCGGGCCCATGCAGAAAGGTACGACGTACATCGTACGTCCCTTCATGGAGCCGGTGAACTTGCCCTTGAGCAGGGCCTTCATCTCGGACGGCTCCATCCAATGGTTTGTGGGGCCGGCGAGGTCCTTGCGGCGGGTGCAGATGAAGGTGCGGTCTTCCACGCGGGCCACGTCCGATGGCGTGGAGCGGGCGAGGAAAGAGTTCGGGCGCTTGGCCGGGTCGAGCCTGGTGAAGGTGCCCTTGTCAACGAGGAGCTGGCAGAGCCGGTCCCATTCTCCCTGCGAGCCGTCACACCATTCGACGGCGTCGGGCTGGCAGAGGGCGGTCATTTCCTCGACCCAGGCGAGGAGTTCGGCGTGACGGACGGGAGCGCTCATGGCGTCCGTATCAAACGCCCGTGCTTGGCCCGGTTCAATCCAATCGATGGAAATGGGCCGAATCCGCGAGGAATTGACCGGATGCGGCCAAGCCCTCGCGGGAAATGATCAACCTGCGGCCGCGCGCTGACGGCAGGCCGGCTTGCCCGGTCCTGCTTACGGCTGCGGGGCCGCGGCGGCCTCTTCCTTGGGCAAATCCAGCTCCATCGACTTGCGGTCTTCAGGGATGGCCTTCACGGCCACCGGGCCGAGGCGGGGATCGGTGCCGGGGACCAGGAAGCACAGGGTTCGGATCTCCTTGTCGTATTCCCAGACGGCCGAGTAGAGGGGCTTGGCCAAGCCGCCCGGAAGGGCAAAGGCGGCGCTGAAGCCGCGGTTCGCGCCGCCGAGGTCGAGATCGACCGGCTTCCAGCCCGGCGGCACGCGCACGGACTTTTTCTCAAGCTGGACTTCCAGCTCCTTGGGCGTGGCATTCAGGAAGCGGTAGCTGCCCCAGCGGAAACCGGCCGGGTTGTCATCGAAGACCACCGCGCGGATGCCGGTGGGGTCCTTGGGATCGGGAAGGAGAACCAGCAGGGGATGCTTGATGGTGCCGGCGATGGTGCAGGCGTGCTGGGCCGGCTTGCCATCGGCGCCCTGCTTGTCGAGCGCCCGCACGAAGACCGGACCGGCACCTTTCACCTTGAAGAAGGGGCTGCGCTTGGAGGGATGGAGGTCCTTGATCTCGACCACGCTTTCGCCACTGACCAAGGCGAGCTTGCGGGCGGCGATCGCCTGGTCCCACGGCAAGATGCGCAGGGCCGGAGCGGCGGAGGACAGGACGGGGGAGAGCAGCAGGGCCAGAAAGAGGCGACGGAAGTTCACAATAAGCAGGCTGTTTTCGGGGCGGTCGGATGTCAACGCCGCCGCCCGGGAGAAGAGAGGTCAGTTCAGATGCGGATCGCCGGTGCCCTTGATGCGGGCGAGTTCGCGGACGCTGACGATTTCAAAGCGGCGGCCGAAGGTTTTGTTGGCCTCCACCTTCAGGTCGGCGATGGCGGTCGCGGCATCCTCGGTGGAATCGATCCATTCCGGCACACGCTGGACCACGGCCTCGAGGCAAACGCGGGCGAGCACGTTGCCCTTGTCGTCGCGGGCTTCGCCTTGCGAGCGGATGACGAAGGTGTCCGAGCGCGGTGTCATGAACGGGGCCAGCGCGTGCAGCACGTCCGCCTGGCTGAGCCAGCCGGGGGTGTTGGTGCCGGTGTTCGGGTTGGGGATGTTTTCGCGGTTCGGATACGGCGAGGTGTCGAATCTCGGGTAGTTGAACTTCTTGTTGAGGTCGGTCTTGTCGATCGCGCTCTGGATCGCTCCGGCGAGGTTCATGGTGCGCTCGGAAGAAATGCGGCGGTTGACGAATTCGCCGAGCGAAAGGAAGGGGCCGCGCAGCCGGATTTCCGCGACGATGTTGGCGGCCAGCGTTTTGATTTGCTCGTCGGTGAGGGTGCGGAAGCCGGACCACGGGTCATTGGCGGTCATTTTCGCCGGGCCAGAGTCGAGGATGTGGCGGAAGCGCGACTGCGGCGTCTCCTTGTCGTCGGCCGGATCCGCTCCGCGCAAGCTCGCGAGCACCGCGGCCCACGCCTCTTCGCTGGTGGAATTGATGTTGAAGCCGCCATCCACCATCAGGTTGGCGGCGATCCGGGTGCAGCCGGCCGGCTCGCTCAAGCGCTTCTTGAGATCCTCCGCGGATTTTCCGGCGTAGTGCGCGGCCATCCGCGGGTTGCGCAGCGGGCGGCTCGCGGGATCGTCGTAAAACGCGCCGAGCACGTCCTCGAGCGACTCGCGGTTGCTGAGTTGATCGTCGTTCCAGATCGTCGGGCTGACGGTGCCGCTGCTCCTGCGCTGGCCCTCGAGCGGGGTGGCGCCAGAGAAGAAGAAGTCATCGAAGAGCGCCTCGTTCGCCAGATAGGACATGTCGTAAACGCCCAAGCCCGAAGGGCGGATCTGGGCGGGTTCGACACCGGTCGTCGTGGTGAGCCGGCGGGCCACGCTGGCGGCCGGCAGGTAAGGCGACGCCCACGAGTTGCCCACCTGGCTGGGGTTGCCGAAGGCGGTGGCGGTGAGGTCACAGTGCTGGAAAGCGCCGAGCGAAAGGGTCGGCGAGCGCGGGACCTCGAAGAACGAAAGATGGGAGTAGCCGGTCTGGGCGTTGTGCGACGGGCCATAGAAGGCTTGGCCGCCATTCGGAGTGGTCTGCATGGCCAGGGCTGCGAGCGAGGTGCCGCTTTGCATCAGGGTCTCGTAATGCGGGCCGGTTTGCAGGCGGGTGCCACTGAGGTAGTGGTTCACATACGCTTGGCGCGGATTGGTGGTGAACATCAGGTCCGCCAGTGGCAGGGTGCTCGACTGCGCCACCCGGTGATAGGTCAGCAGGCTGCCGATCAGCTTCGGATCCTCCCTGATGGCGTCGAACTTGTAGCTCGGGTAACTGATCGAGTTGTCGCCGACGCCGTAGTTCTTGGTCGATTGGATCTGGGCGTAGAAATGCAGGTTTTTCTCCGCGGGCAGGGCGGGCAGGCCGGAGCCGGCCGGGCGTGCCTCCACCATTAGTTCCTTGCTGGAGTTCTTGATGTGGTAGGAGTCCGCCATGTTGACGATGTACGGATACTCGTCGCGGTCGAAGGCCACCGTGTTCTGGTTCACCGTGTCGCCGCTCTTGAGCTTGTAGTTGAAGTTGCTCGTGCCACCGATGGACTTCGTCATGTTGAGCACGATGCCGCCCTTGAGCGACTGGGTGATGTCGGTGGGGCCGGTGACGGGCCGCATGCGCCAGGTGCGGGCGGATGGGCCTTGCAGTATCTCGAGATCCCTGCGGGCGGTATCCGCCAGGCAGAACACCTTCACTTCGCCGGGAGCCATGTTGATCTTCGCGCCGACCGTGCCGCCGGACACCGGCTGCCCCGTCTGGGTCAAATGGAGGTAGAAATAGGGGCGGGTCGAGCGGCCGTGGCCTTCGAAGCCTTCGCCGACGAACCGCGAGAGCGAGCTGTTCCACGTTTCATTTCCTCCGGCGGCCTTGCTGACGTTCCAGTTCCAGAAAATCGCCATGTCGATCCATGGATAAACCACCAATCCTTCCGTCTCGATGTTGACGTTGTAGGGATTCCAGATCGTCACCAGCGGGGTGATCAGGATGCCGAGCGTGCCATCGGCCTTCGCGTAGATGCTGAAAAAGAAGTTCACGCGGTCGAGCACCGGCTGGATCGACGGCTGGGTCTGCTTGCCGAACGGCCGGCCGGCGATGGGCTCCGGCGTGGCGACGTGGGAGTAGGGGCGCTCGAAGGCGGTCAAGTCGCTGCCCGAGGATCCATAGAGATGGCGATAGATCCGGTAGTGGGAGCGCAGCATGTCGAAGGTTGGCACGCCATTGACCTGATACTTGTGGTTCACCGAGGCCGGCGGGAAGTTCATGGTCACTTGGACTTGGGCGCTGTTGGCCACCGGCGTGAAAAGCGGTTTCTGTCCCTTGTAATCGGACGGGCCGCCGCCGCGGAAGGGGTTGGTAACCGTCCGGTCG
Organism: uncultured Verrucomicrobiaceae bacterium; assembly: GCA_966696705.1. Lineage (GTDB taxonomy): Bacteria > Verrucomicrobiota > Verrucomicrobiia > Verrucomicrobiales > Akkermansiaceae > Haloferula. Next base: position 5,664 of record CBKZPU010000153.1, on the reverse strand, counting down.
GCATCTTTCCACGAGGCCGCCGCGAAATCCGAATCCGACATTTCGAAGCCGGTCGAAAGGTCGGTCTTGAGGCCGCCTTTCACCGCGTTCGTCAGCAGGCTGTAGGACTCGCCGGTGTAGTGGGCGCGGGCCTTGCCGAGGTTCTCCCGGTCCACCCCGTAGCCCGGGTCGAGCGAGGCCTGGAGGAAATCGACGATGGTGGCTGGCCGGCGGTCCCAGTCTCCTTCCGGATGCTGCAGGAGGGAGGACAGCGCGAGATTCGGCCGGGCGGGCGTCTGCAGGCGCTCCGCGAGCTCGGCGCGCTTGGCGTCGTCGGTCCCGAGGTTGATCTTGGCGCGGGTGTTTTCCTGGGTCACCGCCCACGCGAAGGACCCGGGCATGCTGCCGTTGCTGACCGGAATCTTGCCTCCGCCGAGTTCGAAGCCGCTGCTCTCCTCGGAGAAAAGCGCCGCGATGTCGCCGCCGGGAGCCGTGGCATGCCACTGGAGATCCCGCGCCTGCTCCGGCTCAGCCTGCGAAACCAACCAGGAACGGAAGCCGTTTTGATCCTTCGGCGTCCGATAGTCCACGCGCGGGGTGGTGGAGGAGGTCGTCTTGGTCACCAGTTCCGGCGACCAGCCGTTCCACACCCCGACGGCCCACGGATTCTTGCTGTTCGGCAAAATCGAGGCATCCGCGGTGACCCGCCGGTCATCGCCGAGATCCTTCTGAAGTTGTCCCAGCGCGAACATCAGGCCGAGGCGGGCATTGGCGCGCGCCGCGGCGCGGGCGTCGCCGGCCGAGCTCTTGCGCAACTCGATCGACGCCAAGCCGAGCAGGCTGGCCGCCAACACCGTGACCAGCACCATCAGCGAGAGGGTGACCACCAGCGCGAAGCCTCGGGCCGGGCGCCTGCGTGAAGTTTTGAACCAAAAAGGGAATCGAGGTTTTACGGGCACACCGTCATTACGTCGTAACTTCCGGCGGGGTTTAGTTCGTTTGAAATCCCAAACGAAAAAGATGGGTTTCTGGGTTTTTGGACTGCACGTATGCACAATGGCAAACCTCGGTGCATGAAATTGCGTCGTCAAGTCCGGGGTAACCCGAATGTGGTAGGGGATCTGCCTAGCGCAGGTGAGCAGATGGCCGGAAGCCGCGGCGACCTCGTGGTGCGAGGCGATCCGGGTCGAGAGGGGGCTCAGGACCGCCGGGTGTCGGGCCGCCCCCGCCCCGTCCGCCTTACGGTCGGACGGGGCGCAGGCCACCCTGGAGGGGAGATGCGGATTACGGACCCCGCCCCGCGATTCTGTCCGGTTTCACCGGGTTGAAATTCGACGGAGAGTGGTGCCTTTCCGGGAGCATCCTGTGTGCCTCCGGGCCCGCCGCAACGCCCGGCATGTGACAATTCCGCAGGGCAGTTTTCCGGTTCATGATGCGCCCGGCGCACGATGAAAAAACCGCCGGCTTGTCACTTCAGGGCATGGCTCATGATGATCGGGACGAATCGCCGGAGGTCCTTTCCCGGAGAAACGCATCCTCGGTCGGCGTAAACGGATCACTCCGCATTCCAATGAAGCGCCTTGCCCTTCTACTGCCCCTTGCTGCTGCCCATGGTGCCGATACCGATTGGCCGGCGTACCTCGGGGACAAGGCAAGCAGCCATTACTCGGCTCTCACCCGGATCACGCCGGAGAATGTGTCCAATCTCCAGATCGCTTGGACCTTTCACGCCGGCGGGGCGGACCCTCAGAACCGCTCGCAGATCCAGTGCAATCCGTTGGTCATCGATGGCGTGCTCTACGGCACCACGCCGGATTTCCAGTTGATCGCCCTCGATGCCGGAACCGGCACGGAAAAGTGGCGCTTCGATCCCGCCCGGGACGGCTTGGCAAAGAGCGGTGTCAGCCGCGGGATCGTCCACTGGGGCAGTGGTGACGATGCCCGGATTCTCTACGCCAATGACCGCTACCTCCACGCCATCGAGCTTCGCAGCGGCAAGCGGATTCCGACTTTCGGAAAGAACGGCAGCGTCGATCTCAAGGACGGCCTGGGTCGCGAGGCCGGCGACCTCTTTCTCACGGCGAATACACCGGGCGTCATCTATCGTGACCTGCTGATCATGGGCATGCGCCTGGGGGAAGGTCCCGGGCCCGTCGCCCCCGGACCGATCCGCGCCTACCACGTCCGCAGCGGCGAACTCGTCTGGCGCTTCGACACGATCCCTCAACCCGGCGAGCCTGGTCACGAAACATGGCCGCCCGACGCCCACCGCCGCCTCGGCGGCGCGAATGTCTGGACGGGGTTTGCCCTCGATGAAGCTCGCGGGCTGGTCTATTGCCCCACTGGCTCCGCGGCCTTCGACTTCTGGGGCGGCGATCGCGCCGGTCAGAATCTCTACGCGAATTGTCTGCTCGCTCTCGATGCCGCCACCGGCAAGCGCGTCTGGCACTTCCAGTTCGTCCATCACGATCTCTGGGACCGCGATCTTCCCGCGCCTCCGAATCTTCTCACCCTCACGCGAGGCGGCCGGCGCACCGATGCGGTGGCGCAGGTCACCAAATCCGGGCACGTCTTCGTCTTCGACCGGGTCACTGGCGAACCGCTGTTTCCCATTGCGGAAAAGCCCGTGCCGCCTTCCGATCTCCCCGGCGAGTCCGCGTGGCCCACCCAGCCCTTTCCGGAAAGGCCCGCGCCATTCGCGCGCCAGGTTTTCAGCAAGGACCTCGTTACCAATGTTTCGCCCGAGTCGCGTCGTGCCGTCTTGGAGCGCCTCGAAAAGCTCAAGCCTCATGCGCCTTTCACGCCACCCAGCGAGCAGGGCACGATCATCTTCCCCGGTTTCGATGGCGGTGCCGAGTGGGGCGGGGCGGCGGCCGATCCCGATGGCATCCTCTACGTCAACGCCAACGAAATGCCGTGGATCCTCACCATGGTGCCCGCGAAAGCAAACGCTGCCGCGACCACCGGCGAAGCGCTTTACACCCAGCTCTGCGCCGCTTGCCACGGCATCGATCGCAAGGGCAATCCCGCCCATAATGTCCCGTCTCTAACAGATGTCGCGCAGCGGCTGAAGAAGCCGGACGTGGTCTCCCTTGTCCAGACCGGCCGCAATGTGATGCCGGCCTTCGCCTTCCTCACCGAAGTGCAGCGCCAGCAACTCGCGGACTTCCTTTTCGGCGAAGCGGTGAATGATCCCTCCGGCAAGACCGAGCCAAGCGGCGATGGCAGCCTCGCCACCTCGCCTTACACCACCACCGGCTACAACCGCTGGCTCGACCCGCAGGGCTATCCCGCGGTCAAACCGCCGTGGGGCACGCTCCACGCCATCGACCTGAACACCGGCGACTACCGTTGGTCCGTGACGCTCGGCGAGTATCCCGAACTCACCGCCAAGGGTATTCCGAAAACCGGCACAGAGAACTACGGCGGGCCGGTCGTCACCGCCGGTGGGCTCGTGTTCATCGCCGCGAGCCGGGATGAGCATGTGCGTGCCTTCGACCGCCGCACCGGGCGAGAACTCTGGAAAGCCAAGCTCCCCGCCGGTGGCTACGCCACGCCTGCGACCTATTCAGTACGAGGAAAGCAGTACTTGGTCGTCGCCTGCGGTGGCGGCAAGATGGGCACCAAGAGCGGCGACGCCTACGTGGCATTCGCGTTGCCCGAGTAAGTCAGAGCCCGCCAAAGCGGCGGTGACGCCGTGCGTATTCCTGCGCCGCCTCGAAAAGGTCGGCCTGATGGAAATCGGGCCAGTACTTCTTGAAAATGACGATCTCCGCGTAGCTGATCTGCCACAGCAGGAAATTGGACACGCGCAGCTCGCCCGAGGTGCGGATCAGCAGGTCCGGGTCGGGAATATCGGCCGTGTAGAGTCGCGAGGCAAAGACCGCGCGGTCGATCTTCGCCGGATCGATCTTTCCCGCGGCGGCATCGGCGGCCAGCGAGCGGGCGGCTTCGACAATCTCCTCACGGGCCCCGTAGGAGAGCGCCAGGACGAGCGTCAGCGAGGTGTTGCCCGCGGTGCGCTCGATCGCCTTGTCGAGCTTGCGGCGGGTTTTCACCGGCAGCCGCTCGAGGTGGCCGATGGCGCGCAGCCGGACGTTTTGCTTCATCAACTCCTCGGCCTTTTCCTCAAGGAATCGCTCTAACAGCGCCATCAGCGCCGTGACTTCGGCGGCGGGACGGTTCCAGTTCTCGGAGGAGAAGGCGTAGAGGGTGAGGTACTCGACGCCGAGCTGCTTGCAGCCTTCCACGCATTCGCGGACCGACTCGGCCCCGGCGCGGTGGCCGGCGATGCGGGGCTTGCCGCGCTCTTTCGCCCAGCGGCCATTGCCATCCATGATGATGGCGATGTGCCGGGGTATGGACGACTCATTCATGTCGCGGCCAAGGCTGGGGAGGGGGGACGCGGATTGCATGAAGCCGGGACGAATTTCAGACGACCAGCGTTTGAGCTCGGTCCGGGCCGACGCCGACGAATTTCACCGGCGTGTCGCAGAGTTCGCTCAGGCGCTTGAGGTAGGCCTTCGCGTTGGCCGGCAGGTCGAGGAATTCGGTGCAGCCGGTGGTGTCCTGCTGCCAGCCGGGAAGCTCTTCATACACCGCCACGGCGCGATCCCACGCGTGGCGATCGGCCGGCGGGAGTTCGTGGATGGTGCCGTCGATGTCGTAGCCGGTGCAAATGCGAAGGGTCTCGTAGTTGTCGAGGCCGTCGAGGTTGGTCACCGCAAGGCCGGTGGCGCCATTGACCATGCAGCCGTGGCGAAGCAGCACGGCATCGAGCCAGCCGCAGCCGCGCGGGCGACCGGTGGTGGCCCCGAATTCGCGGCCGAGGTCGTGCAGGTATCGAGACAATCCTTCATCGGCGGTCGGGAACGGACCGGATCCGACGCGGGTGGTGTAGGCCTTGCAGACGCCGATGACCTGCTGGATCGCGGTCGGCGGCAGGCCGCTGCCGGTGCAAGATCCGCCGGAGGTGGTGTTCGACGAGGTGACGAAGGGATAGGTCCCGAAGTCGATGTCGAGCAGCGTGCCCTGCGCGCCTTCGAAAAGGATGGTCTTGCCGGCCTTCCACGCCGAGTGGAGCACCGGGATGGTGTTGGCCACGTGCGGACGGAGGCGGGCGAAGGCCGCGAGCACTTCATCGGCCTGCTCCTCGGCGTTGAAGGTCGGCAGGCCGAACTTGGCGAGCACTTCGTTCGCGTCGGCGGTGCGGTGGGCGACCATTTCGCGGAAGTATGCCTCATCCAGCAGGTCGGCGACGCGCAGGCCGCAGCGGTTGATCTTGTCGGCGTAGGTCGGGCCGATGCCGCGCTTGGTGGTGCCGATGCTGCGATCCCCGAGAGCCTTTTCTCGGGCGGCGTCGAGTTCCTTGTGCAACGGCAGCACGACGTGGGCGCGGTCGGAAATGAGCAGCTTCTCGGGCGTGATGGATACGCCTTGGCCTTCCACGCGCTCGATTTCCGCGACCAGGCCAACGGGATCGACGACCACGCCGTTACCGATGATGTTGGTCTTGCCGTCCCAGAGGATGCCGGAGGGCAGCAGGTGGAGGACGTACTTCGTGCCGCGGGCGATGACGGTGTGGCCGGCGTTGTTGCCACCCTGGCCGCGGACGACGACGTCGGCGGTCTCGGTGAGGTAATCGACGATCTTGCCTTTGCCTTCGTCTCCCCACTGGAGACCGGT
>CBKZPU010000152.1:0-12120 GCA_966696705.1 uncultured Verrucomicrobiaceae bacterium | reverse complement strand
TCCCCGCGTAACCGCGGATCTTGCGATCGAAGAGCTTCAGGCCCGTCTGCATGCGGCGGACGATGCCCTGCGGCAGAATCTCGTGCAGCGGAGCGGGCTTGCCGCCGGGAAAGTAGCTCGTCTTCGGCAGGTCGTCGGAAATCTTGCCGATGAGGAAATCGGCGACGCGCTGGCCGGGGGCGACTTGGCCGCCGCCGCCCGCCTGCTTGGCCGCAACTTCGAGCGCCTTCTGATAGGCGATGCCGGAGAGCACGCCGTGCTCCTTGGCGAAGGAATCCGTGTCCTCCGGCTCGACGGTCACGACGAGGCCGGAATTGGCGAAGGGCGAGTCGCGGCGGGCGAGGCTCATGCCATTGACCACGACCTCGTCGTTCTCGGTCGAGGCCGGGACGATGAAGCCACCGGGGCACATGCAAAACGAATGCACGCCGCGGTCGTCGATCTTCGTCGCCACGGCGTAGCGCGCCGCTGGCAGCAGATCCGGCCGCGGCTCGTCCTTGCGGAGGTGATACTGCTGGGCATCGATGAACGGCTGCGGGTGCTCGATGCGAACGCCGACCGCGAAGGGCTTGCGTTCCAACAAGATCTCCTTCTTGGCGAGCAGCCGGTAGATGTCCCGCGCACTGTGGCCGGTGGCGAGGATGACGGCGTCACCAGTGATCTCCTCGCCATTCGCGGTGACAACGCCGCGCAGGCGATCGCCATCCAGGATGAAATCGACGACCTTGGTCTGGAAGCGGACTTCACCGCCCGCTTCGAGGATGGAGGCGCGCATGGCCTTCACCACGTTTGGCAGCAGGTTCGAGCCGATGTGGGGATGGGCGTCTGTTAGAATGCGCGGCGGCGCGCCGTGGGCCACCAGGATCTCGTAAACGCGGGCGACCGGGCCGCGCTTGGTGGCGCGGGTGTAGAGCTTGCCGTCGGAGAAGGTGCCGGCTCCGCCTTCGCCGAAGCAATAGTTGGAGTCTTCGATGACGATGCCTTGGCGGAGAATGGGCGCGAGGTCGAAGCGGCGGGCGGAGGCGTCCTTGCCGCGTTCGAGGACGATGGGTTTGATCCCGCGTTCCAGGCAGCGCAGCGCGGCGAACATGCCGGCCGGGCCGCAGCCGACGATGACGGCCGTTCTGGCATGATGCGGCAATGCCGGCGCGGACCACGTCGGCTTCACTTCGGCCGGCAGGGGCTCGTCGATGGCGACTTCCAAGCGGAGCTGCACTTTTACCGCGCGTTGGCGGGCATCGAGCGAGTGCTTCAGCAAGCGCACGCCGGTCACGCGCGACGCGGGCACGCCGAGCTTTTTTGCCGCGGCAGCTTTCCACGCGGCTTCGTCCTCGGAGGCTTCGAGGGGCAGGATGAGGTCGAGCGTCTCGATCATCGGCAGGGCGTGATGGCAGGCGGAGGGAAGCGGGGCAAGCCCAACGAACCCACACCCGGGGCGGTCGAGACGCGCCCCGGTGTTCGTTTCCCTCTGGAGAACCCGGCCATTCCCATGGGGGAAGTCAGCCAGAGCCCCCCTTTCGCTGCCATTACCGCTTGCCGGGCGGCCCCATCCGGTAAGGGCCTTCGAGATCCGAGGGGATGAAAGTCCGCTGGTGTTCGGAATCCTTCATTTCGCGGTCTTTCCCTGGCGGCCCCATTCGGTGAGTGCCTCTGGTTGGTTCCGAGTAGGAGCAGGAGCTGGCAAGCAGTCCCGACAGGACGAGGCTTACGGCCCCGGCGATGGTGGTGACGGTTGTTTTCATATCGCTTGGGTTCGGGTTGATTCGGCAGCAAATCACCGCCAACGGAGGTCCGATCTCCGCTACGGAATCCGCCGATATCGCCAATTTAGGTGGCCCTATTCACGGATGCAACGCGTGAACCAAGGAATCCTGTGCGTTTCCTGCGGCAGGCGGGATGCGCGCGCCTCAGGCCTGAAGCCGGGCCAGCCGGGCGGCGAGCTTCTCAGCGTGAGAGCCGCGCCAATAGATCCGCCCGCAACCGGAGCAGCGGAAGAATTCGTCGTAGTAGCGCAGGGTGCGGGGCTCGTTCGCCAACTCCGCCGCCACTTCCTGTTTGGTCACCTCATGCACGGGAGCATTGCAGCGCAGGCAGCGGCTCCACGGCACAAGTTCCAACGGTGCGAACCGCCGCAGCACCTCCTGCGCCTGTTCCTCCGGCACATCGGCACGCGGGCAATAGCCGCAGCGCACCACCGAATGCATCAGCAGCCGGCGATCGCGGGTCAGCAAGGCCCGGTCTTCGGCGATCATGATTTCGAGCAAGCGCTCGTCCGTGACATCGCTCTCGTAGGCCACGTCGATGCCGAGCAGGCGCAGGTGCCGGACCAGCGCGCCGAGATGGCCATCGGCGACGAAACGGTCCGCCTGACGAGGCTGCAACCGGCGGGCTGCCGGCAAGAGTTTCGCGGGTGCCGGCACCGGATAGATGGCGAGCCGAACCGGCGTCGCGACGACCGCATCGAGATCCAAGGCGCGGACCGCGTTGCCGGCAGCACTAAGTTCGGCGATCAAGTCCACCTCACTGTGTGGAATCCCGCAGGCTTCGATGATGTCCTTGGCAGAAGCTTTTTCCTTGAGCCCGCGAGACATCGCGTTCTCCCCGCGCCAACGCCCCGCGAGAAAGCGGCTCAAATCCCCGTGGAAGCGAAGCTCGACGGTGAACATGACCTAACCTAGGCCATTCCCGCCACCAGACCAGCGTTTCAGCGGATCGGCCGCTTCCGCCCGCTGTCGTCCACACTGACGTAGGTGATGCCGGTGACGAAGATCGGCGGGGCGATCGGGTTGCGCCGGTCGAAAACTTCCACCCGGTAGCGCACGGAGGTGGTGCCCTCGTGCTCCTTGCTGCAGCGGATGTTGAGGATGGTCCCCTGCCGCACCGAATGGCGGAACTCGACCTTGTCCATGCCGATGGTGACGAATTGGCAATGCGGGAAGTCGAGCGATGCCGCAATCCAGCACGCTTCATCGACCCACGCCAACAGGCGGCCACCGAAGAGGAAGCCGAAGTGATTGAGGTCCTCCGGCAGGACGAGGCGGTGCGTTTCCATGGCTCGACTCACTTCCAGCGACGGCGGCGCTTGTCGGTGTCGAAGCCGGCATCGATCGACCACTGGCCAGCGCCGGTGATGATGAAGACGAAGCAGACGACCAGATACATCACGGCCGGCTCCTTCGCGCCCGCTGCCGGCAGGAACATCGGCGCACCGGCCTGCACCTGAAACGCGGCGACACACATGGCGAAGCCGAGCACGAAGGCCGCAGGACGAGTCATCAGGCCGAGCATGAGCAAGCCCGCCGCCCCGACTTCCGCGCCGATCGTGGCCATCAGGCTGATCGGGCTGCTCATGAAGTTCAGCGGGAGGATTCCGGGAACCGGCCAATTCGCCTTCAGCTGCTCGAACTTCTGGATCTTCGCGAAGCCGTGGCCGTACAGCATCATCCAGCCGTATGCCAGCCGCAGGACCAGCAGCCCGGAGGAAGCCAGCGGGTCACGCGTCCCGCAGTCGAAAAAGAACTTTTTCATTCCGCGCTCGGGGTGCCGCCCGCGCCGCGGGGACGGATGATGATGCGCTTGAGCCGCTCCTCGCCACCGGGCGAAACGCTTTCCACCGTGGTGTCATCCACCAGCACATTGTGGACGAGCCGGCGGTAGTAGGCATTGAGCGGCCGCATTTTGAAGGGCTTGCCGCTGGCCTTCACGCCCTCGGCCGCGGCGCGGACCTCCGCGGCCAGCTTGTCCTCCTGGATCGCACGATAGTGCTCGCAATCGATGCGGACGCGGGCGGCCTTGGGGAAATGCTTCCGCAGCACCCGGTTCACGAGATACTGCAGGTCGTCCAACCGCTCTCCGTCCTTGCCGATCAGCAGTTCGCTACGCGGCGTGTGAATTTGCAAGCACGGCTCCTCCTCGCTGTCGATGACCTCGATCTCCACGTGGAAGCCGAGATGGCCCAGCATGGTATCGAGGATCTTCTTCGCTGCCCCTACGGGTGTCATGGCCGCCATCTAACGATTCTCGCGCCCGCCGGTCAATGGCGCGGTCAGCTTGCCGACCACGTCTTTCCGATCTCCGCGGCGATGGCGGCCAAGCGCGACTTCTCCTCCGCCGTGAAATCGTGCGGATCCTGCATGCCGATGCCGAGGGTGCCGAGAACCGCCGCGCCATCCGGCGAAAACACCGGCACGGCGAGCGAACCGGAGACCTTGGTCTCGCGGGCGTCCGGCCGGGCCACGCCGCCGAGGTCCTGCTGGAGATTGCACAGCTCCACCGGCTCGCGGCGTTCGGCCGCCGCGCCGGCGATGCCCTTGCCGAAGGGAATGCGGGCGATCTTCGGCAGCAGGAAATCCGGCACGCCGATCTGGACGACGAGGTCGAGGAACCCGCCGTCGGCCTTGTGGAGGGTGCCGGTCTGGCAATTGAAGCTCTGGAGCACCTCGCCGAGCCAGCCGCGGGTGCCCTCCGGATTGGAGAAATCGGGTGTCATGGGTGTGTTTTTTCCGTCCGCAATCCCTCCCGGCAACAAGGAAATCTTGCCCTTACCCTCTTGAGCGTGAGATGCATGGGAAATCCCAAGATCTGCGGACAGGATTTCGGATTTACACCCCGATTCCACGATTTGAGATTTCGATCACGTTTGAATAACCCATGAAAGCAGCACCCTTGATGACGCTGATGGCAGCCGCTTGCCTTGCCGGTTGCAAAGAATCCGGCTCCACCTCTGCCAGTTCGAAGATTCCCGTGGACACTTTTGGAAAACTTCCCGACGGCCGTGAAGCCAAGCTCTTCACCCTGACCAACAAGAACGGCCTGCGCGCCAAAATCTCCGACCTCGGCGCCACCTTGGTCTCCATGGAAGTCCCGGACAAGGCCGGCAAGCTGGCCGACGTGACCCACGGCTTCGACTCGCCCGAGGGCTACCTTTCCGACGGCAATCCCTACTTCGGCGCCACCGTCGGCCGCTTCGGCAACCGCATCAAGGACGGCAAGTTCACGCTCGACGGCAAGACCTACACGCTCGCCACCAACAATGAACCCGGCGGCATCCCCTGCCACCTCCACGGCGGCAAGGTCGGCTTCAACAAGGTGATGTGGACCGGCGAGGCCAATGACGCCAACAACTCGGTCACCCTGACCTACGTCTCGAAGGACGGCGAGGAAGGCTACCCGGGCACCCTGACCACCAAGGTCACCTACACCCTCACCGACGCCAACGAGCTGAAGTGGGAAGTCTCCGCCACCACCGACGCGCCGACGGTGCTCAACATCGTCCACCACAGCTACTGGAACCTCAGCGGAGACCCGGCCACCTCGATCAACGACCACATCCTGATGCTGGATGCGGACAAGTATCTGCCGACCAATGCCGGCCTGATCCCGACCGGCGTGCAGGCTCCGGTGGCAGGCACGCCGATGGATTTCACCAAGCCGACCGCCATCGGCGACCGCGTGAACGAGGACTTCGAGGCGCTCAAGCTCGGTGGTGGGTACGACCACGCCTGGGTGCTCACGCCGAAGCCAGGCGTCCGCCTCGCCGCCCGCCTCAAGGATCCCAAGACCGGCCGCGTGCTGGAAGTCTCCACCGACAAGCCGGCGGTCCAGTTCTACGGCGGCAACTTCCTCGACGGCAAGGTGGCCGGCAAGAAAGGCGTGAAATACGCCCACCGCACCGCCTGCTGCCTGGAGACGGAAAACTTCCCGGACGCGCCGAACCAGCCGTCCTTCCCGAGCGCGGTGCTCCGCCCCGGCGAGACCTACACCCACACGATGGTCCACAAGTTCTCGGCCGAGTAAGTCGCCGGAATCTCCTGAAGCGCCCCCCACATTCGTGGGGGCGCACACAATGGCCACTTGCTAGATAGGCGAGCTGTCGCTTGGAATCGCGCACTTGCCTCCCAACCTACCTGCCTGACCAACCCAAGATGTTCCTAGAAATCACCTCGTTCCTCGCCGCCACTGGCGGGGCCATTTCCACTGAGGGAATGGCCAAGCCCGATCTCCACTTCATCGACTGGTCGATCATGGCGATCTACCTGGCCTTTGTCCTCGGCATCGGTTTCGCGCTGAAGAAATACATGAACAGCGCGGAGGACTTCTTCCTCTCCGGCCGTTCCATCCCCGGTTGGGTCTGCGGGCTCGCCTTCATTTCCGCGAACCTCGGCGCGCAGGAACTCATCGGCATGGCGGCCTCCGGCGCGGAGTACGGGATCATGACCGCCCACTTCTACTGGGTGGGTGCGATTCCCGCGATGGTCTTCCTCGGGATCTTCATGATGCCGATGTACTACGGCTCCAAGGCCAAGTCGGTGCCGGAGTACCTGAAGATGCGCTTCAACGAACCGACACGCGTTTTCAACTCGGTCTCCTTCGCCTTCATGACGGTGGCCTCTTCGGGCATCTCGATGCACGCGCTGGCGGAGCTGCTGCAAGCGCTGCTGGGCTGGAACTACTACGCCTCCCTCGTCATCACCTCCTGCATCGTGCTCGCCTACGTCCTGAAGGGCGGCCTGAGCTCCGCGATCTACAACGAGGTGCTGCAGTTCTTCATGATCGTCTTCGGCATCGCGCCGCTGGCCTACATCGCCCTCAAGAATGTCGGCGGATGGGAAGGCCTGAAGGCCAAGCTGCTTGCCTCCGAGCAGGGCGCGAGTGCCCTCGACTCCTGGCAGCATACCGGCGGGATTGATAACCCGATGGGCGTGCCGTGGTACGGCATCCTCTTCGGCCTCGGCTTCGTGCTCTCCTTCGGCTACTGGACCACGAACTTCGCGGAAGTGCAGCGCGCGCTCGCCGCGAACTCGATGGGTGCCGCCCGCCGCACCCCGATCATCGGCGCGATCCCGAAGATGCTCTTCCCCGCGGTCGTGATTCTTCCCGGCTTGATCGCCTACGCGCTGACCAGCGACCCGGAGCCCGGCTACTCGATTCCCAGCAAGCTCGCGGCCGACGGCACCCTGACCCCGAACTACAACCAGGTGCTGCCCTCGATGATCTTCCACTACTTCCCGAACGGCCTGCTGGGTCTCGCGCTCACCGCGCTGATGGCCTCCTTCATGTCCGGGATGGCGGCGAACGTGACGGCCTTCAACACGGTCTGGACCTACGACCTCTACAAGACCATGAAGCCGAACCAGACCGACCGGCAACTGCTCGCGATGGGCAAGTACGCCACGGTCTTCGGCATCATCGCGGCCATGGGCTTCGCGCTGGTGGCCTCGAAGTACAACAACATCATGTCGATCCTGCAGCTCGTGTTCGGCTTCGTGAACGCGCCGCTGTTCGCGACCTTCCTGCTCGGGATGTTCACCAAGCGCTCGAACGGCGTCGGCTCCTTCTGGGGTCTGGTGGTCGGCACCACCGCCGCGGTGATCTTCCACGGCATGAGCTACGCGGTGGGCAATCCCCCGGGCGTCAAGGGCGGCTGGATCAGCGCCGCGATCGACTTCCCGAAGGAGATGTCCCAGAACTTCTGGATCGCCATCGTGGCCTTCAGCGTGACCTTCGTGGTGAATGCGGTGCTCTCGCTGCTCACCCCGCGCACCAAGAGCGACGACGAACTCCGCCGCTTGGTCTACTCGCTCACGCCGAAACACGTCGATGAGAACGAACCCTGGATCTTGCGTCCCGCCGTTCTCGGCTCGATCGTGATGGTCGCGGTGATCGCCCTGAACATCATCTTCTGGTAAAAACTCCGAAACCCAATCAACTACCATGGATCTCCGGCTTCCTATTGGCTACGTCTTCACGATCTACGGCGTGATGCTCACGGGCTACGGCATCTTCACCAAGGGTGACGCGATGTATGCCAAATCGCTCGGCATTCCCGTGAATACCATTTGGGGTGTGGTCATGCTGATCTTCGGCCTCGGGATGCTCTTCTTCGCCAAGAAGGCGGGCAAGGGCGCCTGAACCAACCGCTTCATCCCCCGGGGCTGCCTTTCCGCGCGATCGAGCGCATGAACGGCAGCCCCGCTTTCGTATCGAGACGCGCCAGTCAAACCGATTCCTGATATCAAATGATCACGCCGCTATTGCTTCTCGCCCAGACGGATCACGCCAAGAGTCTGGAGGCCGGCAAGATGAGCACCCTGGACGTGGTGCTCTTCCTGGTCGTCGTGGTCGGGGTCATCGCCTTCGGCATCTGGCAGGGCCGGAAGGAGACCGCGGATGCCGCGGAGAAGGGCGGCGCGGCGGGCTACTTCCTCGCGGGCCGCGGACTGACCTGGTGGCTGGTCGGCTTCTCGCTGATCGCGGCGAACATCTCGACCGAGCAATTCGTCGGCATGTCCGGCCAAGCGGCGGACTGGCTCGGCCTCGCGGTGTCGTCCTGGGAATGGCTTTCGGCGATCGCTCTGGTGCTGGTCGCCTTCGTCTTTTTGCCGAAGCTGCTGCGCTGCGGCATCTACACCATCCCGGAGTTCCTCCAGTATCGCTATGGCACCTTCTCCCGGATCGTGATGGCGGTTGCCACACTGGTCATCCTCGTCGGCGTGCCCACCGCCTCGGTGATCTACTCGGGGGCGAAAGTGATCTCGGTCTTTTTCCAAGGCCGCATGGTCATGGGTGCCGACCTCGGCAGCATCACCGTCGGCTGCTGGATCATCGGCATCTCCGCCGCGATCTACGTGTTGGTCGGCGGCTTGAAAGCCTGCGCGTGGACCGACCTGATCTGGGGTGCGGGTTTGATCGTCGGCGGCGCGGTCGTGATGTGGCTGGCCTTCGGAGCATTGAAGGTCGCCGATCCAAACGACCTCATCTTGACCAAGGTCGCCAACTCGACCGCCACGGTGGAAGACCTGCAAAACGCCGGAGCATGGCAGCGCTTCCTGCTGCTGAACGAGGGCAAGGACGGCGAAGCCATCGCCGTGGCCGGCGAAAACCTCGCCGGCGGCAAGCTCCACATGATCCGCCCGATCCACGACCCCGAGTTGCCGTGGACCGTGCTGCTGCTCGGCATCTGGGTGCCGATTTGTTTCTACTGGGGGCTGAATCAATACATCGTCCAGCGCACGCTCGGGTCGAAGTCGCTGGCGGAGGGCCAGAAGGGCATCGTTTTCGCCGCGATCTTGAAGCTCCTGATTCCGTTCCTGGTGGTGATCCCCGGCATCCTCTGTTTCAATCTTTACCACAAGGACCTGCGGGCAGAGGCGGTGAAGAAGAATGCCTCCACGATGGCGGAACTCGCGGCCCAAACCAACAAGGTCTATCCCTTCACCGAGAACTTCGCGCTGACGTCGCCGGAGCAGGCGCTCGCCGTGCTGGTTCACAACTCCCGGGTCACGGGCGTGGCCTACGAGGAGGTCCAAGGAATGACTCCGAAGCAAATGGCGGTCGCCAACGCGGACCAGCTCAAGAATGCCGCCGGCAGGAAGATCGCTACCGGCACCAAGCTCGTGGGCTACGATTACGACGCCGCCTTCCCCACCCTGATGCGCAACCTGATGCGCCCCGGCCTCACGTGGTTCGTGCTCGCGGCCATCTTCGGTGCGGTCGTCTCCTCGCTGGCCTCGATGCTCAATTCCGCCGCGACCATCGCGACCATGGACTTGGTCCACACGGCGAAAAAGGACATGTCGGAGAAAGCCACCGTGCTTTCCGGGCGGAGCTTCACCCTGCTCTTCGTGGTGATCTCCTGCCTGATCGCCCCCGGTCTCGGGGATCCGAAATACGGCGGCATTTTCAAGTTCATCCAGGAGTTCCAGGGATTCATCAGCCCGGGTGTGCTGGCGGTTTTCCTGTTCGGCTTCCTCTCGCCGCGCACGCCCCGCTACTTCGGCTGGATGGGGATCGTCACCAACGTCGTCCTTTATGGCGCGATCAAGTGGCTCATCGGACCGATGGTCGCCGCCGCCGGCTACTGGTTCGCTCCCGAGATTTCCTACGTGGACCGCATGGGTCTCTGCTTCCTCGCGGTGATCGCGCTCGGTCTGGTCGTCACCCTCACCCATCCGCTGCCGGAGCCGGTGAAGCTGCCGGTGACGGACCTGATCAGGCTGGAGTCGTCCAAATCCGCCAAGGTCTGGGGAGCGCTGGCGATTGTCGCGACGCTGCTGCTCTACATGGTCTTCGCCTGAGCCGGCGGCAGACACGGTTGCGGACAGCTTTCCCCTTTGCCAAAACCCCGGATTTCTCCACCCTTGCGGCCGGCACGTGTCGATCCGGCACGCCGCCGCCCCGATCGCTCCGGATAAAGCCCAGCCGCGCGAATCTTTCCTCCATGTCCCTCGACCTCGCCACGACCCTGACCGATCTCGCCGCCGACGCTGCCGCCGGCCTCAAGGATACCTTTGGCTGCGACGCCTCCGTCACCGCCGCCGCGCCCGGCCGCGTCAACCTGATCGGCGAGCACATCGACTACTGCGACGGCTTCGTGCTGCCCTTCGCGATCGACCGCTACATCGTGATCGCCGCCGCCTTGAACGGCACCCACGAGGCCCGTGTCGCCACCGCCCTCGGCGGCGAGCCGGCGACCCTGCCGCTCAATGCGAAGCAGGAAGTCACCGCACCGAAGTGGGCGAACTACCTGCGCGGCGTTTTCCAAGGCTTCCAGGACCGCGGCCATCACCTCCCCGGCTTCGACGCCTACATCCTTTCCTCCGTCCCCGGTGGCGCCGGGCTTTCCTCCTCGGCCGCGCTCGAGTGCTGCGTGGCCACCCTGCTCGAAGGCCTGCTCGATACCGTGCTCGACACCAAGGAGAAGGCGCTCCTCTGCCAGAAGGCCGAGCACGATTTCGCCGGGGTGCCTTGCGGCATCATGGACCAATTCGCCTCCGCCTTCGGCAAGGCGAACCGCCTGATCCTGATCGACTGCAAGACCGGCGAGCCGGAGTTGGTGCCATTTGAAAGTCCGGACCTCACCGTGCTCATCGCGAACACGATGGTGCACCACGAGCTGTCCGACGGCGGCTATGCGGCCCGCCGCAAGAACACCGAGGATGGCCTTGCCGTCATCGGCAAGAAATCGTGGCGCGATGCCACCCTCGCCGACGTGGAGACGCACTGGGACGCCATGGGGGATCCGGTCAATCGCCGCGCCCGCCACGTGGTCGGCGAAATCGCCCGCACCGTCGCCGCCGCGGACGCGCTGGCGAAGAACGACTTCGAGGCGCTGGGCCCGCTCATGGCGGCCAGCCACGACTCGCTGCGCGACGACTTCGAGGTGAGCTGCAAGGAACTCGACCTGATGGTGGAAATTGCACGCGCCATCGGCCGCAGCGGCGGCGTCATCGGCGCCCGCATGACCGGCGGCGGCTTCGGCGGCTCGACCGTCACCCTGTGCGAATCCCACAAGGCCGCCGAAATCGCGGCGACCCTCTCGGAGCAATACCACGAAGCCACCGGCATCACCCCGCAGATCTTCGCCTCCCGGCCGTCGCAGGGCGCGCATTTGCTTTAAGGCGCTTCCATTTCACCAACGATTGGGAATCACCAATCAACAATCTTCCAATCACCAATCGAAGTGTTTGGAAGATTGAAAATGGCGCTCGCCCCGGTGGCGGCACATCGAAAAACTGGATGCTCTTCCCAAGGACTCCGCCTTCCCATTGGGCTCCGCACATGGCGTCTGCAGCCCTGCCTCTTCAGGCACTCTGATTGGTGATTGGAAGATTGATGATTGGTGATTTCTCCCCACCCCTCACAGCTTCTTGATCCGGATCGAGCGGAACTCGACCTTGTCGCCGTGGTCTTGGAAAACGATGTGACCCTTCGGGGCCTTGTTGAAGTGCTCCCAGCCCTTGAACTTCGACTTGTCCAATAGCGCTTTGAACTCGTCCGTGGTGGTGTCCACGTCGGCAGTCACGGTGCCGTTCAGGTAGAGCGTGATCTTGCTGCCCTTCACCACGATGCGGGTCTCGTTCCATTCGCCCACCGGCTTCGACCACTCCTCCTTGCCGGGGATGATGTCGTAGAAGCTTCCGGCGATATTCCCCTTGTTGGTCTCGTGGGTGTACTTGTGCCCCGGCTGCTTGAAGGAATCCAGGATCTGGTACTCCGGCCCGCTCACCCACGGATGAGCGTGGTCTTCCGTGGAGCGCCACATGATGCCGGAGTTCCCCTGCTTCGCGATCTTCCATTCGCAGCGGAAGTCGAAGTCCGCATACTCGTCCTCGGTGACCA
>CBKZPU010000151.1:0-12240 GCA_966696705.1 uncultured Verrucomicrobiaceae bacterium | reverse complement strand
CCATCGGCATGCACCGCGGCCCGCTTTCCACCACCGGCAAGTTCATCGTGCTGCGACGCCACCCCCATAACGTCTTCGAATCGCAGTTCCGCTTCGACTACGGAGCCCGCAACCGCAAGCCATTCCGCTACGCCGTGTTCGCCCAGAGCTACGAGCATGCGTTAAACCGCTGTCCCGCGGATCGTTCTTTCCTTCTCAACTACGACGATATCCCGCAACAGTTGCCCTCCCTGATAGACTTCCTCGGAGTGGCCGACCTCGGCGAGTGGGAAGGAGGCTCATCGAGCCTCGAGCTGGTGGCCCAAAGCTGTTCGTGGCTCACCCAGATCACTGAGGAGTTCCGCAACACCGACCCGGAGAAGCGGGCCCGGCTCAGTCCAGAAGTGGTCCGCACCGTGGACCGCTGCCTGGCGATCACCCGGCCGTTCCGTCCCTTCATGGGACCGATCCGCGCGATCTTTGACCGCCGGTCGCTGGGCCACATTCGTGGCTTCGCACGCGAGCACTTGGCTAGGAAGTCCTGACAGGAGGGGTGTTTTTTCAATCCGATGAAAGTCCTGGTTTCCGCTTACGCCTGCAATCCCTATCGAGGCTCCGAGCCTGGGGTCGGCTGGACAGCCGTTTGCCGGATTGCAAGGGATCACGATGTTTTTGTTATCACCGACATTCACAACCGCGAAGGATGGGAACAAGGAGCGCGGGAGGGCAAGATTCCGGGGAACGTCAGGGTCCGCTTTATTCGCGAGCGCAGCTCCTGCAGCGCAAACAGATTCATTGCCCATATTCAAAGTTGGCTAAACTACGCGGCCTTCAACCGTCAGATCCTAGCCGCGGCGAGATCGTGGCATGAAGAGGAGCGCTTCGACCTCTGTCATCAGGTGACCATTGCGGGTTGGCGGATGCCGTCGCCGCTGTGGAAGTTACCCATCCCTTTCATTTGGGGACCGGTCGGCGGAGGCGGATACATTCCAACGGCCTTTCGGGCCATCCTCAGCCTGCCGGCACGTGGCTTCGAAATCGCCAGGGACTTCAACAGTGCCCGCACACTGCGATCACAAGCATTCCAAGATTGCATCAGGAACTGCGCGGTGGTTTTCGCTGCCAACGAAGAAACCGAGCTGTTGCTGAAGTCTCATCGCGGCGACCGGCCACTGGTTCGTTTGCCGATCGCGTCGATCCCGCCGGAAAAGGCGGAGAAGTTCCGCAGGCCGGAGGGGATGAAACCCGAAGGTCCCTTGCGCCTCTTTGCGGGCGGGAACATGGAAGGCCGCAAGGGAGTGAGCCTCGCCTTGAAGTCATTGGCGAAGGTTGCCGCCGCCGGAATTGACTTCCGCTACACCGTTGCGGGAGGAGGCCCCGAAATTCCCGCGTTGGTGAAATTGGCGAAGAAGCTGGATCTGGAGGATCGTGTCGAATTCCACCCGGGCTTCAGTGGACAGGATTACATTGCCGCGCTCCAAGCCACCGACGTCTATTTTCTCCCGAGCTTCCGCGAAAGCACGCCGGTGACCTTGCTGGAAGCGTATCTGGCGGGGTGCTACCCGGTGGTGGCGGACACCAGCGCGCAGGGAGAGATCGTCCGCATGGCAGGCGGCTCGGCCGTACCGGTCGCCAGCGTGGAGCAACTCGTCGATGGCTTGGCGAATGCGGTGATCGACTGCGCCCGCCACCGCGATGAACTACCGGCAAAGGTGGCGGAGAGCCGTGCGAAGTTGATCGCCTATTTCGATTCGGCACGTTACGATCACGCGATCGCCGATGCCTATCGCGTCGCCATGGAATCACGTCGGGGTTCGTCTTGAGACCATGCCCTCCGCACGCACCATTTCGCGGCCCGCTCCCGGCGGGGCGGCGGCAACTGGCCCGGTCCCGGAGCGTCCGATGCCGGTGCTGGTGCGGATCCTGCGCCAGTTGGAAGGTTTGTCGCCGATGGCCGTCTGGGTGCTGGCCGCCTTCCTGATCGCTTGTATCGGAACCTTCAGCTATCTCTCGGGGCCGGAACTCAGCGGTTCGCTGCTCTACCTGATTCCCGTACTCTTGGTCAGCCACGTGGCGGGTTTCCGCTCGGGAGTGGTCGCCGCCCTGCTGGCGGCATCGATCTGGTTCGCCGCGGACCTGAATGCGGGCACCGGGGAGGGCCGCGCCTTCACACCGTATTGGAACCTGCTGATGCGTTCCGGCACCTTCTTGGTGGCCGTGGGTTTGGTTGCCGCGACTCGCTCGCTGAACGCCCATCTCGAAGAACGGGTCAAGGAACGCACTGCCGCCCTCGAGGCGAAGATGGAGGAAAACCGCGAACTCGAAAAGTGCATCCTCGATATCAGCGACCGCGAGCAGGTGCGCATCGGACAAGACCTTCACGACAGCCTGTGCCAGCAGCTCGTCAGCGTCGCCTTCAGTGCCAACATGCTGCAGGAACGCCTCGCGAAGGATGGCGCCGTTGCCAATCGCGACGCGTCGCGCATCGCCGACATGATCGACGACTCGATCAATCAAGCGCGCAATCTTGCCCGCGGCCTTTATCCGGTGCGACTAGAAACCGAAGGCTTGGAACTCGCCCTGCGTGAACTCGCCGACACGATGAGCCGGCGTTTCCAAGTTTCCTGCACCGTGGAATGCCCCAGCCCGATTCCATCGTGCGATCCTGCCATAGGCATCCACTTCTACCGGATCGCCCAAGAGGCGGTGGTGAACGCCGCCAAGCACGCCAAGGCCCGCAACATTCTGCTCTCCCTGTCCGCGACCGCGGGACAAGTGAAGCTGACGATCGAGGACGATGGCGAGGGCATGATCCGCGTGCCCCGCAATCCGGACGGCATGGGCCTGCGCATCATGGAGTACCGCGCCCGCATGATCGGGGCCGATTTCAAGATCGCCCATCGTCTCCCGTGCGGCACGATGGTGTCGTGCGAAATGGGAGAGGCCGCCTTCTCCGCCTGAAGCCATGAGCGAAAACGTTTCGGATCAAACCCGCATCCTGCTCGTGGACGATCACCCGATGATCCGCGAGCGGTTGGTGGAACTCATCGAACGCGAAGCGGACTTGAAGGTGTGCGGCGAGGCGGAAGACCGGCACGAAGCGCTCGAGCTGGTGGCCGCGACGCGGCCGGCCTTGGCCATCGTCGATCTCACGCTGAAGTCCTCGTTGGGCATCGAGCTGATCAAGGACCTCCAGGCACGATTTCCGGAGGTCAAGGTGTTGGTTGTCTCGATGCAGGACGAAATGATCTACGCCGAACGCTGCATTCACGCCGGCGCGCGCGGTTACATCACCAAGCAGCAAGCCAGCCGCCACGTCATGCGGGCGATCCGGCAGGTGCTCGCCGGCGGCATTTACCTGAGCGAGGCGATGACCCACCAGGTCCTCGAACGCTCGATGGGTCGTCAGGCACCACGCCAACCGCTTGAGATCGTTTCGAAGCTCGCCGACCGGGAACTTCAAGTGTTCGAACTTGTTGGAAAAGGTTTAAGTACCAGACAGATCGCAGATTTGTTATTCTTGGATATTAAAACCATCGAAACGTATCGGGCGCGGATAAAGGAAAAGCTTGGTTTCAAGGATGGCCCGGAGCTTCTGCAAAGGGCCATCGCGTGGGTCCATCGCGACGCTGGGTAGCGACAAAACGCCTGAATCTTGTAGGGAAAATCCCTACTCCGGAATCAGGCCACGAGCCTCTGGACAAGCACCATTTCCTACGGAAGGGTGCCGGTCTGAAGCATGAAACCCAAGTCGCTTCGTTGTGTTGTTGCCAGTCTTCTCATCCCCGCCAGCTGGCTCGCCGCCGCGCCGGGCGATGCCGATAATGATGGGCTACGGGATGCCGTGGAAACCAACACCGGGATCTACGTGTCGCCGTCCGACACGGGGACCAACCCGGCGGTTTTCGACTCGGACGCGGACAGCCTTCCCGACGGCATGGAGCTGAACCTGGGGACCAACCCGGTCAGCGCGGCTAGCAAAGTTCAACGTCCTAACATCATCTTCATCCTTGCCGACGACTTGGGCTACGGCGATGTCGGTTGTTTTTGGCAGAACCAGCGAACCAGCACTTGGAAATTCGCCACGCCCGCTCTGGACGCCATGGCGGCGGAAGGAGCAAAAATGACCCACCACTACGCCGGGGCTCCGATTTGTGCCTCGTCACGCTGTTCCCTACTTCAAGGCCAGCACCAAGGCCACGCGGGGATCCGCGACGCCCAAACCGACCTGGCGCTTCCAAATAATCACACCTTCTCCGGTGTGCTCCAGCGGGCCGGGTATCGCACCGTCCACATCGGCAAGGCGGGTTTGGCGGGAAGGTTCACCAGACCTCTTACCTCCACCATTGCCCAAGGATTGCCTGCCCACCCGCTCAAGCGCGGTTTCGACCGCTTCTTCGGCTATGTTTCGCATGACGAGGGACATGAGCACTACCCGCGCAACGGCACGACCCCGTCCCAGTCGTTCATATGCGACGATTATTCGCCCATAACTGACGCACATCCCGATCTCTTTACCAGCGATGCGTGGACTGCCTTCGCAAAAAAGACCATTGTTGAGGAAACGCAGCAAAACCCTCAACGCCCGTTTTTCATCTATCTCAGCTATGACACCCCTCATTTCGTCGGTCGGTACGCACCGACCGCGAACTATCCCAATGGCCGGGGACTGAGCGGGGGGCTGCAATGGACCGGAGCACCTGCCTACGTCAACACTGCCACCGGGGATGCCACAAGGGTGGATAACCCGGCCAACGCTCATCCGTCAGTCAATCCCGCGTGGTATACCGCGGCCAAAAAACACGTGTCGATGGTCCGGCGCATCGACGATTCCGTGGCGGATCTCCTGCAAACGCTTCGGGATCTCGGCATCGACGATAACACCCTGGTTGTTTTTACGTCCGATAACGGCCCCGCCGAGACGGAATTGTATCCTCCAACTTTCGGCAGTTACGGTCCCTTTGAAGGAATCAAAGGCGACATCTGGGAAGGTGGCATCCGCGTGCCCACCATCGCCTGGTGGCCGGGAACCATCCCCGGAACAAACCAATTGGGCAATATCCGCGAGGTCACGCGCCCGTCGGCGAACTGGGACTGGCTGGCAACTTTCGCTCAGCTGGCGAAAGCGCCGGCACCCTCCTTCGCCGACGGGGTTTCGCTGCTGCCGGCCTTAACAGGGCAAGGAAATCAGCCGGACCGAGGCTTTCTCTATTTTGAGTTCCTTCGCGGCTACGAAACTCCACCTTACCCGGAGTTTCCCAACCATGGAGGTGAGGATAAGTGGCAAATGCAGGCGATCCGGATTGGCGACTTCATGGGGGTTCGACCCAAGATAGAGTCTCCCGACGATGCGTTTAAGATCTACAATGTGACGGTGGATCCTCAGCAGGGCAACGACTTGGCGGCGAGTTGTCCGGATCTCCAGAAGCGAATGAAGTATCTCGGAGTTGCCGCAAACCGCCGCAATTCGATCAGCATCCGGCCCTACGATACAGCCATAATTCCTGCCACGCCCCTGGCCGCGGCTTCGGGTGGCCTCCTTTGCCGGTCTTATGAAGGCTTTTGGCCGTGGCTGCCAGAATTCCGCGAAATGACGCCGGTGTCGCAGTCCTTGGTCCCCACCGTTTCGGCGACGCCCCGCTCGCGGCCGGACGATGTCGGGCTTTCCTTCGAGGGCTACCTCGTCGTGCCGGCCACCGGCTCCTACCTCTTCCGCACCAACTCCGACGCCGCGACCTGCGTGTGGGTGGATGAGGCGCGGGTGATCGACAACGACTACAACTTCACGGCGACCAAGACCTCCGATCCGATCTCGCTGGAAGCGGGGTTCCATCCGATCCGCGTTCACTACCGCCACTTGGGGGGATCCGCGTCGCTCCAGCTCAGCTATTCCGGTCCCGGCATCGCCATGCAGCCGATTCCGGATTCCGCGTTCGTCATCGAAGGGCCGCCACCCGAACTGCATCCGGACTCGCTCACGACCCGGCGCGTGACGGAAGCCACCGCCAATGTCCTCGCCAATGACTCGAGCGCGCATCCCCTGACACTCGTGTCGGCGGGGCCGACACTGCTCGGCGCCACGGGAATCGCATCGAACCAGCTCACGTTGACTCCGGCCGCCGGAACGATCGGCTACGACGAATTTCCCTACGTCGTCACGAATGGTTACAGCCAGCATACCTCCCAAGTCGCGGCGACCGTACTCTTCGACGACGAGATCTGGCTGCCCTTCGAAGAGGGAGCGGGAACCAGCGTGAACCGCGTGGGCGGAAGTCCAACGGTCACCGGCAGCTTGTCGGGCTTTGCCGATCCCGCCAGCGCGTGGATAGCGGGCCGTTTTCACCGGGCTCTCGCCTTCGATGGCACGGACGATCAAGTGGATTTCCCCGGTCTGGCGCTACCGACCGGGCAGGAACCGCGGACCTTTTCCTGCTGGCTCAAGACCACATCGAGATCATCGCCCGAATTGCAGGCTTTGTTCAGCTACGGTTCCAACATCACCGGCGGCCGGTTCGTCGTGCGGCTCGACAACCAACCCAATGTCGCCTCCGACCAGCCGCTGAAGGTGGAAGCCAGCAGCGGCAGCGGCCATATCACCGGCACCACGCCGTTGAACGATGGCGTGTGGCACCACGTGGCAGTGGTGGTGGACGATCACAATGGCAGCGGCAGCGTCAATATCAGCGAGACCAAGCTCTGGGTGGATGGCCGTCTCGATCCCGTGACGTCGTCGGATGGCCGGCTGCTCGCCACCGGCTCCACATTGGTCCCCTGCCTGGGTGGCTCGAATCACAACGACGGCTACAATTTCACCGGCAAGCTCGACGATGTCCGCCTCTTCGACCGCGCATTGTCCGACGCGGAGGTGCAGGCCCTCTACCTCAGCCGGCCGGTTTATTTGACGCTACCGGCGGATCTCAGCAACGACAGCGACGGCGACGGCATGTCCGATGACGCCGAGGAAATCGCCGGCACCGATCCGGACGACTCCACCTCGGTGCTGCGAATCGACGAGTTCACTTTCTCGGGGGGAACCGTTTATCTCCAGTGGATGGCTGTTCCGGGACGCGACTATCAGGTAGAGGAAAGCACGGACCTCGAACTGTGGCAGCCGGTCTCCGGACAAGGTCCGGTGAGGATCGAGCCCCCTTCGTCTCCCGAAGAGCCGGCCCTCCCGCCAGTGCTTTCGGTGAGCTTCCCGACTTCGGGCCAAGGCTCCCGTTTCTTCCGCCTGAAGGTGACCCTGAGCACTCCCTGATGCGGACCAGTGCCCCGGCGGCCGATGTCCTCCGCATGCGGAACACTGGTGGTGTTCCGCCATTCGTTTCTCTTCCGATGACCTTCTCGATCATCACGCCCAGCTTCAATCAGGGGCGGTTCCTTCCGCAATGCATCGAAAGCGTGCTGGCTCAAGACGGCATCGACTTCGAGCACATCGTCACCGACGCCGGTTCCACGGACGAAACGCTGGAGGTGCTTCGGCGCTACCCTCATCTCCAGTGGTCCAGCGAGCCCGATGGGGGAATGAGCGACGGGATCAACAAGGGTTTCCGCAAGGCGACCGGCGACTGGGTGATGTGGCTGAATTGCGACGACTACCTGCTGCCGGGAGCGCTGGCGAAAGTGAAGGACTTCGCCCTCGCCCACCCGGACGCTGACGTCATTCACGGTGACTGCATCTTCGTGAAAGAGGACGGCACGCCCATCCGCCGCAAATACGACACGCCGGTGGACGAATGGGATTTCCTGTTCGTCGGCTGCTGCATCCCGTCCACGGCGACGTTCTATCACCGCCGCGTGCTGGAAGCCGGCCAATTGCTAGACACCGGCTACCGCAATTGCATGGACTGGGAGTACTACCTGCGTCTGACACGGGCCGGATTCCGCTTCGGCTACGTGCCGGAGGCACTCGCCGGATTCCGCTGGCATGAGGAAAGCACGACGCAGAAGCACTGGCAGCGAATGATCGAGGAAGGCCTGCGCGCCCAACGGGCGCATGTCGCGGCTCGCGGGTTGCCGGTTTGCCTGAACTCGGCTTCCTTGTTGAAAATGTTACGCAAGGTTTTCCAAGTGCGCCGGGTGGCGAAGCGCTGGGTGGCGCACCGCCGGCTTCTCTGAATTCGGGCTTTTTCGCGCTTCTTCGCCCTTTTTCGATTTGTCCCGAGTGTCGTCCGATCCGCCCAGCATCGTCGTCTTCGCCCAGGTTCCGCCGCCGGAACACGGGCAAAGCCGCATGGTGCAACTAATGCTCGACGGCCTGCGCGAGCAAGCGCCCGCGCTCCGCGTCCACCACGTCAATGCCCGGTTCTCCGACACTCTCGACGACATCGGCGGCACGAACTGGACGAAATTTACCCGCTCCGGCCGCTTCGTCGCCCAAGCACTGCGGGTATGGATGCGGCATCACCCGAAACTGCTTTACTACGTGCCGGGACCCGTGCGCTGGAGCGCGGTACTCCGCGACTGGCTGATCCTCGGAAGCCTCCGTCCCTTCTACCGCAACGTGGCGTTCCACTGGCACGCCATCGGCCATGGCGAATGGGCGCACGGCTCTTCGCGGCTGCGGCTGCCCGGACCAGAGTGGCTCGACCGCTTCGCGCGGCGAGTCAGCGCCCGCGTCTTGGAGTCGCCAGCGCTGTCGATTGTCCTGACGCCGCATTCGGCAAAAGACGCGGCGGCCGTCGGGTCGAAGCGGTCGGAGTTGGTTCGCAATGGCATTGAAGATCCTTGCGAGGCCACGGCCGCGGAGTTCGCCGCCCGCAGGGAGAAACGAAGCCGCGAACTCAATGGCGCGGCAAGTCCGCGCTTCCGCGCCTTGTTTATGTCGGTCGGAACGGTCGAAAAGGGCCTGTTCGACCTGTTGGAAGCCGTCGGGCTCTTTCTCATTTCCACGCCGCAAGCTTGGGCGCTGGACCTGACCATCGCCGGCGGCATCCAGCCATCGTGCCGGGCCGCTTTTGACGAACGACTCCAGTCACTGGCACGGCAGTTTCCCGAGCGGCTGACGGTCACCGTGAAAGGCTATGTGACCGGGCCTGAAAAGCTCGCCTGTCTGGCGAGTCACGATCTTTTCATCGCGCCTAGCCGGTGGGAAAGCTTCGGTCTCACCGTGGCGGAAGCCATGGCCTCCGGCTTGGCCGTCGTCGCCGCTGCCTCGGACGGCGTGCAAGGAGTACTGCCAGACGATTATCCCTTCCTTGCTCCGGTGGCCGATCCGCCGGCCCTGGCGGCGGCACTCCGTGGTTGCTGCGATTCGCTTGTCGCAGGACGGGGAGCCGAATTGCACGGGGAGCTTCGGAAGGACTTTCTTGACCGTTATCAGCGCGCCGATTTCTGCCGTCGGATTGCCGCCACGCTGGAGCCGCTGGCGAGCGGACTGGGCGATGCGCCGAATGCCCCTGGCCCCCTGCGCTTGCAGGTCTATCTCGCCGACCAGAATCCGAAGCTCGGAAGAAGCCTCGGCATCTCGCGGATGACCCAGGTGCTGCTCAAGGAATTGGCGACCCGCGGGGAGCTGGCGTTGAGGGGCATCACCTCGCGATCGTCCATCCAGATGCCGGATGGTTCACCCGCCGTGGTCGTGCCATGGACTACCCGCGGCCGGTTTTCGCGGGTCATGACCGACCACCTGCATCCGGCTTGGCGGCCGGGCCGACCGCCCGATGTCTTCTATTTCCCCAAGGGCTTCCTGCCACGGCTCCATGCCATGTGCTCGCCGTCGGTGGTCACCATCCACGACACGATCATCCAGTACTACGCGGACCACTATCCCGAGTGGCGGACGGAAATGGAGTACCGATACTGGGCCAGCATGCTGAAGCACACGCTTCGCCACGCCGATGGCATTCTCACCATCTCGGAGGCGGCCCGCGGACAGATCCGCGAGTTCATGGAGCGGCATGGGATCCCGGCCAAACCGATCACGGTGACCTTCGAACCGTGCATCTACGAAGGGATTCCGCAGCCGCTCTCTCCGGTGAAAGACAACTACGTGCTGCATCTCGGCTCCCGGGAGCCTCACAAGCGCACCGCCTGGCTGATCCGCCAATGGGCGGAAGCTTCGCGGAGTCGCGGCGACCTGCCGACGCTGCACGTGGTGGGAAGAGTTCCCGAGGAGGTAACGGAACTCGCCGCTTCCTGTCCGCAAGTCGAGCGGTTGCCGTTCCTGGATGACGAGGCGCTACAGCGGCAGTTTGAAAAGGCCCGTGCGCTGATCTTCCCGTCCGAGATCGAGGGCTTCGGCCTGCCCGCGGTGGAAGCCTACTTCCTGGGCACGCCGGTCTGCTTCACCCGCGGCACGTCGATCGAGGAGGTGTTGGGCGAGGCCTCAAGTTGCGGCGGGTTCGATCTCGGCGAACCCGCGAGCCTCTTCACCGCACTGAATGAAGTGCTCGCGCTCGCCCCCGAACGGGTCAGGCAATGGGGCCTCCTCCTGCGGGAAAAATATGCGGCACGCGTTGTGGCAAACCGCATGGTCGAAGTCTTCCACGAAGTATCCCGGCACCATTCCGACCGATGATCCGCGCCATCCTCAGGGCCGCGGGCTTCGATCCGCGGCGCTTTCCAGCCGCCCTCTCCGGCTGGCGGCGTTTCACCCGCGATCGCGATCGCTTTCTCGGATTGCCCGGTGCCGACGCGCTGCCGTGCGGACGTGAGCTACCCATGCTCACCGAGTTCGGGGAATCCTCCGGCCACCTCGGCGCTTACTTTTTCCAGGATCTCCAAGTCGCCCGCTGGATTCTAACAGCCCAACCGCGGCGCCATGTCGATGTCGGCTCGCGGCTCGATGGCTTCATCGGTCAACTCGCCGTGTTCCGCCAAGTGGAGGTGCTCGATATCCGTCCACAGCCGCTCTCCGTTCCGAACGTGCACTTCCATCAGGTCGAT
This sequence comes from uncultured Verrucomicrobiaceae bacterium, assembly GCA_966696705.1. Classification (GTDB taxonomy): domain Bacteria; phylum Verrucomicrobiota; class Verrucomicrobiia; order Verrucomicrobiales; family Akkermansiaceae; genus Haloferula. The sequence continues at coordinate 1,374 of CBKZPU010000151.1, read as the reverse complement.
CTGGCAGCCGATCTTCCGGCCGAGTGGGTGGCCTGCACCGACTCGTTGTCCTGTCTTCACACGATCGAGCACTTCGGCCTCGGACGCTATGGCGACGATGTCGATCCGCTGGGGCACCTGAAGGGCCTGGAACAGCTCAAGCGCATGGTGAAGCCGGGCGGGCGCTTCTACCTTTCCACGCCGATCGGGCCGGAGCGCGTCGAGTTCAATGCCCACCGCATCTTCGCCGCCTCCACCGTGACCGGCTGGTTCCGGGACGGCTGGACCATCGAGCGCTTCGCCGTGGTGGATGACGCGCTACGCCTGCACCCGGACGTCGATTGGCAGTCCGAGGCGGCGGCGAATCACTTCGGCTGCCAAGCGGGCGTCGGCATCGTCTGCGCCCTTCGCACTTCGCCGTGAAACGACGACTGATCGACCGCCTGCACGACCGCCTTTGGAAAGAGTGCAGCGCGCGAAAAACGGCGGACAACTTCGTCGCACCCGGCGGTGCCGGTCGCGGCGGGAGTGTTTCCGGCATCATGGCATGGCCCCATGCCTGCGCTGTGCTCGCCCGTGGCGAAAGCGACAGCCGCGGCTTCCGGCGCGAACGCGCGGTCCGCGAGGTGGTGGAGACCCTGGGTCCGAGCGATGGCCGCTACCATGCGCAAAGGATCCGCTCCATCGCGCCGAATCTGCTCACCGATCCCCGGGTCCGCGCGGTGGATGCGTGGGGCGATCCGATCCGCTGGCCGGGCCTTCTGTTAGGAACGCGGGCCCCCTTCAGCCCGACCACGCTGCGCTATCTTTCCCATGCGCTGTGGCTGCGCGACCGCGGGCTCGTCAGACCCGGTGGCACCATCGTTGAGATTGGAGTGGGCTTCGGTGGTCTGGCGGCGATGAATGCCATCGCTTCGGGTGCTCGCACCGTGCTGGTGGATCTGCCGCCGGTGACGCAAGCCGCCTTGCGGATGCTTGGCGAAACGGACCTCGGCAAATTTGCCAGCCCGGCCGACGAAGGCGATCCGCCGGCGACCTTCTGCGTGGTCTCGAACTATGCCTTCACCGAACTGACTTCGGACCTGCAGGATCACTACATTGACCGCTACCTCCGTGCCTCGTCCTCCGGCATGATCGTCAGCAATGCCAACGTCTTCTCCCGCTCCATCGGAGGTCGCGACGACGATGCCTTGGTGTCGGCACTGCAAGCGGCAGGGATTCCCGCCAAGCTGGAGCGCGACAGCAATCTGTTAGGCCCGAGCGATCATCTTGGCGGGGTGACACTGGTCACGTGGGAAAGAGACACCGGTACATGATCCGCATCGTCCTGCTCGGCCGGCTCGGCAACAACCTCTTCCAGTATGCCTTGGGCCGGGTGCTGGCGGAAAAGCATGG
>CBKZPU010000150.1:0-12300 GCA_966696705.1 uncultured Verrucomicrobiaceae bacterium | reverse complement strand
TCCGCGCGGTAGACGGCGTGAACATCTCGATCGAGAAGGGCGAGATTCTGGGGCTGGTGGGCGAATCCGGATGCGGAAAATCCACGCTTTCCCGCACGGTGATGCAGCTGCTGCGGCCGACGGCGGGGTCGATCATCCTCAATGGCGAGGATCTCGCACAACTGCCAGCCTCCGAGGTCCGCAAGCGCCGGCTGGATTTCCAGATGGTCTTCCAGGACCCCTACGCCTCGCTGAACCCGCGGATGACGATTTTCGCGACGCTGGCCGAGGCGATCAAGCAGCGGCACCCGAACGTCCGTGGGGCCGACCTCTCGGCCCGGGTGGCGAAGCTGATGGAGACCGTGGGTCTCGACCCTCGCTTCCAGAAGAAATACCCGCACGAATTCTCCGGCGGCCAACGCCAGCGCATCGCCATCGCCCGCGCCCTCGCGCCGGAGCCGAAGCTGGTGATCGCCGACGAGCCGGTGTCAGCGCTCGACGTCTCGATCCAGTCGCAAATCCTGAACCTGCTCAAAAAGCTGCGGGCCGAGCTGGGACTGACAATGATCTTCATCACCCACGACCTCGGGGTGGTGCGCTACCTGGCGGACCGGATCGTGGTGATGTACAAAGGCAAGATCGTCGAGGAAGGCGAGGCCGAAGCGCTGTTCACGAATCCGCGGAACGCCTACACGAAAAAGCTGCTGGCGGCGATTCCGAAGCTGGCGGCGACGGCGTAATCCCGGGAGGTTTCCCTTGCCCCGGCTCCCTGCCCGGCCAGACTAACCGGCGATGAATCCTTTCCTCCTCAAGACCCTTCACCTGGCCGGGGCGCTCGGCGTGTTCACCGCCATGGGCGCCATCATTGCCGCCGCGGGCGAAGGCACCAAAAAGTGGGCGAATATCCTCCACGGCGTCTCGCTGTTGTTGTTGCTAGTGATGGGCTTCGCCCTCCTCAAGAAGCCCCCGATGGACCAATACTGGTGGATGGTCAAAGTGGCGATCTGGCTGTTTTTGGGAGCCGCCCCCGCGCTGGCAAAGAGGAAGGTCTTGCCCGCACCCGCATTGCTCGCCCTCTGTCTGACAGGCGGAATCGTTGCCGCTTGGCTCGGAGTGACCCTTCCCAAGCCGTTCTAATCCGCCGGATTCGCTTTTTTCACTCCTGATCCTGCGGCTTGGGGAGTCTCCCCTTGCATGGCCGCGGGGCGGGTTCTAAGCCTGTCGCGCGCCGGTCTCAAAACCACCGCCCCATGAACGCCTCCGCCTGCTCGTTCCCAATTGTCTGCCGCGTTTGGAAATCTTCCATCGGCCGGAAACTCGTCGTCGCTCTCACCGGCCTCGTGCTGGTGCTTTTCCTCGCCGGTCACCTCGCCGGCAACTTGCTGGTGTTCGTGGGCGCCGACGCCTTCAACACCTACGCCGAGACTCTCAAGCACGCGTTTCATGGCGCAGCCCTCTGGATCGCCCGTCTCGGCCTGCTTGCCGCGGTTGTCTTGCACATCGCCGCCACCGTTTCACTCACCGCTGAAAACAAGGCCGCCCGCACCGCCTACGCCAAGGAGGCGAACATTCAAGCCAGCCCCTCCGGTCGAATCATGATCTGGAGCGGCATCACGATCCTCGTGTTCGTGATCTACCATCTGCTGCACTTCACCGTTCACGCGGGCAACACCTACGAAACCTACAAGGATGCCCTCGGCCGCCACGACGCCTGGAAGATGGTCATCGACGGCTTCTCGGTGTGGTACGTTTCGATCTTCTACATCATCGCGATGACCCTGCTCTGCTCGCACCTAAGCCATGGCGTCGGCGCGATGTTCCAGACGCTCGGCCTGCGCACCAAGAAGTCCGCGCCGCTGATCACCGTCATTTCCAAGGGCTACGCGATCCTGATCTGGCTCGGCTTCATTTCGATCCCGATCGCCATCAACTTCTTCGGATTCGGCCGCTGAACCTCCGCCTCGCCTCCCTCATCCTTTTCCCGTCATGGCTCTCGACAGCAAAATCCCGTCCGGTCCGATCGATCAGAAGTGGTCCAAGCACAAGATGGACTCCAAGCTGATCAACCCGGCGAACAAGCGGAAGTTCACCATCCTCGTCGTCGGCTCCGGCCTCGCCGGTGGTGCCGCCGCCGCCACGCTCGCCGAGCTTGGCTACAAGGTGAAGTGCTTCTGCTACCAGGACAGCCCGCGCCGTGCTCACTCGATCGCCGCGCAGGGCGGGATCAATGCCGCCAAGAACTACCAGAACGACGGCGACTCGGTGCAGCGCCTGTTCTACGACACCATCAAGGGCGGTGACTTCCGCGCCCGTGAGGCCAATGTCCATCGCCTCGCCGAGGTCTCGGTGAACATCATCGACCAATGCGTCGCGCAGGGTGTTCCTTTCGCCCGCGAATACGGCGGTCTGCTCGACAACCGCTCTTTCGGCGGCGCGCAGGTGTCCCGCACCTTCTACGCCCGCGGCCAGACCGGGCAGCAGCTTCTCATCGGCTGCTATCAGGCGCTTGAGAAGGAGATCCACAAGGGCGGCGTGACGATGTATCCGCGCACCGAGATGCTCGATGTGGTCCTCGTGGACGGCCACGCCAAGGGCATCGTCGTCCGCGACATGGTCACCGGCAAGATTTCCTCGCACGCGGGCGACGCCGTGATCCTCGCCACCGGCGGCTACGGCAACGTCTTCTTCCTTTCGACCAACGCGATGGGTTGCAACGTCACCGCCGCCTGGCGTGCGGCAAAGCGCGGCGCTCTCTTCGCGAACCCATGCTACACGCAGATCCATCCGACCTGCATCCCGGTCAGCGGCGACTACCAGTCGAAGCTCACCCTGATGTCGGAGTCGCTGCGCAATGACGGCCGCGTGTGGGCGCCAAAGTCGCAGGCGATCGCCGAGAAGATCCGCAAAGGACAACTCACCGCCGCCGATGTGGCCGAGGACGACCGCGACTACTACCTTGAGCGCAAGTATCCGTCCTTCGGCAACCTCGCGCCCCGCGACATTTCCTCGCGTGCCGCCAAGGAAGCCTGCGACGACGGCCGCGGCGTGGCCAAGACCGGCCTCGGGGTTTATCTCGATTTCCGCGACGCGATCGCCCGCCTTGGCGAGCCGACGATCCGCTCCCGCTACGGCAACCTCTTCCAGATGTACGAGAAGATCGCCGGCGAGGACCCCTACAAGGGCCCGATGATGATCTACCCCGCGGTGCACTACACCATGGGCGGCCTGTGGGTGGACTACAACCTGATGTCCAACGTCCCCGGCCTGCACGTGCTGGGCGAAGCGAATTTCTCCGACCACGGCGCGAACCGCCTCGGTGCCTCCGCCCTGATGCAGGGCCTCGCCGACGGCTATTTCGTCATCCCCGCGACCATCGCGAACTACCTCGCGACGCAGAAGCCCGGCACGATCAAACCCGACCAACCGGAGTTCAAGGCGACCGAGGCCGAAATCACCGAGCGCACTAACAAGCTGCTTTCGATCAACGGCAAGCGCACCGTGGATAGCTTCCACAAGCAGCTTGGCGAGGTCATGTGGAACAAGTGCGGCATGGCCCGTTCCCGCGAAGGACTCACCGAGGCCATTGCCGAGATTCCCGCGATCCGCGAGGAGTTCTGGCAGAATGTCCGCGTCCCCGGCTCCGGCGCGCAGGCCAACATGGAGTTGGAGAAAGCCGCGCGCGTCGCCGACTTCCTCGAGTTCGCCGAGGTCATGTGCTACGACGCCCGCGACCGCGAGGAAAGCTGCGGCGGCCACTTCCGCACCGAGCACCAGTTCACCGAGGCCGACCCGGAAGTCCAAGCCGGCAAGACCCAGGCCGGCGAAGCCAAGCGCCACGACGACAAGTTCTGCCACGTCTCCGCATGGGAGTACAAAGGCGCGGGCCAGGAACCGGTCCTGCACAAGGAACCGCTGGAGTTCGAAGCCGTGCACCTGTCGATCCGCAGCTACGCGTGACGCGGTAAGTGTCAACGTGTCGTCGACACGGCGTGGACAGAATCTCCACGCTCCTTATCCCAACCACTCCGCCGCCCTCTTGGCGTAGTAGGTCAGGATCATGTCCGCTCCGGCGCGCTTGATGCCCATCAGGCTTTCGAGCGCGACAGCCTTGCCATCGACCCAGCCGGCGGCAGCGGCGCTTTCGATCATGAGATACTCGCCGCTTACTTGGTAAGCCGCTACGGGAAGCGTCGTGTTTTCCCGCACCCGCGCGATGATGTCGAGGTAGGGGCCGGCCGGCTTCACCATCACCATGTCCGCGCCCTCCGCCTCATCGAGCATCACCTCGCGGATCGCCTCGCGGGCATTGCCGGGATCCATCTGGTAGGTCTTCTTGTCGCCCTCTTTCGGAGCCGAATCGAGCGCGCCGCGGAAGGGGCCGTAAAAGGCCGAGGCATACTTCGCCGAGTAGCTGAGGATCGACACCTGATCGAAGCCCTCAGCGTCCAGCGCCGAGCGCAATGCAGCGACGCGGCCGTCCATCATGTCGCTCGGCGAAACGATGTCCGCCCCCGCGCGGGCGTGGCAGAGCGCCTGCTGGCAGAGGATCTCGACCGTCTCGTCGTTGAGAATCTGCAACTCGCCCCGTTCGTCGCGACGCACGACGCCGTCGTGGCCGTCGGAGTTGTAGGGATCGAGCGCGACGTCCGTGATCACACACAGCGTCGGGTGCGCCGCCTTGAGCGCGCGGATCGCCCGCGGCACCAAGCCGTCGTCGTTGTGGCATTCCTCGGCCAGAGGCGTCTTGAGGCTCTCCTCGATCTTCGGGAAAAGCACGACCGCCGGCACCCCCAGCGCGTGCGCCTCACCGGCCTCCTTCACCAATCCCTCCAGCGACCAGCGCGTCACGCCGGGCATCGAGGCGATCGGCGTGTCCACCGCGTCCTCGTGCAGGAACAGCGGCAGGATGAAGTCCGCCGGGCTGAGGACATTCTCGCGGACCAGCGAACGGATCGCGGGGGTGCGGCGGTTGCGGCGAGGACGGATGTGCATCGTGCGGTGAAGTTGGAAGAAACCGCGGCATGTTCCCCGCCCCCGCCGGACTTGCAAAGGGCATTTCGCGGCGGAGACTGGCCATTTGACCGCAGCCGTGCTCTCTTGCGCCGGCCCGCCGGGCCCAATGCTTCTCTACCTTCACATCCCGTTCTGCCACCGGGTTTGCCCGTACTGCTCGTTCTACAAGCACACGCCGGGCGACACGCCCATCGGCGCGTTCGTCGATGCCCTGTTAGACGAGGCCCGCGGGCGGATTGCCGGGCTCGAAGAGAAGCCGCGGACGCTTTACCTCGGCGGTGGAACGCCCTCGATGCTCTCCCCCACCCATCTGCGGAAGCTGTTCGGCGGGCTGGGCGAGATCCTCGATCTCCGGTCGCTCGACGAAGTGACGTTGGAAGCGAATCCCGCGACCTTTGACGTGGCGAAGGCCCGTCTCTTCCGCGAATTGGGCGTGACCCGCGTTTCGCTGGGCATTCAATCGTTCGCTTCACACGTGTTGGAAACGCTCGGTCGCGAGCACGATCCGGCGCAGGCGGCCGAGTCGGTGGGCGTGCTCCGCGAAGCCGGGATGCCAGCGGTGAACATCGACCTGATGTTCTCCATTCCCGGCCTCACTCATGACGATTGGCGGCAGACCTTGGAAACCGCCATTTCCCTGAAGCCGGACCACATTTCCGCCTACAACCTCACCTATGAGGAGGACACCGCCTTCTTCGAGGGGCTGAAACGCGGGGACATGGATGCCGACGAGGATCGCGACGCCACACAGTTCTTCCTCGCCCACGATCGCCTCAGCGCCGCTGGCTTCGAGCACTACGAAACCTCGAACTACGCCCGGCCGGGCTTCCGCTCGTCGCACAACCGCGGCTATTGGCGTGGCGAGGACTATCTCGGGCTCGGGCCCTCGGCGGTTTCGACACTCGGCGGCGTGAGGACGAAGAACCTCGCCGACACCGCGGCTTATATCCGCATGATCGGGTCGCTTGGCAACGCGGTCGTGGAAAGCGAATCGCTCGATGCCGGGCAACGCCGGCTCGAACGCATCGCGTTGATGCTGCGGACGGTGGAAGGCGTGCCGCTCACGCTCGTGGACAAGGCGGCGGTGGCGCGGCTGTTAGATCAGGGTTTGGCGGAAGTGCGCGACGACTCGCTGGTCCTGACCCGTGTCGGCTCGCCATTGGTGGACCCGATTGCTGCCGAGCTGGCCTAGGCGATGAAGTTCCGGGAGCGCCGGTTTTCAGACCGGCGTTCATCAGAGATAACCCCTAGCGCTGCGGAGCCGGTGCAGGCGCCGGAGCGGGTGTTCCCGAGGGCGCAGGAGCTGGCGCTGGTGCCGGAGTCGAATTTCCTGCTGGTGGCGGGGCAGGTGTTGGCGCCGGAGCCGGAGGCGCAGGGGTCGGATTTGGCAACAGATTCTCCCAGCGGTGCAGTTGCACGCCCTCACCAAGACCACCGCAATCCTTGATCAACTCCTCGCAGCGAGTGCGCCACTTCTCGTAATCCGGCGGTCCCTTGGTCTCCTCGCGCGACCCCGGGAACACCAGGTACGTCACGACCAGATCCGACTCCGGACGGCTGTAGGACGAGGCCCGGGAATTGATCTGCTTCGCGAGGCGCAACGAGGCTTCCCCCACCTTGAAGGTCGGGCCGCCGTCGCCGACAATGGCCGGATAGAGCTTGTCGCCATGCACCACCACGGCGTAGTCGCCGACTTTCGGGGCAAACGACTCGCGCGCGCCCAGAATATTGATGGGAATGACGATGAACGGGTCATACTCCGCGATGAGGAAGCTGCGCGCCTTCATGTCGTCGATGCCGCGCCGCAGTTCCTTGATGCGGTTGCGCAGCCAGGTCTTGCGTTCGCTCGTGGTGGCGGAATCGGCCAGTTCCTTGTTCGCGTTTCCGATCCGCTTTTCGAAGCCCGCGATCATCGGGTTCGGCGTCGGCGTCATCTTCGGCCAGCCGTAGCTCGTGTAGGGTTGGTAGTAGGTGGAATTGACGATTTCATCCGGCATCGTCGGCAGCCGGTCGCCATCGGAGCCATCGGAGACCACGTCCATCTCGGCCTGCAGCAGGAAGACCTTCCTCCCGCTCTGCGGATGGGTCAGGTTGAGCATCGTCTCGCAGTCGTAGAAATTGTGCTTGGTGAGCAGTTCGTTGAGCTTGGTGGCATCTTCACGGAGGCTCTTGGTCTTCCGGTCGTAAAGTTCATAGAACCAACGGGACACCTCGGGTTTTTCCAGCATCACCGGCAGTCCGGGGAGGAGCTTGGAGAGCCACGGATTGACGGTCTGGAGTTGGTCGAGCGTCTTCGACGGTTCGGGCACGCGGACGGTCAGCTTGTATTCGGCGGTGTAGGAATTGGCGTCCTTGCGCTCGGCCGAGGCGATGCCGCCCTTGTCCACCTTCACCTCGGACTTGAAGGGAATGCCGGAGCGCAGCGTGCGGACATCCCCTCCGCTGGCAGCGGTGTGAGCGGAAAGCGGCGGCTCCGGGGCGGTGGCGCGACGCTCGGCATCCTCGGCCTGCTTCTTCAAGGCGGCGAGGTCGCGCTGGTAGTTCGCTTCCAGGTCCTCCATTTGCTGGCGGTGCCGGGCTTCCAGATCGCGAATCTGGTCCGCCGAATCATCGACCTGCTTTTCCACCACCGGCGGCGGAGATGGTCGAAGCAAGTGCTTCACGCCGCGGAGGATCTTCTGTCCGGGAGTCGTGAACGGAAGTATCGCTCCAGCGAGAACGATGACGAACACCGACGCGCGCAGCCACGGGAAGCCACCCTTGGACGGTTGGCGGCGCAGGCCTTCGATTTGATTCGGGTCCCCGGAACTCATGAGCCGGATACTACGAGCGCCCGGCGGAAACTTCCAAGTGAGGACGGGACAAAAAAGAAGCCGCCCCGAAGGGCGGCTCTCAACCTTTAGCCACTCGTAAAGAGTGGCGGAGCGGACGGGACTCGAACCCGCGACCTCCGCCGTGACAGGGCGGCATTCTAACCAACTGAACTACCGCTCCACTGGTAGCTTGTCTTGCTTGGTGCGCCTTGCGGCGTGCGCGGAAGCTAGGTACCTCCCCGGCCCCGCGCAACACCTATTTTCACTTTTTCTTACCTTCAGGAAAGCGCCTCCACGGCCGCTTCCAAAGACGCCAGATCCTCAACGGAATACACCGTCACATCCTTTTCAATCTTGGCCACGAGACCCGCCAAAACCTTGCCGGGACCGAGCTCGATGAAGGTCCGATGGCCCTTTTCGACGAGCAAACGGATCGATTCCGTCCAGCGCACCGAGCCGGTCACCTGCTTCTCCAGCATGCTGCGGATCTCGGCGGGTTCGGAGACAACCGAAGCACCGAAATTGCAGACCACCGGAAGCGCCGGCGACTGGACCGCCACGCCGGCCAACTCGGCGGCGAGCTTGTCCTGCGCCGACTGCATCAGGCGGCTGTGGTAGGCGCCGGCGACGTTGAGTTTGATGGCGCGGCGGATGCCATGGTCGCGGGCCTTCTCCACGGCGGCATCGATGCCTGCGACCGTGCCGGAAAGCACGATCTGGCCGGGCGCGTTGAAATTGGCGACATCCACATCGCACTCGGTGGCGAGCGCTTTGACGGCATCCTCTTCGCCACCGATCAGCGCGGCCATCGAGCCCTGCGTGGCTTGGCAGGCCTCTTCCATGAAGAGACCTCGGCGTGCGACGATCTTGAGTCCGTCCTCGAAGGAAAAGGTCCCGGCCGCGGCGTGCGCCGTGAACTCGCCGAGCGAAAGCCCGGCAGCGGCAACTGGATTCAGGCCGCCAACACGCTCCTTCAGCAGCGCCAGCGCGACCAGACCATGGAGGTAGAGCGCGGGCTGGCAGCGCGAGGTGCGGGTCAACTCCTCGTCCGGCCCTTCAAACATCACCTGCGAAAGGGAGAACCCGAGCGCCTCATCGGCCTTCCTGAACAATTCGCGCGCCGTCTCCGACGCCTCGTGGAAGTCCTTGCCCATGCCCACCTTCTGGGCGCCTTGTCCGGAGAATAGAAGAACGACGTCGCTCATGTCGCCGCCTGTCCTAGCGGGCGGCCAACCCGCGGAGCAAGTCCGCATGCTCCGCGACGAGGCGGGTGACAAGCTCCGGCGCACGGGCGATCGACTCCGCCACCGGCAGGCCGAAGCTTTCGAGCGAGAGGCAGGCATCGAACAAGGGGCGCGCCGCCTCCTCGATCCGGCCCGCGACGGCAACCACGGGAATGCCCGCGGCTTTTGCCATCGCCGCGACCCCGGCCGGCCCCTTGCCGCCGAGCGTCTGTGAATCGAGCGAGCCTTCGCCAGTGATGACGAGATCTGCCTGCTTCATGCGCTCGGCCAAGCCGAGCGCCTCCGCGACCAGGTCGAAGCCGGGAACGAGCTTGGCACCGGCGAAGCGAAGCAGCCCGAATCCCAAGCCACCGGCAGCACCAGCGCCCGGCGTGTTTGCCTCCGCTTCGCCATGGGAAATCCGGGCGAGCGTCGAAAGGGTCTCGTCGAGGAACGCCACATCGTCAGGCGAAGCGCCCTTCTGCGGCCCGAAGATCGCCGAGGCACCGCGTGGACCGGTCAGCGGGTTGTCCACATCACACGCGACGATGATCTCCGGCAGATCCATCCGCCCCGACTCGTCGATCGAGCGAAGCCAGCGGAGCGTCTCCGGCTCGGGGAGCAATGCTTCGCCCTCTTCGTCGAGGAACCGCACGCCAAGCGCGGCGGCCATGCCTGCGCCACCATCGTTGGTGGCACTGCCGCCGATGCCGATGAGAAGACGGTTCGCACCCGACTCGCGGATGGCATGCCGCATCAGTTGACCCGTGCCAAAGGTGCTGGAGTGCCGAGGTTTCCGTTGCTCCGCCGGGATTCTCCAGATGCCACTGGTAGCGGACATCTCGATGATCGCCACGGTTTCGCCCTTGCTACGATAAACGCCGTAGCTCGCCTCGACGTGCCGGCCGAGCGCATCGATGACCGGGGCGCAAACCCGCTCCCCGCCGCTGCCCGCGAGCATGGCATCGACAAAGCCCTCGCCGCCATCGGCGATCGGGCAAATGTCAACCGTCCACTCCGCCGGCAATCCGGCACGGATCGCCTCGCAGGCCTCCGTCGCGCCCAGCGATCCCTTGAATTTGTCGCAGGCCAGCAGGACGCGCATCGCGGCAAATCGGGTCAGGCGAGATTGGTGAAGACGACCTGCACGTCGTCATCGTCCTCGATCTTCTCAAGGATCACTTCCACCTCGGCCATCTGCTCTTCGGTGAGCTCGATCGGCTGGGTCGGGATGCGTTCCAGGCCCGCCTTCTTGGTGGTGATGCCGAGCTTTTCCACCGCGGCGGTGAGACTGGAGAAGCTGGCGTAGTCGCCAATGGCGCGGGCGATGCCGTCTTCCACCTCCAGCTCTTCCAAGCCGGCATCGATCAACTCGAGTTCGATCTCCTCGACGCTCATATCCGGCGTCACCTCGAACTCCACCACGGCCTTGCGGGTGAACATGAAGTCGAGCTGGCCGCTATTCACGATCTGGCCGCCGTTCTTGTTGAAGATGGTCTTCATGTTGACCACCGAGCGGTTGGTGTTGTCGGTGGCGCACTCGATCCAGAACAGCGAGCCATGCGGGCCCTTGCCCTCGTAGGAGACTTCCACGATGTCGGCGGCATCCTTGCCGGCGGCGCGCTTGATGGCGGCGTCGATCTTGTCCTTCGGCAGGTTTTCCGCCTTGGCGTTGGCGATCGCCAGGCGCAGCGACGGATTCATGTCCGGATCCGGCCCGCCGTTCTTGGCGGCGAGGGTGATCGACTTGGCGAGCTTCGGGAAGACCTTGGACATCTTGTCCCAGCGGGCTTCCTTGGCACGGCGGCGGCATTCGAAGGCGCGTCCCATAATAGTGGAAAATTTCTTGGCTGGGCGGATTGAAGCGGATCGGTGGAATCGGGCAAGCCCCGCCTTGCGCCGGACTTGCGACGTCATCCCATGCCCCACCCTGCCTGAATCGCATCGACAGCGCCCCGGAATCCGTGCGATCCCGAAGACATCACACCTGTTAGATAGTCAAACCTTCCCATTCGTCATGTCTGACACCGATATCCCGTCCCTGCTTGCAGATTTCGCCAAGGAAATGGCGGATTCCAATGCCTATCCTCTTCCGAAGTGGACCAGCGTCCCCGCTGGCAGAGCCTTGGAAGCGCTCCCGGCTCCACGGGTGATCCTCGGGACCCTTCGAGCCATCGAGGAGGCCCCGCGGGAGAGTGGCTTGGCTTGGGTCACGGACTACCACCTATCCCCTGTCATCGTCGGTGCCACCCGCAAGCGGGTGGCGTGGGATGTGGAATCGGCCTCGCCGGTCTTGGAGCAATTGACCCGCATGGCCGACCGGCTGGACCAGGGGATGATCACCTCGAGCATCCCGTATCCCGCACACGCGGTGATTGCTTCGATGGATCGATCGGACCTGGACAAGGCCTCCGTGGCGGACTTGGCCACCGCGCTGGTCGGCCGATATGGCGCACTGGCTGTCGAGAGGTGCCAGCGGGAAACAAAAATGCTTCTCGAGGGGCCTCCTCTCGATGTTCCGGGATACACCCCACTCACCAAGGAGGAACTCGAGGAAGGGAACGCCCGCGTGGCCGCGTATCCGGACCAATCGTATGACTCCACCACCCGCAAGATGCTGGAAACCCTGCGGTCATGGGTTCCAGGCGCGCCGACATGGGAGGCGGACGACTGGGGAGCACAGGCCCGGGCCTTGCTTGAGAGCGAAGCGTCCGGGCGCGATATCGACCTAAAGCTGCTGCGCCTTTACCCGCAGCACAGCGGAAAATTCGAGTGGGCGACTACCACGGCACGAGCCGGCGTCGGGGCTTTCCTGGGGCCGAACAATCTCGCCCGTTTGCTCAAGGCGGTGGCCGCGCTGACGCCACCTCGTGACGACAAAGAAGCAAACGTCCTCGCCGAGGCGATGGTCTCCGCATGGGAAAATATCGAGGGTGCCGGACGCAGGAGTGTGAAGCTGGGAAACCAGTGCCTGAAGGCACTCGCGAGCCGTCCTGACATTCTGAAACGGTCGCTCCCGCGCATCGGCGCAGCGTCTGCCCGCAAGCAGGTGCAGGCGGTCATTGATGCGGCCTCTTGAGAGGGTCCCGATCTTCGCCCGTGCTCCTTCAGGTTTCGATCTTCCCCGGCAGCGCCAAAGCCATTCCATTTCATCTCATCTCATCCCAATTCCGGCCCCATCGGCATCGCGCGGAGACGCTTGCCGGTGGCGGCGAAGATCGCGCTGCCGATGGCGGGAGCGATGGCCATGATCGGGCACTCGCCCGCGCCGG
>CBKZPU010000149.1:0-12477 GCA_966696705.1 uncultured Verrucomicrobiaceae bacterium | reverse complement strand
GCGGGGTCTTCCTCCTTGTCGCAGTCGCCGTCCTTGCACTTGCCGGCGAGGGCGGGATCTTCCTCCTTGTCGCAGTCGCCGTCCTTGCACTTGCCGGCGAGGGTGGTCTCTTCCTTCTTCTCCTTGTCCTTGCACTTGTCGCAGTCACCGGCGAAGGCGAGCGGAGCACAACAGAAGAGCGCGACGAACGAGCTGAGTAGCAGTTTCATGGATGCTGTGGTGGGTTGGTTTGGAATCGTTTGGAATCGGTAAGGTCGTTTAACCTCGTTTGAGAACACGGCAAGGCCCAATTTGTTCCCGGAATTCGGCGGAATTTTTCGAAATCTTCGTCCTTCAGCTCAAATCCCCCGCCGTCACCGAGGTTTGCTCCCTCGATCCGAGCGCCAATGCCTGCCGCCGGACGCTCTCCGGCGTCGCGTCGAAGCGGTAGCTGTGGCAGTTCGGGCAAAGGACGACACCGCTGCCGACGATCGAGTCGCAGCCCTCGCACACCTTGTAGGAGGCGGGGTTAGCGGCAATCCGGGCGGCTTTCGCCTCGCGGGAATCGGGATCCGGGGTTGGAGTGGCCATGGGCTTACAAAAAACAGAAGCGGCACCGGAGCCCGGAGCCGCTTCAAGATTTCAAAACCGTCCGGGTGAGGAATTTCAGCCCAGCGTCGCCAGCGCCTTGGCGGCCTTGCTCTTGAGGTTCGCGGCCTTGTTCTTGTGAATGAGGCCCTTCTTGGCGGCCTTGTCCACCGCGGAGGAGAATTCGGCGAGCGACTGACCGGCGGCCGGCTTGTCGGAAGCGGCGACGGCGGACAGGGTCTTCTTGCGGAGCGTCTTGATGGTCAGCTTGCGGGCGCGGTTGCGCTCGGTGCGGACCTTGGTCTGGCGGACGCGCTTGAGGGCGGACTTGTGATTGGCCATGATCGGAAAAGTTCGGACGGTTCAGGCGCGAGCCGGGTCGCGCGGGGGCGGCAATGTAGGAATCAAAGCGCCCCTGTCAAGCTTGTGTCTCGGGAGGAATTCACCTTTGTGCCACCCCGAGCAATTCCTCGGAGGAGTGCTTGCGGGCGTATTCCTGGCCGGCCCAGGTCTCCAGCAGCGAGCCGCGCATCACGCGAACCTCCGCTCCCTCGCCAATCCGGTCGTAGAGATCGACCACGTCCTTCATCCCCATGCGGATGCAGCCGTAGGATGCCGGGCTGCCGAGCCGCCATTCCTCCGGGGTCCCGTGGATATAGACGCAGCGGCCGTAGGTGTTGCAATTATGGTTCTCGGTGCCGTTCAGCCACATGATCCGGCTGACGATCGGATCGCGGCCGGGCGCATTCGGCTTGAGGACTTCCCCGGTGGGGCGGCGGCTCTTGAAAACCATGCCGGTCGGGGCGCCATCGCCGATCTTGCGGGCGACTTCCATCCGCCCCAGCGGGGTGCGGTTGCTGCCGCGCTCCGAGCCGATGCCGAACTTGGAGGTGGAAACCGAGTAGCTTTTGACGGGCTTGCCGTCGTGAACGAGAAGCATGCGCTGATCGGTCACACTGACGATCATTTGATTGCGCGTGTCTTTCCCGCCCCCGCAACTGTTCAAGAGGAGCGTCGCGGGGAGAGTGAATGTGAGGAGAATGGCGGAACGGAGAATTCGCCGGATCATGGGGTGCTTCTAGTTTTCCTTGGAGTTGTCAGCAGTGGAGTCCAAGGCAACGCGACCGGAGGGCAGCAAGCGTGCCAATGACGATAGCGAAGTATAGAAGAAACCGATCGGGAAGGGAAGGAGAAGAATTGCCGACGAGAGGCGGCCGTTCATGGCGGCATCCACCACCACGAAGAGGAAGAAGAAGCCGAACAGCAACTCGACCACCGGAGTGAGGGTCTTCATCGCCTTGTAGCTGCTCTTCTTCCAGTCGCTCTTGGCCTTCTGGCCAATGCCATACTTCGGCGTGCGGACGAAGCCGGTCTGGTGGTTGACGAGGGCTTCGATAACGGCCTTGGCATTGTTGATGGACATGCCGATGCCGAGCGCGAGCAGCAGCGGCAGGTAGGGGAGCTCCTTCCACCAGGCACCCGGGCGCAAGGCGCGCTGGGCGGTGATATAGAAGACGACCACCGAGACGGAAGCGAAGAAGAAGATCGGGACGTTGACGATGTAGGTCGTCCAAGCACCGAAGTCCGGAGCGGCCTTCTGATTCGGATAAATCAAGAAGCAGAGGCAGATCAGCATCAGGTAGGCAAAGTTCGACGTCAGGTGCGCCGTGGCTTCCATCTTGATGTAGAGCGGCACCTTGGCCTTCCAGATCGCGGGCAGGACCTTCTTGCAAACCTGGATGGAGCCCTTCGTCCAGCGGTGCTGCTGGCTCTTGAAGCCGTCCATGTCCACCGGCAGCTCGGCCGGAGTTTCCACCTCATTGAGGAAAATGAAGCGCCAGCCCTTCAACTGTGCGCGGTAGCTGAGGTCCATGTCCTCCGTGAGTGTGTCGTGCTCCCAGCCGCCGGCGTCCGCGATGCAGGACTTCCGCCAGATACCGGCGGTGCCATTGAAGGTGAAGAAGCGACCGCTGCGGTTGCGGGCGGTCTGCTCGAGCTCCAAGTGACCGTCCAGGAACATCGCCTGAACGCGGGTCAGGACATTGAAGGTGCGGTTCAGGTGACCCCACCGGGTCTGGATCATGCCGATCTTGTCGTCGGTGAAGTAGTGCACCGTCTTCTGCAGCACGTCCGGATTCGGGACGAAGTCCGCATCCAGGATGAAAAGCAGCTCGCCCTTGGCGAACTGGGTACCGTGCTCGAGCGCGCCGGCCTTGTAGCCAGTGCGGTCGGTGCGGTGGATCATTTCCGCGTCAAAACCCTGGGCGCGGAGCCGCTCCACGCCGAGGCGGCAGATCTCGGTGGTCTCGTCGGTCGAGTCGTCCAGCACCTGGATCTGGAGCTTGTCTTGCGGGTAATCCAGCTTGGCAACGGACTCGAGCAGGCGATCCACCACGTGCATCTCGTTGAACACCGGGAGCTGGATCGTCACCAGCGGCAGCTCTTGGAACAACTCCTTCGGTTCCGGCTTCTTGCGGGCGTGCTTGGCATACAAGTACACGATGCACAGGCGGTGGAAGCCGTAGCCGGCGAGGCCGACCAGCACGAGGATGTAAGAGGCGTACCAAAGAGGTGAGGAGAGGTCCATGTGGCTCGGGTATGAGGTGAAGCGCGACGTCGCCAAGCGCTTGAAACAGAGGCATTCCGGGCGGGCCGAAGGCCAACACGTCTAACCGGGCAAGTCAAGCCGGGAAGTCGCCAACCTTGTTTGGATGCCGGCACCGCATTGCCGGTTGCGGGAAATACCGTCCAATGCCAGCATTTCTTCCGTGATTCTTTCCCGCCCGACGTTTGCTGCCGCTCTCGGAGCCCTGCTGGCCTGCCTCCCGGCGACCGCCCAAGAAGGAGAAAAACCGGAGATCCCGGCCGACCTCCTGGAAGACGCCCATGTCCGTGAGGAACTCGCCATCAACGAGTTCACCGCTCCGTCCATTGCCAAGATCTTCGAATCGCTGGAGGCGCTCGCCCCGCTGCCCATCCTCAAGTTCCAGCGCGAAACCCCGACGAACACCCCGCTCGACCGCGCCGACCTCGCGGTGGAACTCGGCTTCCTGATCGCCGACGGCTTCCTGGTGGTCCAAGCCGGCGAGCTGGGCAAGGTCGAGAAGCTGGCCGCGGACCTGACCCGCTACGGCAAGGCGCTCGGCGCGGGAGAACGGGTGAACCGCCACGCCGCCAGCCTGCTGGAAAGCGCCCGCAAGCAAGAGGTCGCCCAGCTTAAAAAGGAACTCTCCGCCACCCAGAAGGACGTCGAACTGGAACTCGTCGCCCTGCGCGACGCCGATCTCGCCCACCTGATCTCGATGGGCGGCTGGATCCGTGCGCTGCAAGTATCCTCGTCCGCGGTGGAAACCCAATTCAGCGAGGAACGCGCGAAGCACGTGATGCGCGAGGACATCGCCGACTACTACTCGGCGGTGGTCGGCGGCTTGAATCCACGAATTTCCGAGCGTCCGACCTATCTGGAAATGCGCGATCTTTTCGCCGGCCTGCGGACGGAAATGACGCTCGGCGAGGGCGAAAAGGTCACCCAGTCCAAGGTCGCTGAAATCACCAAGCAGGCAGCCAAGCTCGCCGAACTCGCCCTCCAGCGCGAAGAAGCGCCATGAGTTTCGACACCATCGCCGTCCTCGGGCTTGGCATCATCGGCTCCCGCGCCGCCGCGCATTTGGAAAAGGCGGGCCGGGTGAAAACGTGGAATCGCACTCCGAGAGGTCTGCCGAACGAAGCCGCCAGCGTGGAAGATGCGATCGCCGACGCTGATCTGGTCCTGCTTTACCTGAAAGACGCCCTCGCCACACGGGAAGTCGCGGCCCGGATTTTCGCCGCGGCGCCACGTGAGCGGGTGCTGGTGAATCACGCCACGATCGACCTGCCGACCACCCGCTGGCTGGCCGACGAATGCGCTGCCCGCGGCATCGGCTTCCTCGATTGCCCTTTCACCGGCAGCCGCGAGGCCGCGGCTGCGGGAGCACTGGTTTATTACGCCGGCGGGCCGGAAGAACTGATCCATCGGGTCGAACCGGTGCTTCTTCGCTCCGGCAAGTCGGTCCTGCGCTGCGGTGCCGCCGGTACCGCCACAATCATGAAGCTGGTCACCAATCTGATCTCCGCCTGCACCGTGCAAGCGCTCGCCGAATCGCTGGCGACCGCCACCCGCCACGGGATTGCCCCCGAGGCGCTGACCCACGCCGTCTCCCTCAATGCCTGCGGCTCCGTGCTCGCGGCCATGAAACTTCCCACCATGGCCAAGGGCGAGTTCGACACCCATTTCTCGCTTTCCAATATGCTCAAGGACAGCCGCTACGTAATGGCACTCGCCGCCGAGGCCGGGCTCGACACCCCGGCGATCCGGACCGTTTCACAACGCATGCAGGAACTCTGCGACCAAGGTCTCGCCGACCGCGACTACTCGGCTTTGGCCGCTCCTTACGTCCAGCCGTGAAGCTCCGCGCCCTTGCCCCGGAACCGCGCTGCCTGCTCGCCTTCCGCGGGCCCGATGCCGAGCGCTATCTCAATGGCCAGCTCACCCAGGACGTCCGCGATCTCGGTGAGACGGCACTGCCCGCATGCGTGACCGACGCGAAAGGCCGCCTGCAAGCGTTCGTCCGCGTGTTCCGCGGAGCTGATGGCTCGCCATGGGTCGAAGGCCCCGCCGAGCAGCGCGAGGAACTTGAGGCCCGCCTCGGCCGCTACCTCATCGCCGACGACGCCGAGATCCACGACATCTCGGACGACTGGCAGCTCGTCCACGTCGTCGATACCCTCGACGCCCCGGCTGTCGATGGCGGCTTCGCCCGGCACGCGCGCCGGATCGGAATGGATGGCTTCGACCTGTGGCTCCCCGCTGGCTCATTGCCAGACTTGGAAATCGTCACCGAGGGCGAAGCGGAAACGCGCCGCATTCATGCCCGCCTTCCCAAATGGGGCGCCGAGCTCACGCCCGGCATGCTCCCGCCCGAGGCCGGCCTCGATAAGACATCGATCTGCTACCACAAGGGCTGCTACATTGGCCAAGAGGTGCTTTCCCGCCTCAAGACCGCCGGCAAATTGAACCGCCGCCTCGCCGCGCTTTTGGTCGAGCCCGAAACCGAGCCCGGCTCCGCCTTGGAGCTGGATGGCAAGGCGGTCGGAAAGCTGACCAGTATCGCGCCGTGGCCGAACGGAAGCGGACTGCACGCGGCGCTCGGCTACCTGCAGAAGTCCGCCTTCGAAGCCGGCGAACTCACGATTCCCGGCCACGGGAGCGCCCGCGTGCTGGGCTTTGTCTGACGCAAAACGTTAAGGGGTGTCGGCGTTCCGCCGACCCGTCCACGCTCCTCAATGACCTCGGAGGTGCTTTCGCTCGCCACCCCAGCGCCACACCAGCCAAACCCAGCAAAGGAAAAGAGGCTCTCCGTCAGAATTGCTAGCCTTCTTCAGCCCCAACGGGGCTCAATCCCTCAGCCCCGCCCAACGGGCGGGGTTTGCCACGCGAACGATCGGGAGGGCTGAAGGCCCGCTAGATTGGGAGAGGATGAAAGCGACAAGACGATCGCATCCCATGCATCGGGCTCCCAGAGCGATGCCCGCTCAATGGCCAAGCGGACCTTCACGTCTCGCTGCCCTTCAGGCCGCCATCGTCTTCGCGCCGAAGACCCCCGCACGTTGGGCGGGGCTGAGGGATTGCGCCCCGTTGGGGCTGAAGAATGATGCTGGGGCTTGGAGAGGAGATTCGCCTGAAAATGCAGGTGCGCCACATCTCAACCCCTCTGGCAAATCTCACGGAGTGCCCAAAAAAAGGGGCCGCGGTTTCCCGCGACCCCTCTTTGAAATTCTTCTGACTCAGCTTAGTACTGGTAGTTCAGGTAGAAGTTGAACTGACCACCATTGTCCGCGAGCGGGTCCGGGCTGTCGATCGGCACCGCGTAGTCGAGTGCGATCGGCACCGGGCTGATCGGAAGCTTCAGGCGCACGCCGACACCGAAGTCGTGATACAGGTCGCTCGGGCTCGGATCCCAGGCACCGTCGTTGACGAAGCCCATGTCGTAGAAGACCGCGGCGCGGACGTTGTCGATGATCGGCACGGTGTATTCCGCGGAGAGGAAGCCGAGCGACTTGCCACCGAGCACCTCGCCGGTCACGACATCGCGCGGACCCACATCGCGGAACTCGAAGCCACGCAGGGTGCGGCCACCACCGAGGAACAGGCGGTCGAAGATTGGCACCTCGCCGCTCGTGGCATCGACGAAGGCAAGTTCACCGTTGAGCGAGAAGATCGAGTCCCAAGCGAGGTTCCAGTATTTCTGGCCTTGGATGGACAGCGAGTAGATGTCCACGTCGCCGCCGAGGAAGGTGCCAGCCAGTTGCAGGCCGATGTCGATCTTCTCGCCGGAGCGGGTTTCGATCACCGCGTCGCGGCTGTCATAGACGTAGTTCAAGCCAAGCGCGCTGCGGACGAAGTCGCCGTTTTCATCGAGCAGGGACGGGCGCGGATAGGGATTCGCCGGGCTGACCGGGAAGGTCGGGTTGTTGGTGAGCCAGGTATTGGTCAGCACCGCGACCGACGACTCGGTCTCGATCTCGACGTTCTCCAGACGGTATTCCAGCTTCAGCGAGGACTTCTCACCGAGCGGCTTGCGGATGAAGACGGCGCCACCGGCATTGGTCTGCTCGTAGAAGTCGGAGTAGTACTGCGAGTCCTTGTAGAAGAGCTCGCCGCCCAGCGCGAGCTGGCGATCCATGAACCACGGCTCGACCAGCGAGATGCTGAAGTCGGTGCGCTCGCTACCGAGGCGGAGGTTCGCGCCGAAGCGCTGGCCGCCACCGGTGAAGGACCACGGGTTCTTGATGTCGAAGTTCGTCTGCTCGAGGTTGACGAAGCCGACGATGCTGTCGATCGAGCTGAAGCCGATGCCCGCGCTGATCGAGCCGGTGCGGCGCTCTTCCACCAGCACGTCGATGTCACGGTAGCCGCCGCGGCCATCGCTGGAGTCCACCTGGACGTTGCTGAAATACTGCAGGTTCTCAAGGCGGGCCTTGGCCGTGTCGAGTTCCACCGAGTTGAACCAGTCGCCCGGCTTGAGCGGCATTTCACGGCGGATCACCTTGTCCTGGGTCTTGGTGTTGCCGCCGATATTCACGCGGCCGACGCGGTAGCGGGAGCCTTCGGTGATGCGATAGACGATGTTGACTTGGTTCGGACCGGCGTCGCGGATGTCCGGGGTCACGGTCGCGTCGGCGTAGCCGCGGGAGCCGTAGTAGCTGCGGATCATCTTGATGTCGTCCCGCATCTTCTTCGAGGAGTAGCCGTCGCCGCCATTGAGCGAGAGCGCCGGGTAGAGTTCCTCGGGCTTGAAGACCGTCATGCGGCCGAAGCCGACGCCGGCCACGGTGTACTTCGCGCCCTCGTTGATCTGGATCACCAGGTCCACGCGGCCGTCACCCACCGCATCCCGGCGGATGCTCCCGCTGGCGCGCAGGTAGCCGTGGCTGCGGTAGTAATCGAGCACGGCCTCAAGGTCGCTATCGAGCTGGTCCACCTCGAAGCGGCCGGACTTGCTGATCCACGAGAAGAAGCCCTTTTCCTTCACCTTCATCTGCTTGCGCAGGGTTCGGCTGTCGTAAACGGTGTTGCCCTCGAAGCGGATGTCGCGAATCTCGTTCTTGCCGCCTTCCTCGATGATGAAGATCAGGTCCTCGCCGGTGCCGGTCTCGCTCGGCTGGGTGCGGTGGGAAATCACCACGTCGGGGTAGCCGTAGCCGCGGTAGTAGGCTTCGAGATTCCGGCGGGCCGTCAGGATCGCGTCGTCGCTGAGAGCGCCGCCGACCTTGAGCTTGGTCTCCTTCGCCAGCTTCTGGTCGCTGAACACCGAGTTGCCGGCAAAGCCGACCGCCACGATCTGGCCGCGGGTGGTCACTTCGAAAATCACCTTCAAGGACTCTCCGGCCGGTTCGGCCAGCACGCGCACGTCATTGACGAGACCGGACTCGTAGAGCGACTTGATGTCGTTATCGACCTTCTCGCTGCGGTAGGTCTCGCCGGAGCGGGTCGAGATGTGGGTGCGCAGGCGCGCCTCGTCGATCATCGCCGGACCGTTGTAGCGGATCGCCACCTCCGAGACGTTCTTGCCTTCGATATCCTGCGCCTTCGCCGGGCTGGCGGCAAAGCCGAGGAGGAAGAGCGCCGCCAGCAGAAGCCGGCGGGCGAGCGAGGCGAGGCCCCGATTAGTAAGGAGGGGTTGAATATCCATGTGCGTCGGCTAACGGAACGCATGAAACCGTTCCGGTGCCGGGGGCGTCAAGGACCATGTCGGAAAGCACGGCCCTAACGTCCTCACCTTCGCTTTGACAAGGCGCGGACGGCCCCCTTAGCTTCCCGCCCCCGGCGAGTCCGGACCCACCTTTTCCCGTCATGAACATCACCGTTGAAAAGCAGCCGAACTGCCTCGCCACGCTGCGCGTCCAAGTCCCCTCGGAAACCGTGCAGTCCGAACGCGCGAAGATCGTTTCCGGCTACACCGCCCAAGCCCGCATCCCCGGCTTCCGTCCCGGCAAGGCGCCGAAAAACGTCATCGAGAAGAAGTTCCAGTCCGCCATCGTCGAGGAACTCGACGACCGCCTGGTCCGCCAGGCCTACGACGAGGCGCTGCGCAAGGAGGCCCTCAAGGTGCTCAACTTCGGCATCCCGCAGAACCTCGCCCACAATGCGGACGGCACCGTCACTTTCAACGCCACCCTCACCCTCGCCCCGGAAGTGGCGCTGCCGCAGTACAAGGGCATCCCGGTGAAGGCTCCGTCCACCGAGGTCACCGACGCGGAAATCGACGCCCAACTCGATGGGCTGCGCGAGCGCTTCGCGGACTACTCCGACATCGAAGGCCGCGCCGCCGACATGGGCGACCTCGCCGTGATCGATTTCACCTCCACCCTCGAAGGCAAGCCGCTCGAAGAAGCGCTCGGCAAGTCCGCCGGCTACCTCGGCGGCCGCGAAGGCTTCTGGCTCAAGCTGGACGAAAACAGCTTCCTGCCCGGTTTCTCCGCCCAAGTCACCGGCCTCAACACCGGCGACGCCAAGGACATCGCCCTCACCATCCCGGAAGACTTCCCGCTTTCCGACCTGCGCGGCAAGGAAGTCGTCTTCCACGTCGCCCTCAAGGGCCTCAAGCAGGCCGTGCTGCCGGAGCTGAACGACGAGTTCGCCGGCAAGATCACCGGCGGCAAGACCCTCGAAGAGCTGCGCGGCCTCGCCAAGCAGCAGATCGAAGTCGAGAAGCGCCGCCGCATCGACGACTACAAGGTCAACCAGATCGTCGAGCACTTCAATTCGCTGGTCGATTTCGAGCTGCCGGCCGACCTGCTCCACCACGAAACCCAGGGCCAGGCCGACGCCCTCGTTGAGCGCGGCATGAAATCCGGCATGACCCAGGAAGAGATCGAAGCCCAGCAGGGCGAGATCATCGCCACGGCCGGCGACCAGGCCCGCACGAACCTGAAGACCAACTTCATCCTGCAGGAAATCGCCCGCGCGGAGGGCATCGTGGTCAGCGACCAGGAACTGGTGAACCACCTCGCCATGATCGCGCACCAGCGGAAGCAGAATCCGAAGAAGTTCATCAAGGACCTCCAGCGCGGCGGCCGCATCCCCGGCATCCGCAACTCGATGCTGGTGGGCAAGGCCATTGACTTCGTGCTGGAGCACGCCACCGTCGAGGAAGTTCCAGATGAACCGACTTCCAATGAGTGATTTCCCGAACGTGATCCGCTCCGGCGGGACACCGCAGAACAGCTACTACGTCCCCGTGGTCATCGAGCAGGATGCCCGCGGCGAGCGTTCGTTCGACATCTATTCGCGGCTCCTCAAGGACCGCATCATCTTCATCGGCACGCCGATCGACGACTTCGTCGCCAACTCGGTGATCGCCCAGCTCCTTTTCCTGCAGATGCAGGATCCGAAAAAGGACATCCACATCTACATCAACAGCCCCGGCGGCTCCGTCACCGCCGGCCTGGCGATGTACGACACGATGCAGTTCATGACCTGCGACGTGAACACCTACTGCATCGGCATCGCCGCCTCGATGGGCTCGGTGCTCCTCACCGCGGGGACCAAGGGCAAGCGCTTCTGCCTGCCGAATTCCCACGTGATGATCCACCAGGTCTCCGGCGGCGCGCAGGGCACGGCGTCCGACGTCGAGCGCACCATCGGGTTCATGTTCAACCTGAAAAAGCGCCTCAACGGCATCCTTGCCAAGCACACCGGCAAGAGCATCGAGCAAGTCGAGCGGGACTCGGACCGCGACAATTACATGACCGCCGAGGAGTCCGTCGCCTACGGCCTCGTGGACAAGGTGTTGGAAAGCCGCAAGCAGCTTCCCGACGCGATTGCCGCGCTGACTGACACGAATGACGGAAAAAAGGACGACGCCTGAGGTCTTTTCCGCTAAGTTCAGGCGTCGGGCTTTTCGGCCCGGCGCCTGCTGCTTTTCCAACCCCGGCACCCACCCCAAATGGCCCGCGCTTCCAATCTCACGATGTGTTCCTTCTGTGGCAAAAGCCACTCGGAGGTCAAAAAGCTAATCGCCGGCCCGGGCGTGTACATTTGCAACGAGTGCGTCGAGGTCTGCTCGAACATCCTCGACAAGGAACTCGCCGAGGGCTCCGCGAAGTCTTCCAAGAGCCGCCGCAATCAGCAGAACAACAAGCGCCTGCCCTCGCCCGCCGAGCTGCGCGCGCGGCTCGATGAATTCGTCATCGGCCAGGAGCACGCCAAGAAGGTCCTGTCCGTTGCGGTTTACAACCACTATCAGCGCCTCCGCCAAGACCAGCCGGCGCTTGCCGAAGAGTTCGCCGGCGTGGAAATCGAAAAGTCGAACGTCCTGCTGCTCGGCCCCACCGGCTCCGGCAAGACCCTGCTCGCCCGCACCCTCGCGCGCCTGCTCGATGTCCCGTTCTGCATCGTCGATGCGACCACCCTTACCGAAGCCGGCTACGTCGGCGAGGACGTGGAAAACATCATCCTGCGCCTGCTGCAGGCCTCCGACTTCGATGTCGAGCGCGCCGAGCGCGGCATCATCTATGTCGATGAAATCGACAAGATCGGCCGCAAGACCGAGAACGTCTCGATCACCCGCGACGTCTCCGGCGAAGGCGTCCAACAGGCGCTGCTCAAGATCCTCGAAGGCACCGTCTGCAACGTCCCGCCGCAGGGTGGCCGCAAGCACCCGCAGCAGGAGTACATCCAGGTCAACACCGAGAAGATCCTCTTCATCTGTGGCGGTGCCTTCGTCGGCTTGGAGGACATCATCCAGCGCCGGCTCGGCCACAGCACGCTCGGCTTCCACGGCACCAACGAGGAAGTGAAGTCCGCCACCGGTAACGTGCTCGACCTCACCGAGCCGGAAGACCTGCTGCACTTCGGCCTGATTCCCGAATTCATCGGCCGCCTGCCCGTCATTTCCGCGCTCCGCAAGCTCACCGAGGACGAACTCATCTCGATCCTCACCGAGCCGAAGAACGCGCTGGTGAAGCAGTATGGCAAGCAACTCGCCCTCAACGGCGTGAAGCTCCGCGTCACTCGCGATGCCCTGCGCGCCCTCGCCGAAGAAGCCGTCCGCCGCGGCACGGGTGCCCGCGCCCTGCGCTCGATCTTTGAGCGGCTGATGCTCGACGTGATGTACGAGGTGCCGTCCAAGGGCGACATCGAGGCCATCACCATCAACCGCCCGGTCGTCCTCGGCGAACGTCCTCCGTTGATGCGCCGCAAGCGCGCCGACAAGGACGCGGCGTAAGCCTTTGCGCTTTCGATCTTTGGCACCCGTTGCCGGTCTTTAGCGCCAACGGCGCGGCCATGAAATAGCCCGGGGCAAGCGCCGCGCAGCCCCGGGACCTTCAGCGGCTCGATTGGCTCCCTGTAGGGGAGCAACGGGGCTG
>CBKZPU010000148.1:0-12571 GCA_966696705.1 uncultured Verrucomicrobiaceae bacterium | reverse complement strand
CGGGTCCGCGGTGGCCCAGAGACGCTTCGCCTTTCCCTCGTAGAGCGGTTCCATGCCGGAGAGGTACGGACGCGCCGGGCGGGGGTCAAGCAGGGGGTCCGCGGTTTCGTGAAAATCTCCCGCCTCTGATGTAGCGGCGCGTCTATGACCGTCGCACTTCAGCGGCATCAGCCGCATCCCTGTGCTTCCGGAAACAAGGTCTCACGATGCGGCTTGATGCCGCCAGTTTCCGACGGTCGCAGACCGACGCTACATTCATGCGGCGCTCCGCCACCGGAGGCACTCTCAATTCCCGCTCGAAAAGTCGCCGTTGGTTACCACGTTTTGCCCGCCGGCGTTGCCGGTGGCGGTGTTGGTGGCGAAGGCTTTCGGGTCCAGGCCGCGCTCGAGCGCGAGGCCGGGGCCGTGGTTCTTTTCGAGCACGTTGTTTTCGAAGATCAGGCGGGCGGCGGCGGTGCGGACGGCCATGCCGCCGAGCAGGTTTTCCCGGCAGCGGTTGCCGTGGACGCGGCCGGAGCCGGCGTTGGCGACCACGATGCCGTATTCGCGGTTGGCGCGCAGGTCGCAGTTGCCGATCACGACGTTGTCGGCGGTGGTGCCGACGACGATGCCGTTGCCGCTATTGTCGCGGGCGATGCTCTGGTGGATGGCGCCTGAACCGCCGTCCCACAGGTCGAAGCCGTGGCCGATATTGCTCGTCGCCTCGCACTCGGTGAATTCGATGCGGCTGCCGGCGCCGCGGACGGCCACGCCATCCCAGCCGTTGTTTTCAAAGAGGCAGCGGGTGGCGATCACCCGGCCGGCCTCGACGACGGCGAGCCCGTGGCCGGCGGCATCGGCGGCGCGGCAATCGCTGAGGGCGATCTCCGCGCCGCGGACGAGCAGGGCGGAGAAGCGGTCATTGCCGGCCTCGAAGCCGCGGTGGCGGAAGGTGATGCCGCTGACCCGCGTGCCTCCGGAACGCCGGCCGAAGGTGGCCGCGGTGCTTTCCGAGGCCTCGACCTCCACGAAGGTCTTGTCGCGGCCCGCGCCTTCGAGGGTGATCGCCTTGTCGATGATCAGAGGGCCGGGAAAGGTGCCCTCGGCGACGACGATGCGGTCGCGGTCGCGCGCCGAGGCGATCGCATCGGCCAGCTTGGGAAAGTCGGCCGGCACGTGGATGGTGCGGGTGTAGGCGGCGATCTTTTGGTAAAGCGCGGCGATCTCGGCGTCGTCGGGCGACAGGGCGGCGGCTTCGCGCAGCCACTCGTAGGCGTTCTTGTCGAAGGTGCCGGTATCGCGCTGCTTGGCGGCGTCGAAGAGCTGACGGGCGCGCTGTCGGTCCTTGGCCTCCTTGTCGCGGCCGGCGCGGATTTCGGTGAGCAGGGCCTTGCCTTCCGGATCGCCGGGGAAGGACTCGGCGAGCTGCTTCGCCTTGAACTCGGCCTCATCCCAGCGGCGCTTTTGGATCGCGGAAGTGGCGGCGGCGACCAGTGCCTCGCGCGCCTGGGTGCTGCGGGCCTGCTCGGCCTTCTGGAGCAACTCGACGATGTCCTTTTGATTCGGATACTTCTCCAGCACCTTGCGGGCGGCACCGATCGCGTCGTCCAAGCGGCCGAGTTCGAAGGCGGCGATCGCTTCGCCGGACCAGTAGCCGACGAATTGCCGCTGCTCCTCTTCCATCCCGGCCTCGATGCTGCGGCGGCCGACTTCGACGGTTCTCGTGCCGGGGCTGATCTGGTCGATCTCGTTGTAAGCGGCGGCGGCCTCGGGCCAGCGGCGCGCCTCGATCATCATCGCGCCAAGGCGTTCGAGGAAGGTGATCCGCTCCTTGGTGCGCAGGTTTTTATCCGCCAAGTACTTCCCGTAGAGAGCCACGCCACCGGCGGCGGCCACCAGCAGAATCAGGAACACCTTGCCAATGGCGGCGGCGACACTGCGCTTCGCGGGTTCCTCGGCAAACTCGTCCTCCTCCTCTGCTGGTGGCTCTCCGGTGGATGCGGAGGAGGGGGCTGGTGCCGGAGTCGGCGGTGTCGCGGCAGGTTCGGTGGGGGCGGGCGGAGGAATGGCCGGAGCTGGTGCTTCAGCCGGGGCATCCGCCGGCTGCGAGCCGCGGGCCGCGGCCATCCATTCGCGGGCCCGGACGATTTCGTGGGGCTCCTTTTCCGACTCCTCGCGCAAGACGGCGAGCGCCTTGTCGAACTCGATCAGGCCGTCCTGATAGCGCATGGCCAAGGTTTCAGTCGGCGCGCTGCGGACGAGTTCGGCGATCCGCTCGCGGGCGGCGTTGAATTCCCCGAGGCGGTTCCTCACGTCTTCTCCCGGGGACAATCCGAGTATGCGCCGTGCTTCCTCCAAAGTCATGCCACGGGCGCTGTAGCAGTCGCACGGCAAGGGGGAAAGGCGCTTTCCGGGAAATCGACTAACAGTGCCGCTCGCCCGACTTCCATCCCGCGCCCGCCTTGACCGCACGCCGTCGAAGCGGCAGGGTGCGCGCGATGTCCGCCACGAAATCGGTCTTGTTCGTCTGCACGGGAAATACCTGCCGCAGCCCGATGGCCGAGGGGCTCTTCCGCAAGGCAGTCGAGAAGCGCGGCGACTTCCAAGTGGCCTCCGCCGGCGTGGCCGCCTACCCGGGCGACCAGGCGAACCCGGAAACGGTGAAATTCCTCGCCGCCCGTGGCATCACGCTCGACGGATTCTCCAGCCAACCGGTGGGACCCGAGTTGCTGGAAAAGGCGACCCACGTCTTTGCGATGACCTCCGGCCATCTCGAGGCGCTGGAGAACCTCTTTCCGGAGTACTCCGACAAGTTCTATCTCGTCTGCGAGTTCGTCGAAATTCCCGGCCGCGGCGTGGCGGCGGACGTACCCGATCCCATCGGCATGGGCCGCAAGGCCTACGAGGAGACCGGCAAGACCCTCGACCTGGCGATCCCGACGATCATTTCCTTCATCGACCAGACGTGGCAGGGGTGAGCGACACGCCTTCGTAGCGGAAGGACTGCGTCCTTCCGGCGGGGCGAGGCTGCAAACCTGAACGCGGCATGGTTTGCCGGTGCGGTCCGAACCTGCCGGAACGATGCAGTCGCTCCGCGACGAGGAGAGTGTGCCGTCTTGGCGCTTGGAACTTTTTCGCCGCGCCCTATTGCTCGCCGCGTGAGCGGGATCATCGACCTCGGCAGCGACGAATACTTCATGGGCCAGGCGCTGCGTGAGGCAAAGAAGGCCTATGCCGCCACCGAGGTGCCGATCGGCTGCGTGATCGTCCGCGAAGGGAAAATCCTGTCCCGCGCGTGGAATCAGGTCGAGACGCTGCGCGATGCCACGGCGCACGCCGAGATGCTCGCCCTAACCGCCGCCCAGAACACCCTTGGCGATTGGCGGCTGGAGAAGTGCACACTCTATGTGACCAAGGAACCGTGCCCGATGTGCGCCGGCGCTATCGTCCACTGCCGGCCGGAACGCGTCGTCTTCGGCTGTCCCGATCCGAAGGGCGGCGCCGCCGGTGGCTGGATCAACCTGCTCGATGCCTGTCCGCCGCTCAACCACCGCTGCGAGATCGTCTCCGGAGTGCTGGGTGACGAGTGCCTGGCGCTGGTGCAGGGGTTTTTCCGCGAGGCCCGCGAGCGCAAGAAGACGGGCGAAGAAAAGCCAAGGCCGCCGGGATTCTCACGTGATGTGTGAGGCGATCCAGCAGGGAGCGGAGATGTCCTAACATGTCGGTTGACAACCGGACGGAGCAGCGCCGTAAATCCGCGCGCATGATGAAATCCCCCATCCTCCTCGGGCTCGCCCTCCTCGCCGCCGCTCCCGCATTCGCCGGTGAAGCTCCGGCGAAGAAGCGCACCGCCAAGGAAATCGTGTTCACGAACCTCTTCAACGAGGCGAACACCGACGACAACGACTACCTCGACTTCGAGGAATTCTCGAACTCCTACGGCGCGAGCACTCGCCCGGTGATCACCGAGATCCGCTTCAACGAGCTCGCAAGCTCCATCAACGTGGCTACCGCCCGCAGCATTATTGTCCCCGAGCGCGGCATTTTCCTCGAAGACTTCATCGAAGCCAAGGGCGGCCGTGCGATCAAGCCGAGCAAGGAGGAGATCTTCTGGGCGGCCGATGAAGACCAGAGCGGTGGCCTCGATATCGACGAATTCGCCGATACCCGCGTCTATCCGCCGTCGAACCCCAACAGCATTTTCAAGGCCTTCGACAAGCTCGACAAGAACGACGATGCCGTGATCTCGCCGAGCGAGTGGGGCATCGTCATTGCGGACTGAATCCCGGTTTCGATCCGATTGGATTTTGCCAGGTGCCCGGCCGTCTCCCCGGCCGGGCACTTTTTGTTTCCCGCCCCCGCGCCCGCCGCCTCCACCTCCGGCGTGGCCGCCAAGCCGAACATCTACGCCATCGTCGGCAGCGACGACGGGCGCGTGAAAGAGGAAGCCCTGCGCCTGCACCGCGAGCTCACGGGCGGCGTTGACGATGGCTTCACCCACGAGACGATCGAGGGCACCGCGGACAATTCCGAGGGGGCCTTCCAGATCTGCCGCTCGGTCGTGGAGGCGCTGCAGACCTTGCCCTTCTTCGGCGAGAAGGTCGTGTGGCTGAAAAACGCCAGCTTCCTGCTCGACGACGTGACCGGTCGCTCCGAGCGCACCTTGTCCGGCGTGGAATCGCTCAAGGAGTGCCTGGAGGCGGGCCTTGCCCCCGGCATCGTCTTCCTGCTGAGCGCCACCGGCATCGACAAGCGCCGCGCCTTCTGGAAGTTCCTCGAAAAGAGCGCGCAGGTGAAGGCCTTCGACAAGATCGACACCTCCAGGGACGGCTGGCAGGACGAGGTCGCCGCGGTGGTCGAAAAGAAGGCCAAGGAACTCGGCCTGCGGTTTGAAGGTGACGCGCTGGAGCTGTTCATCATGCTCGCCGGCGAGGCGACCCGCCAGATCGGCAACGAGCTGGAAAAAATCGACCTCTACCTCGGCCCCGACCGCCGGGAAGTGACCCCCGATGACGTGCGGAAGATGGTTCCGCTCAGCCGCGCCGGGGTGGTCTTCGAAATCGGCAACGCCCTGCAAAACGGCAACGCCGCGCGCGCGCTCGAATTGATCGATCAGCAGCTCGAGCGCGGCGAGAACGCGATCGGCCTGATGCGGGCCTCGATCATCCCGACGGTGCGGAATCTTTTCATGGCGAAGGTGCTTTCGGAGAAAAAGCTGCCGACTCGCAACTACCGCGACTTCGCCGCGGCGATCGACCGGCTGCCGGAGATGGAGCGGCTGTGGCTGCCGCAGAAGAAGGCCGGGGGCGTGAACGTCTATCCGCTGTTCCTGTGCCTGCGCGGGGCCGAGCAATTCACCCTGGACGGCCTGCGCGGCGCGATGGAGTCCGCGCTGAAGGCGGACCGCTCGCTGGTGACCACCGGCCTCGATCACCGGCTGGTGCTGCACCGGCTGGTCGCCGAGGTCACTGCGGCGGCGCGGAAGCGCTGAGCGGCTGCCGGGGTAGCGATGATCGAGTAGCACCGTCCTTTTCTGAGCCCCAACGGGGCGAGATGAAATAGCCCAAGGCAAGCGAAGCGCAGCCTTGGGTCATAAGGCGACCGATGGCGCCCTGAATGGGCGCGATGGAGCCGGTCAAACAGGGCGCGATCTTCTTCCCGCTCCATCGCCCCCTTCAGGGGGCCATTGTCTGTCACATGAACCCGGGGCTGCGCTGCGCTTGCCCCGGGCTATTCCACGTCGCGCCGTTGGCGCTGACGAGTCAGGCCACCAAAGCAAACGGCCGCCGGAATCCCGGCGGCCGTGGCTAACAAAACTGGGAAGGTGCCCGTCTCAATAAACGTCGCGCAGGTAGCGCTTGTCCTTCTTGAGCTGATTCACCCATGCCGCGGCATCGTCCTTCGACAGGCCGCCGTGTTGCTCGGCGACGGTGTGCAGGGCGGCATCGACGTCCTTGGCCATGCGCGAGGCATCGCCGCAGACGTAGAAGGCGGCACCATCCTGGAACCACTTCCAGAGCTCGGCGCCCTGCTGGACCATCAAGTTCTGGACGTACACCTTTTCCTTCTGGTCGCGCGACCAGGCGAGATCGAGCTTCTGGAGCGTGCCGTCCTTCTGGAAGGCGGTGAGTTCGTCCGAGTAGAGGAAGTCGGTCTTGCTGTAGGGATTGCCGAAGAACAGCCAGTTGGCTCCCTTGGCGCCGGTGGCCTTGCGCTCCTCGAGGAAGGCGCGGAATGGCGCGATGCCGGTGCCGGGGCCGACCATGATGACGGGGATGTCACCATTTTCCGGCAGGCGGAAGGCCTTGTTCGAGTGGACGAAGACGCCGGGCTGCACGCCATTCGCGCGATCCGCGAAGAAGGTGGAGCAGATGCCGCCACGCTTCCGGCCGAAGGTGTCGTAGCGGACGATGCCGACGCACAGGTGCACTTCGCCGGGATGCGCCTTCGGGCTGGAGGCGATCGAGTAAAGGCGCGGCTGGAGCTTCTTCAGCGTGGCCACGAAGTCCTCGGCGTCGGTGAAGTCGGCCGGGTGATCGAGGACGAGGTCGATCAGGTCGCGGCCCCAGCAGAAGTCGTCCCAAGCTTTCTTGTCGTCGGCCTGCACCAGCGAGCGCAGGAAGGGCGAACCGCTGCGGGCCTGCCACTTCTGGATCAGCGACTTGTTCAGCGTGCCGATGTCGTAGCAGGAAATCAGCGCGTCGCGCAGGGACGCCTCGCCGCCATCGGGCAGCGGGACGGAGACCTTGGTGTTGAAGGGCAGCGCGGCGAGGATTTCATCCACCACGTCCGGCGGATTCAGCGGATAGACACCGAGCGCATCGCCGACTTCGTACTCGAGGCCGGAGCCGTCCAGCGAGAGGGCGACGTGGTGGGTCTGCTTCTCACCCGGGCCATTCAGGTTGAAATTCTGAACGATCGGCGAGGGGAAGGGGTTCTTCTTCGAGTAGCCGGTCTCGACTTGCTCGACCGCAGCGCCGTTCGTGGAGGGCGCACCGGCCGGAGCCAGCAGGCCGACGATGCCGTCGGACCACTGCTTGAAAGGGCCGTCGTAGTCCACATCGCTATCGATGCGGTTGAAGAAACGGCTCGCGCCGAGCTGCTCGAGGCGGGTGTCGAAATCGATGCCGCACTTGCAGAAGTCCGGGTAGTTCGTGTCGCCGAGCGCGAGCACCGAGAATTGCACGCCTTCCAGGCGCGGGGCGGCGTCGCTGAGCAGCCAGCCGTAAAGCTCGGCCGCATTGTCCGGCGGCTCGCCATCGCCGTAGGTCGAGGTGATGACCAGCAGGTTTTTCTCCTGCGGCAGGCGGCCCTTGTCGTAGGCGGCCATGTCGAAGACTTCCGGCTCGAAATTGCCCTTTTTGAGCGTCTTCACCAGCTTCTTGGCCAAGCCCTCGGCATTGCCGGTCTGGGAACCCCAGAGAATGGTCACCGGCACGGCAGGACCAGACGGGGCGGCGGTGCCGGCGCTGGCGGCACCGATCAGCAGGTTGGAAAGGAACTGGCCGAGCCACGCGCGTTGCTCGGTCGAAAAGGGGGCGTCTTCGGGGATCTGGATGAATGAGGACATTGAGGCGGAAGGGCTCCCGGAGCCGGGGGGCGGAAGATGGAGTCGGGGGCGGGCCGGTTCAAGCGCGTTTCATGCCACCGGCGGCGGGGCGGGATGCAGAATGCTGTAGGCAAAAGTGAGGCGGTCTCATGGGTCGGGCCAGTCCCGGGGCGGAACAAAAAAGCCCGGAGCGGCTGGCGCTCCGGGCTTTTTTCCAGCGGTGGGATTATTCGCCGGCCGGCGGAGCGGGCTTGTCGCCTTCGCCACGACGCGGGCGGTTCGGGCGGCCCTCGCCTTGCGGGCCGCCTTCACCGCGGCGTCCGCCACCGGCGCGGAGCAGCCACATCGGTTCGCCGGCGTCGCGGGCGGCTTTGACTTCCTCGGGATCGAGGCGGTTGTTCTTGTTGGCGTCGTATTTTTCGACCAGCGCCTTGCGGTCCTCGGCCATCTTCTTGTGCTCTTCGGCGCTGAGCTTGCCGTCCTTGTCAGTGTCGTACTTCTCCAGCATCTGCTTGCGGGCTTCCTCGCGGCGGGCCTGCATGGCTTCGCGGGCGGCCTTGGCTTCCTCGTCGTTGAGCTTGCCGTCGCCGTCCTTGTCGAACTCCTTGAGGACTTCCGGCGGGGTGCCGCGGTTGGGGCGGCGCTCGGGCTTCCCTTCCGGCGCGGGTTCCTGGGCTTGCACGGCCAGGGTGCCGGCGAGGGCCAGGGCGATCATGGTGAGGGTCGTGTTCATCTTGTCGTATCGGTTGGTTGATTGGTTTCTTGGGATCCGACGGGTGGCCATCCGTTGTGGTCGGGAAAACCCGGCCTCGCTGGCAAGGTTGCGCGACGGAATGAAATTGCCTCGCCCGGCCCCGGCGTCTTGGATGCGCCCGGATGCCAAGCCCTGCCCCGGACAATTCGAAACGTGCCGTGTTCCTGCGCCGCAGCGCGAGCACGCTCGGGCTGTGGGCGGTGGTCTCGGCGGCGATCGCCAGCCGCTGGGCCTGGGCCTATGTCGCGCTAGTCGGGGTGCTGACCGTGATCGCGACGGTGGAGTATTTCCGCATGCTCAAGGCCGGTGGGGTGAAGTGCTTCCCGCGCTACGGCATCGCACTGGCGGCGGTGTATTCGGCGCTGCTCTATTGGATGCTGTTAGGAGCGGAGGGAGCCCAGGGGCTCCAGATGACGGGAACGACCCAACTGCGGATCGCCGCCTTGCAAGAGTGGTTCGACGGCGCCGCCATTTTCGCCGCGCTCGCGGGGTCGTTCTTCCTCCAGCTCCGCTACCCGATCCGCGGCCTGGAGGCGCTGCAGACGGTCGCTTCGAACCTGCTGGGCTTCGTCTATCTCGCCTTCCTTTTCAACTTCGCGGCGCGTCTCGTTTTCCTGGTGCCCGGTGAAGGCGAAGTTCCCGGCGCGATGGTGCTGCTGTGGATGATCGCGGTGACGAAATTCACCGACATGGGCGCCTACATCGTCGGCTCCATGATCGGGAAGCACAAGATGATCCCCCACGTGAGCCCGGGGAAGACCTGGCAGGGCTTCGGCGGCGCGATCTTCTTCGCCCTGCTCGCGGGCTGCGGGCTCTACGCGCTTTTCAAGGAGGACATGCCGGGCTTCGCCACCGGCCTGCACGTGCTCGGGAGCTGGGTCCATGTGATCGTGCTCAGCATCGTGCTCTGCCTGCTCGCGGTGGTCGGCGACCTCGCCGAGAGCGTGGTGAAACGCAGCCTCAACGTGAAGGACTCCGGCCAGATGCTGCCGGGCATCGGCGGCGCGCTCGACCTGATCGACAGCCTCTGCTTCACCGCGCCCGTGCTTTATTTCTATCTCAAATGGATGACGCCCTGAACGCCGCGCAGGCACGCAAGAAGGTCGTCCTGCTCGGTTCCACCGGATCGATCGGGCGTTCGACGCTGGAAGTGGCGAGATTGCTGCCGGATCGGATCGAACTCGTCGGCCTCGCGGCGAACGGCAGCGTGGAGGCGCTCGCGGCGCAGGTGCGCGAGACCGGCGTGAAACGCGTGGCGCTGTGCGATACCGCGAAGGTGGAAACGCTGCGCGCCCTGGTGCCGTCGGACGTGACCATCCTCGCCGGACCCGAGGGCCTCGCCGAACTCGCCGCGATGGAAGAAGCGGACATGGTGCTGGTGGCCATCGTTGGCACCGCCGGTTTGCAACCCGCGCTCGCGGCGATCGAATCGGGCAAGGACCTCGCCGTCGCCTCGAAGGAAATCCTCGTCATGGCCGGCGAGATTGTCACCGCCGCCGCGGAAGCCAAGGGCGTGAAGCTGCTGCCGGTGGATAGCGAGCACAACGCGATCTTCCAGTGCCTCGACGGCCACCGCGGGGGAGAGAAGGAAGTCTCGCGGCTTATTTTGACCGCTTCCGGCGGTCCGTTCCGCACCTGGCCGGCCGACAAGCTCGCGGAGGTCACGCTGGAGCAGGCGCTCAAGCACCCGACCTGGGACATGGGCCGCAAGATCACGATTGATTCCGCGACGCTCTTTAACAAGGGCCTCGAAATGATCGAGGCGCGCTGGCTCTTCGGCATCGGCATGGATCGCATCGACGTGGTGGTCCACCCGCAGAGCATCATTCACTCGATGGTCGAATTCATCGACGGCTCGGTGCTCGCGCAGATGAGCAAGACCGACATGTGCTTCCCCATCCAGTATGCGCTGACCTGGCCCGAGCGCGTGGCTGGCGGCTTGCAGCCCTTGGATTTCGGCAAGCTCGCCAAGCTCGACTTCGAGGAACCGCGCCACGCGGATTTCCCCGCGCTGGGTTTGGCCCGCCAAGCCGGTCTCACTGGCGGCACGCTGCCCGCGGTTTTCAACGCCGCCAACGAGGTCGCCGTCGATGCCTTCGTCGAGGGGCGGATCCGTTTTCCGGACATCTGGCGCATTGTTGGCGAAACGATGCACGCCCACCACACCGCGCCGGCCTCGTCGCTGGCGGCGGTGATTGAGGCGGACGCGTGGGCACGGCGGACGGCGGCGGCGATGGCGTAGCGCCTTTCGCGTGGCGGCACGACTGCGTCGTGCCGGCTGGGCGGAGCCACAAGTCGGATCGCCGCTCGGACTCAAGATGCGGTACAAACCCAGCGGGCACGACGCAGTCGTGCCGCTACAAAGGCCTTTCTC
Source organism: uncultured Verrucomicrobiaceae bacterium (assembly GCA_966696705.1). Taxonomy (GTDB): domain Bacteria; phylum Verrucomicrobiota; class Verrucomicrobiia; order Verrucomicrobiales; family Akkermansiaceae; genus Haloferula. The sequence goes on along the minus strand of CBKZPU010000148.1, from coordinate 1,915 downwards.
TGCGGACACACCCGTTCCGCTACACGTTTGACGTGCGGGGCAGCATCGTTTCCCATCCCGCGCATGCCGACAGCCGAGCCGGAAAAGAAGAAGGGGAGCGGAAAAGAGGGGCTCGCCTGGGTGCTCGGCTACCTGCGTCCCCACCGGAAGATCTTCATCCCCTCGGTGATCGCGCTGTTCGTCACCGCTGGCCTGTCGCTGGCCTTCCCGCTGTTCCTCAAGGATCTCATTGGCGACCCAGCGGACTCGTGGAAGCGCGGGCTCGATGCCGCGGCGACCCAAGCGAAGGCGGACCAGAAGATCCTGATCCTGCTCGGGGTGCTGGCCGTGCAGTCCTTCATCGCCTACTGGCGCGTCAAGGGCTTCACCCGCTCCGGCGAGGCGGCGCTCAATGACCTGCGCCGCGATCTCTTCGGCCACCTGATGAAGCTGCCGGTGCCGTTCTTCCAAGACCAGCGCGCCGGCTCCGTCAGCAACCGCGTTTCCGCCGACCTCGGCACCGTTCGCGAAACCTTGCTCAACACGTTGCCGCAGGCGGCGCGCCACAGCGTGATCCTCGCCGGCAGCCTCGTCGCCGTGTTCTTTTTCTCGTGGAAGCTCTCGCTGGTGATGCTGGCGAGCGTGCCCGTGGTGGTGCTGGCCGTGGCGATGTCGGGACGCCGGGTCCGCCAGCATTCGCGCGATGCCCAGGAGGCGCTCGCCGAGTCCGGCATGGTGATGGAGGAAAGCGTGCAGGGCATCGCCGACGTGAAGGCGTTCTCGAACGAGCCGTACGAACTCACCCGCTACAATCGCGCGCTGTCGCGCTTCTTCGATGTCACCTTGCGCGGTGCGAAAGCGCGGGCGGCGTTCCTGTCGTTCATCATCTTCGCCATGTTCGGCACCATCGCCGGGGTCGCGTGGTTCGGCTCGCACATGCTGGCGAAGGGGGAAATCTCGCAGACGAACTTCATGGCCTTCGTGCTGTTCAGCGTCTTCGTCGGCGCGTCGCTGGGCTCGATGCCCGAGATCATTTCCCAGGTCCAGGCGATGTCCGGCGCGACCGAGCGCCTGCGCGAGCTGATGGCCGAGAAGCCGGAGGCCACCGGTAGTCGTGTCGCCGAACGACTCCACGGCGAGCTCGCTTTCGAGAACGTGCGCTTCCGCTATCCCTCGCGCCCGGAGGCAGCCGTGCTGCACGAGTTGTCCTTCCACGTCGCGCCGGGCAAGCGTGTCGCGCTCGTCGGTCCGTCCGGCGCGGGGAAATCGACCGTGTTTTCGCTGATCCTCGGCTTCCACCAGCCGGAAAGCGGCCGCGTTCTCTTCGATGGCGCCGATGCCGCGGAGCTGGAGCTTTCCTCGCTGCGCAAACAAATCGCCGTGGTGCCTCAGGAGGTGATGCTTTTCGGCGGCTCGATCCGCGAGAACATCGAATACGGTCGCCCGGGAGCCAGTGACTCCGACATCGAGAACGCGGCCAAGCAGGCGAACGCGCATGCCTTCATCGAGGCGCTTCCGCAGGGCTACGACACCCTCGTCGGGCCGCGCGGCACCAAGCTATCCGGCGGCCAGCGCCAGCGCATCGCCATCGCCCGCGCGATTCTCGCCGATCCGCGGATCCTTTTGTTAGACGAGGCCACCAGCGCGCTCGATACCGAGAGCGAGCGACTTGTGAATGAGGCCCTTGAACGCCTGATGGCCGGCCGCACCAGCCTCGTCATCGCGCACCGTCTCTCCACCGTGCGGCATGCCGACACGATTCTCGTGATGAACCACGGCCGCCTGGTCGAAAGCGGCACGCATGAGGAGCTCGTCGCGAAGCAGGGGACCTATCACCTGCTGGCGGAGACGCAGCTTCTGTAGGCTCACTGGGAGCGCGGAATGAATTCCGCGGTCCCAGTGGCGGTGGAAAATCCACCCTTTCCTCCAATCGTCA
>CBKZPU010000147.1:0-12691 GCA_966696705.1 uncultured Verrucomicrobiaceae bacterium | reverse complement strand
TGGACGCAGCTCTCGCGCCACCGGGTGCGCTCGTTGCTCACCGTGCTGGGCGTGGCCTCCGGCATGTTCCTCTTCACGGCGGTGGAAACCTTGCAGCGCTCACTGGCCAAGGCCACCGAGCAAAGCGCGGCGGACACCACACTCGTTGTCTATCGCCAGAATCGCTTCTGTCCTTCCGCCAGCCGCCTGCCGGAACACTATGCCGACGAGATCCGCCGCATCGATGGCGTGCGCGACGTCATTCCGGTGCAGATCGTCGTCAATAACTGCGGGGCCTCGCTCGACGTGATCACTTTCCGCGGCGTGCCGGACGACCAACTCGCGAAGTTCGCGCCGGAGATCGAGGTGATCGAAGGAAGCATGGAGGAGTGGCAGAAGCGTGGCGATGGGGCGCTGCTGGGCGAGGTCTTCGCCCGGCGCCGCGGCTTGAAGCCCGGTGACCGCTTCGATGGCGCGGGCGTGACCGTCGCCGTGGCGGGAATCCTGCGATCGCCCTTCCCGCAGGACAACAACGTCGCTTATGTGAAGTTGCCCTTCTTGCAACGCGCTTCACGCGCCGGTCTCGGCGCGGTCACCCAGTTCAATGTCCGCGTGAATTCGTCGCAGGATTTGTCGCGAGTGGCGAAAGCCATCGACGAGCGCTTCCATTCGGATGCCCAGCCGACCGACACGCGCCCGGAGAAGGCGTTCTTTGCTGAGACGGCGGCCGAATTGATCGAGTTGATCGGCTTCACCCGCTGGCTCGGCATCGGCGCGGTGCTCGCGGTCACCGCCTTGGTGGCGAATGCGCTGCTGCTCATCGTTCGCGGCCGGGTGAAGGAGAATGCGGTGCTGCGCACGCTTGGCTATCCCGGTCGTGCGATCGGCTGTCTGGTCATCGGCGAAGGCGGCATGCTTGGATTGGCGGGCGGCATCGCCGGGGTGGGGCTCTCCGTGGCTTTCTTGCGCTGGCAGAGCTTCACCATGGGCAATGAAGGCCAGACCCTCGCCGTTCAACCGGATGTCACCGTCATCGGCACTGGCATCGCCGCGGCGCTCGCACTCGGCATTCTCGCCTCACTGTGGCCGGCATGGCAGGCCGTGATGCAGCCGATCGTGAAAAACCTCCGTAGTTAGACATGCTTCCTTTCTCCTATGCCGTGCGGAATCTCACCCGCTCGAAAAGCCGGTTGCTCCAGACCATTGGTGGCAGCGCGCTGGTGGTGCTGCTGGTGATGGCCGCGGTCGCGATCAACCAAGGAATGAAGCGCGTGCTCTCCGCGTCCGGGTCCCCGCACAATGTCGTCCTTGTCGGCGCGGGCTCCGAGGAAAGCATCCAGCGCAGCGAGGTGGCCGACAGCGCCGCCGGGATCGCGGAGGCCGCGGTGCCGGGGATCGGCGAGGAACTCGGCGTGCGTGCGGTTTCGAGCGAGATTCACTACATGAACTACCTCGATCTCGGCGATGGCAAGCGCGCGCAGGCGATGTTCCGTGGCGTCACGCCGCAGGCCTTGCGAGTCCATCCCGAGGTGCGGATCATCACCGGCAACTTTCCTGCTGCGGGTCAACTCATGGCCGGACGACTGGCGTGGCGAAAGCTGGGGATTTCCGAAGCTGACCTGCAACCCGGCAAGCGCGTGACGCTCGATGGCCAGGAACTGACCGTCTCCGGCATCTTCGCCGCGCCCGGCACGGTGCTGGAGTCCGAGTTGTGGGCCGCGCTTGGCGACATCCGCGTGCTGGCGAAGCGCGAGACGGTGTCTTGCGTGGTCCTGCGACTCGACGATCCCGCTGGCTTCGCCGACGCCGACTTGTTTGCAAAGCAACGCCTCGATCTTGAACTGAGCGCCTTGCGCGAGAGCGACTACTATGCCCGCTTGAGTTCGTTCTTCAAACCGCTGCGAGCCATGACCTGGATCACCGCCGGACTGATCGCCGCGGGTGCCTTGTTCGGTGGAGTGAACACGCTCTACGCCGCCTTTGCCTCGCGGGTCCGCGAGATGGCCACGCTGCAAGCGATCGGCTATGGCCGCGGCGCGTTGCTGGCGAGCCTGGTGCAGGAAAGCACGCTGGCTTGCCTGACGGGCACGCTGGTCGCGTCGCTCGCGGCGGTGCTGCTACTTGATGGCCGCACCGTGCCGTTCTCCATCGGTGCCTTCACGCTCGACATCAGCCCGGGCGTCGCAGTCACCGGCGTGCTGACCGGACTGCTGCTCGGCTTGCTAGGTGCTTTGCCGCCCGCGATCCGCTGCCTGAAACCATCGCTGCCGGTGGCGCTCCGTTCTTCCTGAATCCATTTAACCTGAAATCTAACATGAAAACCAAACTGATCCTCGCCGTCGCCTGTCTGCTCGCTTCCTGCCAAGAGAAGTCCACCACCACCGCCGCGCCCAAAGCGTCGCCCGCTCCCAGCGCCGAATTGTCGAACGTCCTCGCCACCGCGCCGACGGGAGAGGCGAAGGCAATCCACGTCGCCCGTACCACCGCCAAGCCGGGAGATGAAATCACGCTCACCGGCCGCATCATGGGCAGCAAGAAGCCCTTTGTCGAAGGACGCGCCGCATTCATCGTGGGTGATCCCGAGGTCCTCACCGCCTGCAATGAAATGCCGGGCGACAACTGCGAGACGCCATGGGACGCCTGCTGTGATTCGGCAGAGGATAAGAAGGTCGGAATCGCCACGATCCAGATCGCAGGCTCGGATGGCAAAGTGCTCAACGAGGGCGTCGAAGGAGTCGGTGGACTGGAAAATCTGGCGACCGTCGTCGTGTCCGGAAAGGTCGCGCCCGGATCGACAGCGGATGCCTTGATCGTGAACGCGACGGCGCTGCAGGTGAAGTAAGGGCGTGCGTGTTTCGATTTCGTCACCCATCTTTCGGCGCATCATAAGGCGACGCCCTTCGACATGGCGTCGTTGATGCCACCGAGCGTGACGATGACTCCACCTCCCGTTCCCACCTTCGGCGAAGCGTTGCGCTTCTGGATCAAGCTCGGCTGGATCAGCTTCGGCGGGCCGGCCGGGCAGATCGCGATCATGCACAAGGAGCTGGTCGAGAGGCGCCGCTGGATCAGTGAGGACCATTTCCTCCACGCGCTGAACTTCTGCATGCTGCTGCCGGGGCCGGAGGCGCAGCAGCTCGCCACCTACCTCGGCTGGCGCCTGCACGGCGCGCGCGGCGGGATCGCGGCGGGGGCGTTGTTCGTGATCCCGTCGGTGTTCATCCTGTACTTCCTGAGCTGGCTCTACATGGCTGGCGGTGAGGTGAAGTGGGTCCAGGGGGTCTTCTACGGGCTGATGCCCGCGGTCATCGCCATCGTGGCGTCGGCGGTGAAGCGCATCGGCTCAAAGGCACTGAAGACTCCCGCCTTGTGGGGTCTCGCGCTGCTTGCCTTCGTCGCGATCTTCTTCCTCAAGATCAACTTCGTGGCGATCATTCTCGGCGCTGCCTTGATCGGCTGGATCGGAGGGAAACACTTTCCCAAGCAATTCCCGGCGGGGAAGGGGCATGGCAAGGCGGATGTTGGCGGTGAGCCCTTCGTGGAACTCCCGCCATCGCCGCCAGCGACCTGGCGACGGACGTTTACCGTCTCCGCGATCTGCCTCACGCTTTGGTGGCTGCCCGTGCTGGCCTGCGGGTTTCTGCAGGATTGGAAGGGCATCCATTTCCAACAGGGACTGTTCTTCAGCAAGGCGGCCCTGGTGACGATCGGCGGGGCCTATGCGGTGCTGCCCTACGTCGCGCAGATGGCGGTGGAGCACTATCACTGGCTGGGAGCCGAACAGATGATGGCGGGGCTGGGTCTGGCGGAAACGACGCCGGGACCGCTGATCATGGTGCTGCAGTTCGTCGGCTTTGTCGCCGGATGGCTGAATCCTGGCGACCTGTCGCCGCTGCTGGCGGCGACTCTGGGTGCGGTGATCACGACGTGGGTAACCTTCCTGCCTTGCTTCCTCTTCGTCTTCCTCGGCGCTCCGCACGTCGAGGGACTTCGCGAACGACGGGCGGTGGCATCCACGCTCACCGGGATCACCGCTGCCGTGGTGGGCGTGATCCTCAATCTCGCGATCTGGTTCGCAGTGCACGCGCTTGTTCCCCGAGAAGGAAAGTTCGATGCGTTCGTCGCGCTGGCTGCCATCGGCGCGTGGGTGGCGATGGAGCGATTCAAGGTCGGGGTGATCCCGGTCCTCGCCACGTGTGCGGCCTTGGGCGTGGTGGTGAAGATGTTGTGAAAATCACCGCCCGGAGTCCCATGGCTCGCGGGCTACCTCGCCGCCACGAAAAAGGCCGGGCATTGCTGCCCGGCCTTTTCAAGTTCAGAATGGAATGTCGTCTTCCTCGTCGTGGTAGTCGCCGGAGCTTGCCGGCGAGGCACCTTGCGGCGGGCCGGACGATTGGCGCGGCTGCGAGTAGCCGCCGCCATCCCCGTTGCCGGGACGCGGGCCGCTGCCGCCACCACCGCCGGCACCTTGCTTGCCATCGGGCAGGAACTGGAGGACTTCCGCCACCACCTTGAGCTTGCTGCGCTTCTGGCCGGACTGCTTGTCCTCCCAGGTGTCCATCTGCAAGCGGCCCTCGACGAAGACGCCGCGGCCCTTGGTCAGGTACTTCTGCGCGTTCTCCGCGTTGGTGCCCCAGACGGTGATATCGACGAAGGTGGTCTCGTCGGACCAGTTGCCATTGCCATCCGAAACGCGCCGGTTCACGGCCAAGCCTAGGTCGCCGACGGCGGTTCCTTTGGGAGTGTAACGGACTTCAGGATCACGGGTGAGGTTCCCGATCAACATCACTTTGTTCAGATTGGCCATGGCAGTGTCAGGCTAGTTAGGGCAGAGGAAAAAAAGAAATGACGTGTTCGTGAGAACACATCAAGCGGAATCTCAGGCAACGCGCTGGAAGTGCTGCAAGTGAACGTTTCCGTTCAAGCGAAGCTTGGCCTGAATGCGGTCGATCACTTCTGGCTCAGCCTTGAAGGAGTAGGTCACATAGTGGCCGCTCTCGAGGTGGCGCGAGTTGTAGGCGAACTTGCGGCGGCCGAGTTGCTGGACTTCGGCGACCTTCGCACCTTCGGATTCGATTTCCTTGCTGACGGTGGCGACGAGGTCTTCGACGGTGCCTTCGATCGACTTGGTGTTCAGGACGACGAGTCCTTCGTACTTGCGGCTCATGTGGGGACGTTTTGGTTAGGTGGTTCCGTTGTTGCTGTTGTAAAAACTGGCGGCGGCCGGGAGGCCTTGGGAGAGCGCAAGCTGCACAGCGGCAACGGCCCTTGCAAGCGTGTTTTCAAGCGCTTCCCGCTCCTCCTCGCGGAAGGTTCCGAGCACGTGGCCGGTCAGGTTTCCGGGCTCCGAGGCACCGATGCCGACCTTGAGCCGGGGGAAGGCCTCGCCGCCCAGATGCTCGATGAGCGACTTGATGCCATTGTGCCCGCCGGCGCTGCCTCGCTCGCGGAAGCGCAGCTTGCCGAGCGGCAGGGAGGTGTCGTCATAGACCACCAGGATCTGCTCCGGGGTCCACTTGTGGAAGGCCGCGATCTGGCGCACCGGCCGGCCGCTGAGGTTCATGAAACACTGCGGCTTCACCAGCAGCACGCCGGAGCCGGGGAGCTTGGCGACATGGGATTGCCACTTCGGCTTGGATTCGAAGGGCACGCCGGCGAGCAGCGCCAGGCGGTCGAGCACCATGAACCCGGCATTGTGGCGGGTGTTCTCATACTGCCGGCCGGGATTGCCGAGACCGACGACGAGGGGGATGGAGGCTTCGTTTTCCAAATGCCGGGACGGTGAACGGATTAGCCGCAAAGAGCGCGACGATCGCAGAGAAAGAACTTCAGGATTCCTTTGCGGGCTTTCTGTTCCTTGCGGTTGATGATTCTCCAAACAAAAGCCCGGGCCGCTCGTGCGGACCGGGCTTTCGGGAAAGAATGGCCGATCAGGCGGTGGCGGCGGCGGCTTCCGACACGGCGGCGGCGCTCTTCGCCACGTGGGCGATGACGACGTCGTCGGCGTGGGTCGCGGTGACACCGGCGGGCAACTTCACATCGCCGATGTGCAGCGAGTCGCCTTCGTTGAGGCCGGTCACGTCGAACTCGAGGACTTCCGGGAGGTTCGAGGCGACGCAGCGCACTTCGAGGGTGTGGCCGAGTTGCTCGAGCAGACCGCCGGCCTTGACGCCCGCGGCTTCACCGGTGAGGTGCACCGGGATGTGGGCGGTGATTTCGCTGTTCTCATCGACGGAAAGGAAATCGACGTGCAGGGCCTTGCCCGAAAGCGGGTCGTGCTGGACGGCTTGGAGGAAGGCGAGCTGGTTGGCACCGCCGAGGTCCAGATTGATGAGAATGTTTTCCGAGGTGGCGTGGGCCAGCAGCTCGTCGAAGGCCTTGGCGTCAACCTTCAGGTTCTTGTTTTCGGAGCCGCGTCCGTAGATGACGGAAGGGACCCAGCCCTCGCGGCGCAATTGTTTGAGGACTCCGGAACCGGAGCGTTGGCGCGGTTCGGCTTTGAGAACGTGCTTCTTGGCCATGACGAAATGGGCGTGAGGATTCAGGATCCCGCCGCGCGATTTCCGCGGCCGGGGGCGGGGTCTGTAGCGGGCGGCTTGCGGTTTGTCAAAATTTTGTTCGAAGCGGTTTTCCCGGGCGCAAACGCCAGGAGAGCCGCAGGCTTTGACGGGGCGGGCCGCGGCTGCCTAGGTTGGCGGCCGGATCGCGGGGAGGCCCGTGCGCCAAGCTGGCCGTGTGAAGAAACGCATGCGGCCTCTCCGGGGCTACCCCGGGGAATCGAATCACCAAGGCATTCCGAGGCGAGGGCCCAGTCACGCTGCCGCGTGAAACCGCCCGCGCCCGACCGGACGCGTTGGCGGACGGAGCCTCCCCGCATCCGGTATTCCGTTTCAAATGCCCTCCCAAGCTCACAGCATCCGCCTCCTCGCTGCCGCACTGACGGCCGGGCCGCTGGATGATCCCGCGGCACTGGTGGACCGGGCGAAGCCGCTCGTGGGCGACTTGAGGAAGGCGCGCTGGCTGATTTCGCTGGCGGAAAAACTGAGCCGGGAATTCGGAGCGCAGCCGCGGCCGACCGTCCGGAAGGTGGCGGATCGCATTGCCGCCCATCCGCCGTTCATCAAGGCGTGGATCGCCAGCCGGGGACGGATCGTGCCGGCCTTCGCTGAACCGCGCATGGCCCCGGCGGAGGGCGCGCCGCGGACGTGGCCGGTGCCGCGGATCGCCACGCTGGGAGACTTGGTGGGGGAGTTGGGGCTGCAGCCGGATGATCTCGGCTGGCTGACCGCTTACGGCAGCGCGGAGCACTATCGTCACCGCTGGCATGAGAAGAAAAGTGGTGGGCTCCGGCTGATCGAAATGCCGAAGGGCCTGCTCAAGCACGCGCAGCGGCAAGTCTTGCGACGAATTCTCGAGGCTATTCCGCCACACGAGGCAGCGAAGGGATTCCGGAAAGGAAACTCCGTGCGGGATTTCGTCGAGCCGCACGCCGGCAAGCACGTGCTGGTCCGGTTCGACCTGGAGGACTTCTTTCCCTCCATCACCGCGACACGGGTCCTGCGGATCTTTCTCACCGCTGGCTACCCCGAGCCGGTGGCCCGCGCGTTGACGCGATTGACCACTCATGCGGTGCCAGCGGCGGTCGTGGCGGAGAAAGCGCGCGCTTGGGCGGCGAGGCGACGGCTGGCAACGCCTCACCTGCCACAAGGCGCACCGACATCACCCACCTTGGCGAACCTGTGCGCGTTCCGGCTCGATTGCCGCTTGGCGGGACTCGCGAAGTTGGCGGGCGCGAGCTACACGCGCTACGCCGATGACCTGCTGTTTTCCGGCGGCGAGGATTTCGCGTGCCAGGTGAAGCGTTTCGTCGTCACCGCCGGAGCGGTGATTCTGGAGGAGGGCTTCCATCCTAACCATCGCAAGACCCGCGTGATGCGGCAGGGACAGAAGCAGCATGCCGCCGGCATTATCTTGAACGAGCGGCCCAACCTCGACCGGCGCGAGTTTGACCGGCTCAAGGCGATCTTGACCAACTGCGTGCGCCACGGTCCATGGTCACAGAACCGCGAAGGTCATCCGGATTTCGCCGCCCATTTGTCGGGCAAGCTGGCGTGGGTTGCTTTCGTCCATCCCGACCGCGGGAAGAAGCTGCGCGCGATCTACGAGCGCATCGATTGGACCGGGCAGGATCAGCCCTCCGTCTTCTGAAGCTCCGGCAGCGCGTTCGCTTCGGCCTCCGCCAAAAGACGCGCTTCCGCCTCGCGGGGCACCTCCATGGTAAAGCGCGTTTCCTGTCCCGGGGTGGAGCTGACTCGGATGCTTCCGCCGTGCGCCTCGACCGCGCGTTTCACGATCGAGAGACCCAGTCCAGTGCCCTTGATCTCTTCCTGCGAGTGATGCTTTTCGACGCGGTAGAAGCGCCGGAAGATGTGCGGCAGGTCCGCGCTGGGGATGCCCACGCCATCGTCCGCCACCCAGATCCGGGTCGATTCGTCGTCGCGGTTGCAACCGATCGTCACCGTGAGGCCGGGACGCGGGTTTTGCTTCAGGGCGTTCTCGACCAGATTGAAAAGCACCTGCGTCCAGTAGAAGCGGTCGCCGGCGAAAGTGAAATCGAGATCCGGCATGTCGATTTTGATCGTCGCCTGCTGGTTGTGGATCACCGACTCGAGGCGCTCCAGCACGTCGCTGACACAGGAACGGATGCGGAACGGCTTCACCTTCAGCGCCGCGGCTTCGCCGGACTCGAGGCGGGAAATGACCAGCATGTCCTCGACGATCCGCGAAATGCGCTCGGTATGCTTGCGCATCACCTTGAGGAAACGGCGCGACAGCTCCTTGTCGTCGAGAAGGTCGTCGTCGATGAGGTTTTCCAAGTAGCCGTTGATGATGGCCAGCGGCGTGCGGAGTTCGTGGGAAGCATTCGCCACGAAGTCCTTCCGGATCTGCTCGGTTTGATACTCGTTGGTCACATCACGAATCACGACTCGGGTGGTGGGATCGTCCGCCGGGCTGTCGGAAAGCCGGGCGGCGTCGATGACCCAGGCGTTCATCCCGCGGCGCTCCTGGTCGCCCAGCGGGGAGGACTGTTGTGGCAGGATGGCGCGCGTCACGGTCGCCTCGCCGGTTTCCAGACAGCGCATCAAGGCGGCCGCGAGACGCTGGTCGAGGAAGGCCTCGTGCACCGTCCGGCCGGTGAGATCCCGGCCGCGGAAGAGGGTCCGCGCCGCTTTGTTGGCGAAGAGCACGCGGGCATTGGCATCGACCAGCATGAAGGCGTCGCCCAGCGCGTCGAGCAACTGGTCGCGCTCCCGCTTCGCCTGCCGCAGGTCGAGATCCAGCTTCAGCTTCCAAGCCGCGACTTCCTCGTGGAATTCCTTCCTCGCCCGTCGCAGGCGCAGGGCCGTGATGCCGAGCGCGGCGAGGGCAGCCAGCGCGGCAACGGTGGAGAGGGTGGCAAAGGGCTCGGTCATCCTCAGAGGGACGACACGCAGTAGCCAATGCCACGCACGGTTTCAACCATCGCTGCATAATCGCCGAGTTTCTGGCGGAGTCGCTTCATGTGGGTGTCGAGGGTCCGGCTGTGGACCTCGTCGCTGTAACCCCAGACCGTGCGGAGCAAGTCGTTGCGGTCCTGTGCCTTGCCGGCCCGCTCGGTCAGGAAAAGCAGCAGCTTGAACTCGGTCGATGTCAGTTCGACCGGCTCACCTTTGAGATAGAACTTGAGCGAATTCTTGTCGAAGCGGAAGGGCCCGTAGGTCACTTCCACGGAGCCCGGCGGGCCGTCGCTGCGCTTGAGCACGGCCTGCACCCGCAGCATCAGTTCCTTCGGCGAAAAGGGCTTGGTCAGGTAGTCGTCGGCACCGGCTTCGAGGCCTTGGATGCGGTCCTCGGTCTGGGCGCGTGCGGTCAGCATGATCACCGGGATGTCGCGGCTGCGCGAGTCGCGGCGGAGTTCCTTGAAAACCCCGTAGCCGTCCTTGCCCGGGAGCATCAGGTCCAGCACGACGAGGTCGGGCCGCTCGCGGATGGCGAGTTCGGCGCCGGTGATGCCGTCGTGGGCCTTCAGCACCTCGTAGCCCGCGCGCTCCAAGTTGAAGCCCACGAGGTCGGCGATATCGCGTTCATCCTCGACAATCAGGATTTTCTGCATGCGCGCTGAGCTTTAGTGACGCCCCGTGACGGCGGGAACGGGGCGCTTGTGACGAAATTGTCGCAGGGCGGTCAGCGGTCAATGGCCAATGGTCACCGGAAACAGGCAAGGGCTGTTTCCCAATGACTGCTGACCGGTGACTATTGACCCGCGTGCTTCGCATGCCATTCCCGATACACCACCGGGGAAATTTCGGAGGGTTTGATCTCCGAGCGGCCGCCCCAGAAGACGTTGGTGTAGGAAACCGGGATGCCGACGCTTTCGAGGTGTCGGTCGATGGCGGCCTTGTGCTCCAGCACGCGGGCTTTTTCGGTGCCGTGGACGACGCCCATGATGTTCACGCCGCCGAACTGCGGACCGCCCTCGCGCCAGTAGCAGTGGGTCATGCAGTAGTGGCGGCCGACCTCGCCCCCGGCCTCGATCTCGCGGCCCTTTGGCACCGCCCAGTGGAAGAGGCCGTTGAAGCGCGTGACTCGCTCGCCGGTCGTGGACGGCTTGACGTGCTCGAGGAAGGTGGAAAAGCGGCCGATGACCTTCTTGTCATTGAGGTTCGTGGCGACCTCGCAGAAGCGATCCACGGAAACTCCGGCCTTTTCCGCACGGGCATCCCACGGGCTGGCGATGATTTCCTCGGGAAGAAGCTCTTCCTTCAAGGCGAGCAGCACGGTCCACTCCTCCGGCGTCAGCTCGACCGTGGCGGTGGTCATCATGGTCGCCACTTCCTCCGCCTTGTCGCCGGGTTCCAGCGCGCGGCGGCGGACGTGGCCCACGCCGAGGGCAAACACGCCGTTGGCCGGCATGAGAAGGTATTCCGTGGCCCCCGTCAGGCGCAGCAGGGCGGTGGCGTGCTCGTCCAGCGACTCGCCGACCGGCACCTTCAGGGTGGTCCAGAGCCGGTAGCCGGAGCCGGAAACCTCGGTATCGGTGGAGCGGATGACCACGTGCCCGGAGAACGGGTCCTCCTTGGACATGAAATCGAACGCCGCATTGAGCTTTTCTTCCGGAACCTTCCACGCGACCAGCGCGCCGTGGGCCAGCTTGGTGGAAAGCAGCGTCTGGCGCACCCGGCGCACCACGCCCGCCTCCAGCATCGCGCGGATCCGCTCCAGCACCGTGCCGAGGTCCACGCCGCTCTTTTCCGCGATCACATGGAACGGATGCCGGTGGAAGCCGGCGACGAGATCCTCCGAAACGGCGAGGATTTGCGCGTTGATCGGATCGTTGTGCTCGACGGGGATGGTGTGCATGGGCGGGACGCTAGGCCGCCGGATACGCTCCCGCCACGCGGAATTTGCGGGAAATGACGCGCCAACCCTTGCGCGACAAGCTGAGCGGGGCTCCGCGGCATGCTGGCTGCTGCTTTTTTCCTGACCCACCGGGGCATTGACGCCCATGGGAGCGCGTGCATCATCCCGCCCCCGGCGGCGAACTCCCGCCGGGAACACGACCTACCACCATGACCACCATCGCCATCAACGGGTTCGGGCGCATCGGCCGCCTCGTCTTCCGCGCTCTCGTCGAGCAGGGCCACCTTGGAACCACCTTCAACGTTGTCGCCGTGGGTGACATCGTGCCGGCCGACAACCTCGCCTACCTGCTGAAGTACGACTCCACCCAGGGCAAGTTCAACGGCACCGTCTCCTCGAAGAAGTCCAAGCCGGAACTGGAAGAAGACGACGTGCTGGTGGTCAACGGCCACGAAATCAAGGTCGTCTCCGCCCGCAGCCCGGAAGGCCTGCCGTGGAAGGACCTCGGCGTGGAAGTCGTGATCGAGTCCACCGGTCTCTTCACCGACGCGGAAAAGGCCAAGGGCCACATCGCCGCCGGTGCCAAGAAGGTCATCATTTCCGCCCCGGCCAAGGGCGAGGACGGCACCTTCGTCGTCGGCGTGAATGACGACAAGTACGACCCGGCCCAGCATCACATCATCTCCAACGCGAGCTGCACCACCAACTGCCTCGCCCCGATCGTCCACGTCCTGCTCAAGGAAGGTTTCGGCATCGAGGAAGGCCTGATGACGACCATCCACTCCTACACCGCCACGCAGAAGACCGTGGATGGCCCGTCCAAGAAGGACTGGAAGGGTGGCCGCTCCGCCGCCATCAACATCATCCCCGCAAGCACGGGCGCTGCCAAGGCCACCGCTCTGGTCTGCCCGGAAGTGAAGGGCAAGCTGACCGGCATGTCCTTCCGCGTCCCGACGCCGACGGTGTCCGTGGTGGACCTGACCGTGAAGACCACCAAGGCCACCTCGCTCGCCGAGATCAAGGCCGCCATGAAGAAGGCCTCCGACACCTACCTCAATGGCATCCTCGCCTACACCGACGAGGAAGTGGTCTCCACCGATTTCATCCACGACAAGCACTCGTCGATCTTCGACGCCGGCTCGTCGATCGAGCTGAACTCGACCTTCTTCAAGCTGGTGAGCTGGTACGACAACGAGTGGGGCTACTCCAACCGCGTCATCGACTTGCTCTTCGACGTGGTCAAGAAGGGCATCTGATCCTTCCGGCACACGCCTGATTTCAAACGCCCGGCCTTTCGCGAGGCCGGGCGTTT
>CBKZPU010000146.1:0-12811 GCA_966696705.1 uncultured Verrucomicrobiaceae bacterium | reverse complement strand
GTAGTGCGGCCGGTCTTCAGGATGCTCAATCTGGTTGCAGCCCAAGAATCCGCAGACCATGACCGCTGGGTGGCTTTGGGAGTGATGGATGACCGGATCTTTGTCACGGGCAGTTCCAAATTCGATCCGGGAGCGGCTGCGAAGCCGGCTCAACGGCCCGAATTTGCCGCGATGCTCGACGCCTTCGGCAAAGGCCGTCCCGTTGTACTCGCGGCTAGCACCCATGCCGGCGAGGAGGCTTGGATCGGCAAGGTTGTCCGCGAAACCGGTGCCCTCTTTGCCGTGGTTCCGCGGCACGCCGAGCGACGAGCGGAGGTGAAGGCTGACTTGGAAAAGCAGGGCTTCGAAGTAGTCTTGAGGTCCGCATTTCATCGCCCCGCAAATCCTGAGCAGGCTTGTCTCGTCATCGACAGCACCGGTGAGCTGAGGGACTGGACCGCGCATGCCACGCTCGTGGTGATCGGGAAAAGCATCCTCGGTATTGGCGGCCAGAATCCCGCCGAGGCCATCATGGCGCGACGTCCGGTCCTCTTCGGCCGGCACATGGAGAACTTCGAGCCGCTGGCCACCTCGCTTGTGAGCGCCGGCGGAGCGGTCCGATTCCGCGACGCGTCCGAGCTGAAGCAGTCGCTCGAACGCCTTCTTGGCGATCCTGCGCTTCGCGCCGCCGCCTGCGATGCCGCGGCGGAAGTGCTCCATGGCCACGACGGCGCGACCGGGCGCATCCTCGATCTCCTGCAAAAGCCACTGTGATTTGCGGGAATCGGAGAGGCCGGTCGGGTGATTTCCTACAAATTCGCCATCGGGGGGAGGCGATGGGGAGAACAACGAAACGATCGAAACCGGCGAAATGAACAGCCGCTTGGGAATCTCGCCTCTTCCTGTCTTTTCCTTTCGTCGATTTCGCCCGTTTTGTTGCTACTTTCCTCCTTCCAATCGCCGCCTTGATCCTCTGGTTGACGAGAATTCATACCCATTTCTCTTTTCCGGCGGCCCACTTTGAGACACACCGCGCCCTGCCCATGACGAATCCGTTTCGCGAAGACCTCGTCTCCCGCTCGCGCCCCGAGCCTTGCACCGTCGTGATCTTCGGTGCCACCGGAGACCTCACCCACCGCAAGCTGGTGCCGGCGATCTACAACCTCGCGATCGACGGCGAACTGCCGCCCGGCGTGAAGATCCTCGGCTTCGCCCGCCGCGAGAAAAGCGACGAGGAATTCCGCAAGGGCCTCGAGGAATTGAACCGCAAGGTTTCCCGCTCCGGCCACGACGACGCGATCTGGGCGTCCTTCCAGGAAAACATTCACTACCACCAGAGCGAGTTCACCGACGCCGATGGCTACAAGCGACTGGCCGAGCGCCTCGACGCGATCGACCGCGAGCGCGGCGGGAAGGGCAACCGCCTGTTCTACGTCGCCTCCGCGCCGGAATTCTTCGATGACATCCTTGAACAGTTGAAGGCCGCCGGTCTCAACAAGGCCAAGGACGGCTGCTGGTCCCGCGTGATCGTCGAGAAGCCCTTCGGCACCGACCTCGCCACCGCCCAGCACCTCAACCAAGTGGTGAACCGGACCTTCAACGAAAAGGACACCTACCGGATCGACCACTACCTCGGCAAAGAGACCGCGCAGAACATCATGGTGCTGCGCTTCGCCAACGCGATCTTCGAGCCGCTTTGGAACAGCCGCTACATTTCCCATGTCCAGGTCACCTGCGCCGAGAACCTCGGCATGGAAGGAGGCCGCGGCGGTTATTACGACAAGTCCGGTGCACTGCGCGACATGGTGCAGAACCACCTGCTGCAGCTCCTCAGCCTGATCGCGATGGAGCCGCCGACCGACCTCAGCGCCGATGGCGTGCGCGATGAAAAGGTGAAGGTCATCCGTTCGCTGCGCCAGTGGGATACCCCGGAGAAGGTCGCCCAAAACGTGATCCGTGCCCAATACACCGCCGGTCATGTGGATGGGAAGCCGCGCCCCGGCTACCGCGAGGAAGATCGCGTGGATCCCGAGAGCATGACCGAGAGCTACGTCGCGGTCCGCCTGATGATCGATACCTGGCGCTGGAGCGGCGTGCCGTTCTACATCCGCGTCGGCAAGCAACTGCCGAAGAAGGCGACCGAGATTTCGATCCACTTCAAGGACGCGCCCTGCGTACTCTTCAACGCGCTGCCCGGCGGCGTGCCCGGTGCCAACGTGTTGGTCATCCGTATCCAGCCCGACGAAGGAATCTCGCTGCGGATGGTTTCCAAGATCCCCGGCACCAGCTTGCGTCTGGAGCCGGTGAAGATGGACTTCCACTACGCCACCAGCTTCGGCAAGGGCAGCCCGGAAGCCTACGAACGCCTGCTGCTCGACGCGATGGCCGGCGACGCCACGCTCTTCGCCCGCCGCGACGAGGTGGAGGAAGCCTGGCGCTTCATCGACCACATCGAGCACGCCTGGCACCAGAGCAATACCCCGCCGCCGATGGCCGAATACGTCGCCGGAAGCTGGGGACCAAAGGAAGCCGACGAACTGCTTCAGCAGGACGGCCACGTGTGGCGGAGACTGTGATCGAAGTTGAGAGTGGATGGTTGAAAGTTGAGAGTAAGAACCTGAACTTCCTGCCTTCCACTCGAGCTCTCAACCCTCAACCCGAGACTCTCAACTTTCCCATGACCACCCTTTCCATGCATCCCGAACTCGGCCGCGAGGTTTCCGTCGGATCCATCGACAAGGAACTCCGCAAGCTGTGGGAGGAAGACGAGGCGCGCACGAATGCCTCGCTGATGAACCTGGCAATCTACTCCGAAGCGCCCGGCGCCTTGGAGCAGAACTCCGCCGCGATCCGCGAACTGACCGCCGAGCACGCTTGCCGCGCGATCTTGGTCGGCATCGATCGCAATGCGCCCGAGGCTTCGATCCGCGCGTGGATCACCGCCCACTGCCACCTTTCGCACGGCAAGAAATCGGTGTGCTGCGAGCAGATCGCCTTCGCCCTCACCGGCACTGCCACCGGCCGCTTGCGCAACACGGTGTTCGCCCACCTCGCGTCCGATCTGCCGCTGGTCCTCTGGTGGCAGGGCGAGTTGTCGCCGCGCTTCGAAGACCGTCTCTACAGTCTGGTGGACCGCTTTGTGTTCGACAGCGCCGACTGGGCCAAGCCGAGTGAGTCATTCGGGCGGATTGCCGATGCCATCCAGGGCGCGACCCGCGAGCTGGTGGTGCAGGATCTTTCATGGACGCGCAGCTTCCAGTTCCGCGTCTCCGTTGCCGCCTTGTTCGATGATCCGCTGGTGCTCGCGGCCTTGCCGGAGATCGATGCGGTCGAGATCGTCCATCACCCGGCCAACCGCCAGACCGCCCTGCAGATGGTCGCATGGCTGGCGGTGCAAGCCGGCTGGCGCGATGGCATGGAACTCGATCTCGCGGTCCAGCGCCGCAACGGCAACAAGGAGGGCTTTTCCTTCGAAGGCGCGGCCGGCAAGGCGATCGCCGTCACGGTGACCGCCGATGACGCGTCCGCTCCGCTTGGCTTGGTGAAGTTGTCCGGCGGCGGCGTGACCGTCTCGGTTTCACGGGAAGCCGGAGCGCCCCATTTGACCCGCCGCATCGAAGCGCCGGGGCATGTCGTCGAAGCCCCGGGACCGGTCGATCCGGATACTCCGGCCAGCTTGGTCGGCGAGCAGCTCGCCCGTGGCGGGAAGAACACGCTGTTCCAGAAGATCCTGCCGAGGTTCCGACAGTTGTTGGAGCGTTGAGCCGAGTGCTTTCTCACCAAGGAAGACCGCGGCGAAACCAGGTCTTTCCTCTTGCCGAGAAGTTTGCCTTCGAGCATGCGAAGCACGGCCATGACAACACGAAGCCGACGTTCTCTCATTCAACTGGTCTCTGTCGTTGCGAGCTTTACTTCACTGGACATCACCTCTGCTGAAGTCGCCCCGTGGCGAATGAAAGACGGAAAGGTGATGGATTTGGAACTTCGCGACGCCTGGGGAGAGGACGACGCAGCGATGGTCGAGTTTCTCACCCGCGGTATGAAGCTCGTCACCCTGAAGCGTAACGAGCTTCATCCGGAAGATCAGAAGAAGATTCCCGCTCCGCAGCCTGGGCACGAAGACTTTCGATTTGCTTGGGCGACAGCCCGGCCAGCGGCCGGAGAGAAGGGTGAGGTGACGATTACCTACAAGTTTGCACGAACCTTGCCCGGAGTCATTGGATGCGACGAAGGCACGCTCAAAGTCGCGCCCTTCAAGATTGGAAACGTGGCGATCGCGCCGGGGGCATGGAAGGTCGTGAGCACCGGTGGAGTGATGGAGTTCCGTGCCACGGGGCCTTACGATGCCACGAAGCTGGTTGGAGCCAAGTTCAGTGCAAGCCTTGAGGTGGAAGTAGGAAAGGACCTTCGGCGGATGATTCAGCGGATCGAATTTCCCGGACGTCCTCTACAGCAGATTAAGTCCCGGTTTGGGGATTTCGAGATCACCTCCGTTTATGGACCAGCTCTCGGAGAGATCCCCGCTAGGTACGGAGTCTTGGTTCGCTCGGAGCCGAAAGAGAAGCTGATCAAGTTCCTTACGGAGAGCAACGGTCGGACCGCTGGTCTAGGAGGGATTGAAGTCAGCGTCGCTGGGACGTTCGCGACCGTGAAGATCGACTATTGGGATTCTTTCGAGAAGAAAGTTATCCAGTTTTCGGGCACGGCCGGCCAGCCGGGCATCCGTTGACCATCGCTACAACAAGACAATCACTCCGCCATATAGCTCGCCAGCTTTTCCCTCAGGGTCGTTCGCGCCCGGAAAAGAAGGCTCTTCACCGAGGACACCGAGGTCTTGAGCACCTTCGCGATGTCCTCATACGGCATCGACTCGTAGCTGTAGAGAATCACCGCCGTGCGCTGCGCTTCCGGCAGCGTCCCGATGGCGCGGTCGATCTGCTGGTGCATTTCCAGCTTCATCGCTTCTTCCTGAGGCTCGTGGCGGGTTTCCGCGGCCATTTGGAAGCCGCTTTCTTCCTCGCGCTCGTCGGTCGAGACCTCCTTCCGGCGCGAGCGGCGGCGGGTTTCGTTGAAGACGAGGTTGCGGGTGATGGTGAAAAGGTAGGTCGTGAATTTGGCGTCCGGCCGCCAGCGCTTGGCGTGTTTCCAGACCCGCAGGAACGCCAGCTGGGCGATATCCTCCGCCTCCGCCGGGTCATTGAGCATCCGCGCCACCGTGCCGACGACCGCATTCTGGTGACGCTCGACCAATTGGCGGAACGCCCGCTCATCGCCTTCCGCGATCCGCTGCATCAGCGCCACATCCACGTCATCCCCGTCCGCGGTGTCGTTCGCTGGCATCGGGCGGGAATCGGGCATGTGGATCGGCGGGAAGGACAGTGCGGCTTCCATGATCTCCCCGACAAACCGCGGGGCGAGCAGGAAGTTGCGGACATCGCGCGGCTAAAGCCGCGAGCGCGGACATTTGCCGGTGGAATGACGCGTTTTCCTGAAAGCGTATTCAGAGGAAGAGCGCGAGCTGCTGGCCGGGGCCGTGAACTCCTTCAATCAGAATACCTTCCACGTCCGCGGTCTTCGACGGACCGGTGGCCCACAGGATGTTCCGGCTGGGCCCGAGGGCTGCCATCGCATCGGGAATGGTGCGGTGAATTTCGCTTTCACGCAGGACCCCGACGTGGACCCACGGGGACAGCGCGGCGAGGCGGTCGGAAGTGTGGGCGTCATCGAGGATCAGGCTGCCGGATTCGGCGATCGCCCCTGTGGCGCGGGTGATACCGAACTGGTAGTCCTCGTAGCGGCTGCGGTTGTAGGCCGTTTCCACGGCCAGTCCGGCGGCGGCGAGGGCGTTGCCGACCTCGGCCATCAGCGAGGGATCACAATAACCATGGGTTTGGCCGTTCTGTTGGAGAAAGTAGGCGAGCTCGGCGACACTGCCCATGACCTTGCCGCTCGCGGCCGTGAAATTGCGCGTAAATGCCTCGCGCGGCGTGCCTTCGAGCTTTGGCTTCGAGTGGACTACCGCGGAATCGTAGTCCGGGTAGGCGGCCCTGTCCTTCACATCGTCGAGGGCGGTGCGGATCTTGGAGAAAATGGCGTCGCGGGAGCTCATGAAGTTGTTAGAAGGAGAATTTAACCGCAAAGAGCACAAAGATCGCAAAGAGGGATCATCACCTAGTCTATCTTTGTGTTCTTTGCGATCTCTGCGGTTAAGAATGTAGTGGTTTATCGCTTTGCGTCGCGTTCCTTCATCCACTTGCGGAAGTCGCCGCCGTGCCATTCGGGCAGGGTGCGTTGGCCGAGCCATTCCTGGAGCGGTTTCACCGGCGCGACTTGGATGGGCAGGTGATTCATTGCCTTGCTCATGGTCATTGCCGTGCGCCACAGGGAAGGAGAGGTGGCGAGGGTCGCGAAAGGACTCATCGGCGGTGCGCCGGGCGAGTGGATTTTTTCGCGCTTCGCCTTGTCGCGCAGGCGCAGCAGCAAGTCGGGGATGGGAATATCGACTGGGCAGACTTCATTGCAGGCACCGCACAGCGACGAGGCTTTCGGCAAGTCGGCCAGTTCGGGAAACTCGTTTCCTGCGAGCAACGGCGAAAGCACCGCGCCGACCGGGCCACCGTAGGTGGCGCGATACGCGTGGCCGGAAGCCTGCCGATACACCGGGCAGACGTTCTGGCACGCGGAGCAACGGATGCAGCGCAGGATCTCGCGGCAGTTCGATTCGAGCACGTCGGTGCGGCCGTTGTTGAGGAAGACGACGTGCATTTCCTCGGGGCCGGACGGCTGTGTGGCGTCCTTCGGTCCCGAAATGAACTCGGTATAGACCGTGAGTTGCTGGCCGGTGGCGCTGCGGCCTAACAGATTGAGGAAAACCGCCAGATCACGATCGGTCGGCACCAGCTTCTCGATGCCCACCAGGGCGATGTGAACCTTCGATGGCGCCATGCCGAAGCGCGAGTTGCCCTCGTTGGTCACCAGCACCAGGCGACCGCTTTCCGCGGAGATGAAGTTGCCGCCGGTGATGACGGCTTCGGCCTGCATGTATTTCTCGCGCAGGAAGACGCGGGCGCGGCGGGTGATCGTCTCGGGATCGTCGTTGTAGTCGGCGGCAATGCCTTCGCGTTGGAAGGTGCGCGCGATCTCACGGCGGTTCTTGTGAATGATCGGCCGGACGATGTGCGAAGGCACGTCGTCATCGAGCTGGATGATGAACTCGCCGAGGTCCGACTCCAGGCACTCGATGCCGTGCTCGATGAGATAGGGGTTGAGGTGGATCTCCTCCGCCGCCATCGACTTCGACTTGGTCAGCTTCGAGATGCCCCGCTCCTTCAGGATCGAAAGGATGGTCGCCTTCGCGTCATCGCCGGTGTCGGCGAAGTGGACCTGTACGCCATTGCGTTGAAGCGAGGCCTCGGCCTGCTCGAGGTAGCGATCGAGGTGATGGAGCGTGTGGTCCTTGATCTTGCCGGCCAGCTTCCGCAGTTCGTCCGGGTTCTCGTAATCCTTGAAGAGCACCGTGTAGCGCTTGTCGGTGCTGGCGGCGGAGCCAGTGATGACCGAGGTCTGCTTCTCGTCCGAGATCTCCCGGGCGTACGTGTCGATGAGCTGGTGATCGATCATGGCAGGGTCTTGAGAATACGGCACGGATTGCCCGCGGCAACGCTGCGTGGTGGCACGGACTTGGTGACCACACTGCCGGCGCCGATGGTGCTACCGTCGCCAATGGTCACGCCGGGAAGAATAATCGCGCCGCCGCCAATCCAGCACTTGTCGCCGATGGTGACTGGCTTGCCGGTGTTCACGTACGGAGCGGGGGAACCGGCCGGGGTGGTTCTTTCTTCCGGCAGTAGCGGATGTCCCGCCGTGTAGATCTGCACCGCCGGGCCGATCAACGTGTCGTCGCCGATGGTGATGTGGTTGTTGTCGGCGAACACGCAGTTCACGTTCACGAAGGTGTTGCGGCCGATGGAAATGTAGCGGCCGTATTCGCAGGCGAAGGGGGCCTCGATCCACGCACCCTCGCCGAGGTGGCGGAACAGCTTCCCCAGCACCCGTGCGCGCTCATCGAGGTTGCGCGAATCCAACGCTTGGAACTCCTTCAGCAACGCGCGGCTGCGGTGATACTGCTCGATCAGCTCCGGATCGCGCGACGAGTAGGGCTCGCCAGCGAGCATCTTTTGCTCCTCCGTCATCGCAACGTGTCGCGCAGCACTTGGATCGCGTGCTTGTGCTCAATCGGGCGGCCTTGGACGCGGGCGAGGCCGGTGATGTGCATCAGGCAGGACATGTCGCCGCTGACCAGCAGGTCGGGGTGCACGTCGAGGATGTGGTCGAGCTTCAGCGAGCCCATGCGCCCCGAGATGTGGGGAAAGGTCACCGAGAATGTCCCGCCGAAGCCGCAGCATTGCTCGGCTTGGCCGAAGGGGACGACCTCGACATTCTTGATCGAGGACAGCAAGGAGGCAATCGCCTCGCCAGTGTTGGTGCCGCGGCTGTGGCAGGAGCGGTGGAAGGCGAGCCGCGTCGGCTTTTCAAACGAGCCCGTCCATTCCCGGATGCCGAGGCCGTTGACGATGAAATCGCAGACCTCCCAAGTCCGCCGCGCCAGCGAGTCGATCGATGGATCCGGGCACTCTTCGAACTGCAGCGGATTGCCGTGGAAGTTCATCGCCGCGCACGAGCCGCTCGGCACGATGACCGGTAGCTCGCCCGCGAAGACACCGGCCGTGTAGCGCGCGACCTTGCGCGAGGCGGTCCAGTCGCCGGAGTTGAACGCCGGCTGGCCGCAACAGGTCTGGTTGTCCGGGAAAACCACCTCGACGCCGAGATGCTCCAGCACTTCGACAGTGGCGCGGGCGACGTCGTCGTAAAACGCGTCGCACAGGCAGGTCCCCATCAGCAGGACTTTTTTGCCCGCCGGGCGGGCTTGGGTTGCGGCAGCCATCGCGATCAGGAAAAGGACACCCGGCCCGCAGGTCGAGTGCGGATGTCGGGGCGGACGTGCTTGGGTTTGGGTTTGCGCCAAAGGGCACAGGGTTTTTCCGGACGGCTGCAAAGACTCCCAAGCACGGCCATCAGGCCGGGGCGAAGACCATCGCCGTCCGCGCCGGGGAGTAGATCGTCAGCTTGCCCTTTTCGGAGACCGGATACTCGATGCTCGCGTCCACCCGGCCTTGGCCGCCCAGATCGCGGGCATCGGTATCGAGGATCAGACGGTAGGCTCCGGTGCCGGGCACGGGGAATTCGAAGTCAGGCCGCGACTGATCCACGGAGAGATTGAAGACGAACACCAGATCGCCGCGGCGGGCGCAGAGGATCTTGGCATCGTAGTCCATCCAGAGGTTCTCGGGCCGCGTGGAGCCGGGAAGACCGTGCTGCTTGCCGGTCTCCAACATCGCTTTGTCGAATGCCCCGAGCCACGCATACTTGAGCGCGGGATTGTCGGCGAGCGACCACTGGCGGCGGCAGTAGTGGTAAGACCAGCCGTTGCCCTCGCGCGGGAAATCCAGCCACTCGGGGTGGCCGAATTCATTGCCCATGAAATTCAGCCAGCCCTCGCCGCCGAGTGCGAAGGTCAGCAGGCGGATGATCTTGTGCAGGGCGATGCCGCGCTCGACGACCGGGTGGGGGTCTTCCTTCCCCATGTGCCAGTACATCTTCTCGTCCATCAGCCAGAAGGCGAGGGTCTTGTCGCCCACCAGCGCTTGATCGTGGCTTTCGGCATAGGCGATGTTGGCCTCGCCGTAGCGGCGGTTGACCAGCGTGCCCCAGATCTCGTCGAGGTTCCAATCCTCGTCGCGGGTGTGCTTCAGCAACTTGATCCAGAAGTCCGGGATGCCCATCGCGAGGCGGTGGGTGAAGCCGACGCCGCCTTCATTCACCGGCCGGCACAGGCCGGGCATGCCGGACATGTCCTCCGCGACGACGATGGCACCGGGCCGAACCTCTTTCGCCAAGGTGGTGGCGAGTTGCAGGTAGAGGATGGCGTCGTTGTCCACGCCATGGGTGAAGTACTTGTCGTAGTTGTCGAAGGACTCCATCCCGCGGTGCCAGTAGAGCATCGACGTGACGCCATCGAAACGGAAGCCATCGAAGCGGAATTCCTCCAGCCAATAGCGGACGTTGGAGAGCAGGAATTGGCGGACTTCCGTGCGACCGTAGTCGAAGACCTTCGAATCCCACTGCGGATGATTGCCGCGGTCGTCGGCGTGGAAGTAGAGGTTGCCGGAGCCATCGAGGTCATTGAGACCCTCGGCGATGTTCTTCACGGCGTGCGAGTGGACGATGTCCAACAGCACCGCCAGTCCCAGCCCGTGCGCGGTATCGACGAGATACTTCAGGTCTTCCGGCGTGCCGAAGCGCGACGACGGGGCGAAGAACGACGAGACGTGGTAGCCGAAGGAGCCGTAGTAGGGGTGCTCCTGCACGGCCATGAGCTGGACGACGTTGTAGCCGCTGGCCGCGATGCGCGGGAGGGTGGCATTGGCGAACTCGCGGTAGGAGTGGACGCGGCCTTCCTCGCCCGACATGCCGACGTGGGCTTCGTAGATCAAGGGGACCATTACCGACGAGGGATCGAAGTCGTGGTGCCAGTGATAGGTTTCCTCGGGCTGCCAGATCTGGCCCGAGAAGTCGTGAGTCTCTGGATCCTGCACCGCCCGCAGGATACAGGCCGGAATCCGATCGCGATGCGAGCCGTCGGCCCCGGTGATGTGGAGCTTGACCTTCTGGCCGTGGGACAGGGTTCCCGGGGGCAAGTGAAGTTGCCAGACGCCACCGCGCGCCGGTGCGAGCGGGTGGCTTTCGCGGTTCCAGCCATTGAAATCGCCGACGAGCGAAACGGCCTTCGCATTGGGCAGCCACTCGCGGATCATCCAGCCGCCATCGGCCTGGCGGTGGATGCCGGTGAGCTTGTGGCCGGTGGCGTGGGCGGCGAGGCTGCCGCTGCGGCCTTCGATGTCGGAAAGGGTCTGCCGGAAGCGCTCAATCCGGCGTTGGATCTCGCCGGTGTGGGATTCGAGCCAGGGATCGTCGCGGACCAGTTGGGGAATGTCGCTCACTTCCCGAGCATGAGCGCGGGCCGTGCCAGAGGGAAGAATGGATTGAGTCGTTTGCGGCAGACTACTTTTTCTCCGGCTGCGAGACCTCGCGGGTGATCAGGTCCTTCATGTAGCCGGCATCTAGCAACTCGGGGGTAATGATCGGCTCCTCTCCGGGAACATACAGCACGTTGACCGGGATAGCGGCCCGGCCGAGTTCCTCGAGCTTCGCGTCGATCGCCGGGTTCGGATTGGTTTTGTCGGCACGCATCAGGACGACCCCTCGCTCTTTCATCAAGGCAACGACTTCCTTCGGATAGGCGCGCTTCTTGTTGAGCTGGCAGGTGGCGCACCACTTGGCGGTGAAGTCCACATAGACCGGCTTGCCTTCCTCAAGCAGCTCATTGACCCGCGCCTCGCTCCACGTTTCCCAAACAAGCCCCGACTTCGCCGGTGGCGCGGCAAGTTTTACCCCGGCGGCGGCGAAAAGCACGGTGAACACGAGCGCGGCGATCCGCGCCCGGCGGCTGCGGAACGGCGAATGCCAGCGGCCGAAGATCCACGCGGCGATGGCCACGGCGGTGAGGCCGAAGATCACGTTCAGCATGTTGTCGAGGTCGATCTGGCCGGCATAGACCCACAGCAGGTAGCCGGCGGTGGCGAAGAGCAGGAAGGCCATCGCCTGCTTGAAACTCTCCATCCAAGCGCCCGGCCGAGGCAGAAGGTCCACCAAACGCGGGAAGATCGACAGGATCAGGTAGGGCAGGGAGAGTCCGAGCGCCATGGCGGTGAAGGCGGTGAAAAACTGGACCGGCGGCAAGGCGATGGCCGCCCCGATGGCCGCGCCGAGGAAGGGAGCGGAACAAGGGGTGGCGACCACGGTGGCGAGGATGCCGGAGAAGAACGATCCGCTGACCCCTTCCTTGGTCTGGAGCTTGCCGCCGACCGAGGTGACCGAGGCCCCAATTTCAAAGACGCCATACATGCTCAATCCGAGCACGAACATCAGCAGCATCAGCACCAGGACGGTCCATGAATTCTGGAGCTGATAGCCCCAGCCGATCTCCTGTCCCGGCCCGGCGGCGGAACGGAGGGCGAAGAGAACGCCGCTGAGCGCCCAGAAAGAAATCAGCACCCCGGCGGTGAAGGCCAGGCCGTGGAGGACGATCTTCTTCCGGTCCTGCCCCGATTGCTGGACGAAGCCCATGATCTTGAGCCCGATCACCGGGAAGACGCAGGGCATGAGATTGAGGATGAGGCCACCCAACAGCATGCCGCCGAGGATCGGCAGAAGCTTGCCGAGCGAGAGCGGGGCAGCCGGGGCCTTGCCAATCGCGGTGGGCGGGATCGCAACGGTCTTGCTCTCGCCGTTGATGGGACTTTTGGCGACGAGAACGCCGGCGATCTCCTTGCCCTGCGGGATGGGGTGATCAAGGACGGGATCCTTGGTGACGCGCTTGAGGGTAAGCAGCCAGTCGTCGCCCTCACGGGTCAAGCCGGCACCTTCACTGGCCAGCGCGATGAAGGGGAAGTCCGGGATGAAGCTCAGCGACGCTTGGGAAAGATCGGTGCCAACGCCCTTCAGGCGCAGCCGCAAGTCGGTGCCCGCGGCCTCAGCGCTGACCGTCCAGTCCTTGGCGGGCTGAGGGATCGCGGCGCGGGCGGCCGTGAACAGCGCGGCCTGCGAGGGATCGGGCTCGGAGGACTCCGCGACGGGGAGTTCGAGTTTGAGCGAGGCTTTCTCGTCCTTGCAGGTTTCCTGGCAAATCTGCCAGGTGGCATCGACCTGAAGC
>CBKZPU010000145.1:0-12824 GCA_966696705.1 uncultured Verrucomicrobiaceae bacterium | reverse complement strand
CGCACTGGGTACACACGCCGCAGGCGCCGGCACGGATGACTTTGTCCGACCCGCAGTTCGAGCAGATGATGCCCATGTAAGCGGTGCCGAGCGCGGCCTTCACGCGGTCCGGATGGGTGCTGGACGTGGGATCGACTCGCAAATCGCGGACCGGACGATTGAGCGCGGCATATTCCATGTCCGCGACCTCGGGCAAGGGCAGCTCCGCCTGGCCGTGATCTGGCGAAGTCGCCTCGCGGTAGCCCTTGATGAACTCGCAACCCATCCAGCGGAAAACATAGTCGGTGATGCTGAAGGCGGTGCGGATGTCAGGGTTGTTCGTGTAGCCGCTCGGCTCGAAGCGCTGGTAGGCGAACTTGTTCACCAGCTCCTCCAGCGGCACCCCATATTGCAGCGCCAGCGAGGTCAAGGTGGCCACGGTGTCCATCAGCCCGCCGATGGTGCTGCCTTCCTTCGACATCTGGATGAAGATCTCGCCGGGCTGCCCGTCGGGAAAGAGGCCAACTGTTAGATAGCCCTTGTGCCCGGCGATCTCGAAGCGGTGGGTCAGCGACATGCGGGTGTCATTGAGCCGGCGACGCACCGGCGCCTCAAGCTGTCGACGCAGGCTTTCGTTCTCCCGAGCCAGTTCGGCGAACTCCGCGGCGATCGTGTCGTGCGGCCTCTCGTCGAGCTTGTCGGCGGTCTTGCGGGTCGCCAGCGGCGCGCTGCGCTTCGAGTTGTCGCGATAGATCGCCACCGCCTTGAGGCCCATCTGCCAGGCCTCGATGTAAGTCTGCATGATGTCGTCCACGGTCGCCGCCTCGGGCAGGTTCACCGTCTTGGAAATCGCGCCGCTCAAGAAGGGCTGCGCGGCCGCCATCATTTTCAGGTGCCCGCGGTAGTGCAGGCTGCGGGTGCCGTGGTGGGCCTTGAAGGCGCAGTCGAAGACCGGCAGGTGTTGCGCTTTCAAGCCGCTTCTAACAAGAACTCCGCTGTCGGGATCGGTGACGTCCTCGATCGTATCCCACTTCTCGATGTGGACCAGGATGCCGGCGATCTCGTCCGCGGTGTAACCCAGCCGCCGCAGCGCGGGCGCGACGGTGCGATTGACCAGCTTGAGCATGCCGCCGCCGGCGAGCAGCTTGTATTTCACCAGCGCGATGTCGGGCTCGATGCCCGTGGTGTCGCAGTCCATCAAAAAGCCGATGGTGCCGGTCGGCGCGAGCACGGTGACCTGCGCGTTGCCGAAACCGTGGCTGCGCCCGGCATCGAGCGCCCGGTCCCACGCGCGCCGCGCCGCCTCGACCACCGGCGCGTGATCGCCGTCGCGGGAAAGCCCGAAGGCGTAGGCGTGGTGACGCTCGATGACCTCGAGCATCGCCGGGGCATTCGAGGGCTCCGGTGGCGAGGTCACTCCGTCATAGCGGGCATCGAGGTATGAGGGAAACGGTCCCATCACCGCCGCGAGCTCGGCGCTGACCTGATAAGCGGCGCCGGTCATCAGCGCGGTGATCGCCCCGGCGAGCGCGCGGCCTTCGTCGCTGTCGTAGCCGAGGCCGCGGCTCATGATCAGCGCGCCCAAGTTCGCGTAGCCGAGGCCCAAAGTACGGAAGGCATGGGAGTTCTCCGCAATCGCGCGGGTCGGATAGCTCGCGCGATCGACCAGGATCTCCTGGGCGACGAGGAACACCCGCACCGCCGCCTCGAAGCGCGTCGTGTCGAAAGAACCATCGCTCTTTTGAAAGCGCACGAGGTTCAACGACGCGAGGTTGCATGCGGTATCGTTGAGGAACAGATACTCGGAGCAGGGATTGGTCGAGTGCTGGCGTCCGCTGCCCTTGCAGGTGTGCCAGCGGTGAATGGTGCTGTCGAACTGGATGCCCGGGTCACCGCAGGTCCAGGTGCCGAGCGCGATCTTCCGCAACAGCTCGCGCGCGTTCTTTTTCTCGCATGGTTCGCCATCGATGACGCGCCGCGTCCACCACTCGGTGCCGTCCACCGCGGCCTGCATGAACTCGTCGCTGGCGCGCACCGACAGGTTCTCGTTCTGGAACATCACCGAGCCGTAGGCGTCGCCGTTGTAACTGCCGTCGTAGCCCTGCTCGATCAGCGCCCAGGCTTTCTTTTCCTCGATGGTCTTGGCCTCGATGAACTCCTCGATGTCGGGATGCCAATCCTTCAGCGTGTTCATCTTCGCCGCGCGGCGCGTCTTGCCGCCGGACTTCACCGCGTTCGCCACCTGATCGTAGATGCGGAGAAAGGACAGCGGCCCCGAAGGACGACCGCCGCCAGCGAGCTTCTCGCGGGTCGAGCGCAAGGTCGACAGATCCGAGCCGGTGCCGGAGCCGTACTTGAAGAGCATCGCCTCCGAGGTCGCGAGCCGCATGATGTCTTCCATCGTGTCCTCCACGCCCTGGATGAAGCAGGCGCTGGCCTGCGGGTAGTGGTACTGGCCCGGCGCGCGGCGGGCGTGGCCATCCTCGACGTCCCAGTACCAGTTCCCTTCGCCTCCGTCCTCGCCAACGCCGTACTGGTGATAGAGCCCGACATTGAACCACACCGGCGAATTGAAGGCGCCGTGCTGGTGAAGGCACAGCCACGTGAGATCCTGATAGAACACCTCGGCGCTCGCCTCGTCGGCAAAGTAGCCGTCCTCCATGCCCCAGTCCGCGATGGTGCGGGTGACGCGGTGGATCAACTGGCGCACCGAGTCCTCGCGACCGCCGTCGGACGGGTCGTTGCCGAGCATCGCGTCGCCGTAGAAGTACTTCGAGACCGCGATCTTCGTCGCGAGTTCGCTCCACTCGGCGGGGATCTCGACGTTCTCCTGGCGGAACATCGCCTGGCCGCGGTCGTCGGTGATCTCCGCGGTGCGAAGTTCCCACTCGATTTCATCGAAGGGCGACACGCCGGGCGTGGCGAAGACCGGCTCGAAGGCTAGTCCGCGCGGCTCGACAGGACGGGCGACGGCGGCATTCACGGAAGATCTCGAAAGGGTCGATGCGTTCATGATCGGTGCGTTCGGAAGGGAGTTCAAGGATTCGAAAAAACGGCGGGACGAGGAAACCCATGGCAGAATCCGGAATCATTTACGATATTTTTGTCTTTTATTCTTGTTTTACCGGAACGGGCGACCGATGGTGCCGTTGTTATGAGTCACTCCACGATCGTATTCTCTCCGGCAGGCACGCCGCTGCTGGACCGGACGGTGGGCGAGATCGTCGCCGAACGCCCGTCCCAATCCCGGATCTTACAGGCCTTCGGCATCGACTTCTGCTGCCAGGGCGGACGCACCTTGCGCGAGGCCTGCGAGAAGAAGGGCATCCCCGCCGAGTCGGTGGTCGAGCAACTCGAAGCCGAGCTGCGCGACAAGCCCGCGCCCGAAGTGAACCCCGCGGTCTTCCCGCCGGATCAACTGGCCGACCACATCGTCGCCAAGCACCACCGCTACCTGCGCGACGAACTGCCGCGGCTGCACGCGATGGCGGCGCGCGTGGCGCAAGTCCACGGCGCGCACACGCTTTCGCTGGTGGAGGTCTATGAAGTTTTCAGCGACATGGCGGCGGAGTTGGCCGAACACATGATGAAAGAAGAGCAGGTGCTGTTTCCTGCCATCAAGGCCATGGTCCGGGGGGAATCCGCTCCCATGCCGCTGGACGGTCCCATCGCCTGCATGCTTCACGAGCATGACGACGCCGGCGCCGCCTTGGCCCGCCTGCGCGAGCTGACGAACGGCTTCACGCCGCCGCCGGAAGCGTGCAACACCTACCGGGCGCTCTTCGCCGGACTAGCCGAGTTGGAAGAAGACCTCCACGTCCATATTCACCTGGAGAACTCGGTGCTTTTCCCCGCGGCACAGGCGCTGGAAACCGCGTGATTGTCCGGATTCACCACCTCATCACGTCGCCGGGGCATAACTACTTCGGCCGTCACGGACTGCCCGGGGGGGCGCACCCCGTGATGGAGCACGAGGAAATCGAACTGGTCGCCGGGAAAGGCATCCCCGGCGACCGGTTCTTTTCTTGGAAGGACGACTACAAGGGCCAGCTCACGCTGATCGACCTGGCGGTCATCGAGGACGTCCGCAAGCACGCCGGCAACGAGGGGCTTCCCGCCACCGCCTTCCGCCGCAACGTGGTGCTCTCCGGCGTGGATCTGGACAAACTCATCGGAAAGATTTTCCGGCTCGACGGTAATTTACTCGAAGGCACCGAAGAATGCCGGCCGTGCTACTGGATGGATCGCGCCTGCGGCAAGGAAGGCACCGAGGACCTGATGCGCGGTCGCGGTGGCCTGCGCTGCCGGATCCTGCAGGACGGACGGCTGAAGCTCGGGCCGGTGTCGTTGGAAATATGAAAAACCATGAAACCGAAATCCATTCCCGTCGTCCGGAGCTTGCTGGCGCTCTCCTTGTTCACGGCGCTCCCCCTTTCCGCCGCGGAAGGCACCGGCTTCGTGCGCGGAACCTTTCACGAGCTGAACGACAACGGCGCGTGGTCATGGTTCATGGACGAACGCGCGATCGTGGACCGCCGGCAGTTGCTGGTCGGCTCGGTGCGGGCCAATGGAACCTTCCGCGACAAGGACAAGCCGGGCTGGGGAAACGTCGAACTCGCCACGCTGAATCTGGAATCCGGCGACAAGCGGGTCGTCGTGTTGCACGAACACTTCGAGCAGGACGACCACAACAACCCCGGGCTGCTCGTGCTGCAGGACGGCCGCTATTTCGCCGCCTACTCGAAGCACGGACAGGAGCCGAAGCTGTACTATCGCATTTCACTCAAGCCGGGCGACGCATCCGCCTGGTCGCCGGCGGTTGAGTTCACCACGCCCGGAGAGAAGTCCGACGAAGGGACGTGGTCGCACACCGACAACGTCACCTACTGCAACCCACTGCGCCTCACCGCGGAAGGCAACCGCACCTGGCTCTTCCATCGCGGCCACGGGCTCGATCCGAACTACCTCGTATCCGATGACGATGGGCGGACCTGGTGCTATGGCGGCAAGCTGTACGTCGGGCGCGACGGCTACAGTCCCTACACCAAGTACATCTCCAACGGCCGCGACACCATGCATTTCGTCGCCACGGAGGATCACCCGCGCAATTTCGACAACAGCCTCTATCACGCCTTCATCCGCGGCGGGAAAATCCATCGCAGCGATGGGACGGTCGTCGCACCGCTTGCCACCGGCACCGGCTGCGACGTCCGCCCATGGGATTTTACCCGCATCTACCAGGGCGGCCCCGACCACGTTGCGTGGATGACCGACGCCCACTTGGATAAAGACGAGCGGCCCGTCGTGCTCTTCACCGTGCAGCGAGCGAGCGCCGGACTCCCGCGCGGCAAGGGCGGCGACGACCTCCGCTTCCACTACGCGCGCTGGGATGGGACGAAGTGGATCGAACGCGAGATCGCGCACGCGGGCAAACGGCTCTACCCCGGCGAGGACGACTACACCGGCCTCGGCGCGATCGATCCCCAGAACACCAGCATCCTCTATCTCTCGAGCAATGCCGATCTCACGACCGGCCAGCCGCTGATCAGCACGGCAGACAACAAGCGGCATCATGAGATATTCCGTGGCGAAACCCAGGACGGCGGAGCGACGTGGAAGTGGACGGCCATCACCGCCCATTCCACCGTGGACAATCTCCGCCCGCTCGTGCCGGTGTCGAAAGACGAGCGCACCGCGGTGGTCTGGATGCGCGGCACCTACCAAGCGAACCGCGGCGAGTGGACGACCAAGGTGGTTGCGACACTGCTCAAGCCCTCCGACTTTTGAGCGAAGCGCGGGATTTCCCTGCGAAACCAAGACCGGGGAAGAAGGCCGAGCGGCAGGGCAACTCCAAGCGTCGGTGAGTGAACTCACGTGGAGCAGCTGCATCCGGAGCTTGTTGACTAGACTTTGGCGGCGAGATACCCGGCCAGTGACTTCAAGGAGCCCAACTTCGCGTAGTCGGCTTCCGGCACCTCCACGTGAAGGGACTCACTGAGGCCAATGAGAAAGCGAAGGAAGTCGAATGAATCGAGGTCGAGCGTCTCGCGCAGGTTCGCCTCCGGGTCGAGCGCGGCGAGATCGGCTTCCGGCGCGACGCTCGCGAGATCCTTCATGATCGCGGCTTTGATTTCAGATTCGGTCATGGGTTCTGGAGCTGGCGGTTGAGCGCTTCAAGGAAGCGAGCGCCGGTGCGACCGTCGGTGGCGCGATGGTCGCCGGCGAGGGTCGCCGTGATGACCGGCCGCACACCGAGCATGCCATTC
This sequence comes from uncultured Verrucomicrobiaceae bacterium, assembly GCA_966696705.1. GTDB lineage: Bacteria > Verrucomicrobiota > Verrucomicrobiia > Verrucomicrobiales > Akkermansiaceae > Haloferula. Next base: position 6,579 of record CBKZPU010000145.1, on the reverse strand, counting down.
TCCGCCCACGGCTTCTCCATGATGCGGCCGAAGCCGATGATCGCGACCTGTGGCGGATAAATGACGCCCCACACGCGCTCGACGCCGGACTCGCCGAGATGGGTGACGGTGATCGTGCCCTCGGCGAGTTCCGAGCTGCGCAGCCGGCCGGCGCGGGCACGTGGGATCAGATCGTTCAAGGCGGCCATGATCTCGTCCGGCGACTTGCGGTCCACGTCATGGATCGCCGGGGTGATCAGCCCACCCTGGCGCAGGGCGATGGCGAAGTTGATGTGGATCGCCTCCGCGCGCACCAGCCGGTCATCGCGCCATGTGCCGTTGAGATCGGGGTGGTCCTTCAGCGCGGAGGAGACGGCCTTCAACAGCAGCACCGCCGGCAACAGGCGGTCCTTGATGGGGCGGCGTGTGTTCTCCTGCTCCAGCCAAGCGAGCGCGCGGGTCATGTCGATGGCCGTGTCGAGGTAGTAGTGCGGGATCTCGCGGTTCGACTTCGCCATCGCCGCCGCGATCGCCCGCCGCAGCGGGGAAAAGTCGGCGACGGGTTCCGCGGCCGCCGGAACACGGGCGGCCGCCGCGCGCTCGACATCGGCGCGCTCGATCGCCCCGCCGGGTCCAGTGCCTTCGACGGTGGAAAGGTCCACTCCGAGCTCCGCCGCAATCTTCCGCGCGAGCGGTGAAACCCGGTGCGGCGGGGCAGCGGCGGCGGCCGGAACCGCAGGTGGTGGCGCAGACGGCTTGGCCGGCTCACCCGCCGCGCCGCGGACGCGGGCAAGCACCGCACCCACCGGCAGCTTTTCGCCGATCTCCGCGACAAGTTCCTCGATCGTGCCATCTTCGAAGATCTCGATCTCGATCAGCCCCTTGTCGGTCTCGACCTCCGCCACCACATCGCCGCGCTTCACCACGTCGCCGGGCTTCACTTTCCAAGTCATCATGGTGGCCGCGGCCATGTCGGCGCCGAGGCTGGGCATCGTGAAATCACTCATGGCCGTGGATCAATTCGCGAGCCGCCGCCAGGATCGTCTCCGTCTGGGGCAGCGCCGCATGTTCAAGCTGCGGGGCATAGGGGATCGGCACCTCCGCGGCACAAACCCGGGCGACCGGTCGATCGAGCTGATAGAACGCCTGCTCCATGATCCGCATGCCGAGTTCCGCCGAAATCCCGCCGCTGCGCCAGCCTTCGTCCACGATCAGCACGCGATGGGTGCGAGCCACGGACTCCATGATCGTCGCGTCGTCCAGCGGTCGCAGGCTGCGCAGGTCCACCACCTCGGCCTCGACGCCTTCGGCGGCCAAGGTATCCGCGGCGGCAAGGCATTTCCACAGGCTCGCGCCATAGCTCAGCAGCGTGAGATCGCGGCCGCCGAGCCGGATGCGGGCGCCGGCGATCGCCACTGGCCCGGCGTCGGCGGCGAGTTCGCCTTCCATGTTATAGAGCGTCTGGTTCTCGAAGATGAGCACCGGGTCCGGATCTTCCAGCGCCGTCCACAGCATCCCGCGCGCATCTTCCAGCGTCGCCGGCGCCAGTACCTTGATCCCGGGGATGTGGGCATACCATCCTTCCAGGCTGTGCGAATGCTGCGCCGCCAGTTGCTTGCCGCCACCGGTGGCCATGCGGATCACCAGCGGCACGTGGAATTGCCCGCCCGACATGTGCAGCAGGGTCGCGGCGGTGTTCATGATCTGGTCGATCGCCAGCAGGCTGAAATTGCAGGTCATGATCTCGACGATCGGCCGCATCCCGCCGAGTGCCGCGCCGATGCCCGCACCGACAAACGCGGACTCCGACAGCGGCGTGTCCCGCACCCGCTCGGGCCCGAACTCCGCCAGCATCCCGCGGCTTACCGCGAAACAACCGCCGTAGTCGCCGACATCCTCGCCCATCAGGAACACGCGCGGGTCCCGGCGCATCGCGTCGCTCATCGCTTCGCGCACCGCCTCGCGGTAGGTGGTCTTGAGGGTGCTCATGACGGTTCGCTGTAAACGAAGCGGTTCAAGTCCTCGACCGGTTCCCAGGTGCCGGCTTCGGCGAAAGCAACCGCGGCATCGACTTCGGCCAGCACCGCGGCCTCGAGCGCCGCGAGTCCGCCGTCGTCGAGAAAGCCGGCCAGCCCCAAGCGCCCCGCAAGCTGTTGGATCGGATCGCGCGCCTTCCACTCCTCGACCTCGGTCTTCGCGCGGTAAAGCTCGGCATCGAACATCGAATGCCCGCGGAACCGGTAGGTCAGGCATTCTAACAAGAATGGCCCCTTCCCCTCGCGGACATGCCGCAGCGCTTCCGCCGCCGCGGCCTCGACCGCGAGCACGTCCATGCCGTCGGCACTGGCGGACGCGACGTTGTAGGCGGCGGCCTTATTCGCCAGTTCGCGCATCGCGTGCTCGTGGCGGATGGTGGTGCCCATCGCGTAGAGGTTGTTCTCACAGAGAAAGAGCACCGGCACCTGCCACAGCGCGGCGAGGTTCATCGACTCATGGAACTCACCCTCCGCCATCGCGCCCTCGCCGAACACGCAGCAAGTGGCGCGGGCGATGCCCTGCATCTTGTCGGCCAGCGCGAGGCCCAGCGCGAGCGGCAAGCCGCCGCCGACGATGGCATTGCCGCCGTAGAAACGGGCCTTCGCGTGGAACAGATGCATCGACCCGCCGCGACCGCGCGCGCAGCCTTCTTGCTTGCCGTACATCTCCGCCATGATGGCGCCGGGCGAAACCCCGCGGACCAAGGCGTGCCCGTGCTCGCGGTAGGTCGAGACTACCGCCTCGTCCGCCGCGATCTGGCCGAGCGCGCCGACAGCGATGGCCTCTTCGCCGACGCACAGGTGGAGGAAGCCGCGGATCTTGAGCGCCGAGTAGAGTTCCACGCATTTCTCCTCGAAGCGCCGGATCAAGATCATCTGGCGCAGCAGATCGAGGCCGTGTTCACGAGTGAGCGTGGCGTTCATCTCAATCCTCCAAGGTGGACAGGTCACCTTCCGGCAACCCGAGTTCACGGGCCTTGAGCAGGCGCCGCATGATCTTGCCACTACGGGTCTTCGGCAGGTTGGCGGTGAATTCGATCTCCTTCGGCGCGACCGCCGAACCCAGCCGCTTGCGGGCGAAGCCGAGGATGGCCAGCCGGGTCGCCTCGTCCGGATCGTGGCCGTCCTTGAGGGTGACAAAGGCTTTCACCAACTGGCCGATCAGCGGATCAGGCTTTCCAATTACGCCGGCCTCCGCCACCGCCGGGTGCTCCATCAGCGCGCTCTCGACCTCGAAAGGTCCAACCATGTGGCCGGAGGTTTTGATGATGTCGTCGCCGCGGCCGACGAACCAGTAGTAGCCGTCGGCATCCCGTTTCGCCAGGTCGCCGCTGAGATACCAGCCATTGGAAAAGCACTTTCGGTAGCGTTCGTCGTCGTGCAGGTAGCCGCGGAACATCGACGGCCAGTTCGCCCGCAAGGCCAGTTCACCTTCGACGTCAGGCTCCATTACTGGCTCCGCACCGCTTTCACCGACGTGCACGATGGCGGCCTCGATTCCCGGCAGCGGGAGCCCCATCGAGCCCGGCCGGATTTCGCAGGCGGGAAAATTCGCGATCATGATCCCGCCGGTCTCCGTCTGCCACCAGTTGTCGCGGATCGGCAGGCCGAGCGTCCGCTCGCCCCACACCACCGCTTCGGGATTGAGCGGCTCGCCGACGCTGAGGATCAGCCGAAGCTTGCTCAGGTCATGGCGGTCGCGCGGATTGCCCGGAAGGCGCATCAGCCGGCGTATCGCGGTCGGGGCGGTGTACCAGACCGTCACCCTCTGTTCGTCCAAGGTGCGATACCAGCGTTCGGCATCGAAGTCCGCTTCATCGACGATCATGGTCACCCCGTGCAACAGCGGCGCGATGATGCCGTAAGAGGTGCCGGTCACCCAGCCGGGGTCGGCGGTGCACCAGAAGACATCGTGCGGATGCAAGTCGAGCACGTCGCGGCCGGTGACGTAGTGGGTCAGCACCGCCTGGTGCACGTGCATCGCCGCTTTCGGCAGGCCCGTCGTGCCGCTGGTGAAGTGCAGCAGTGCCATTTCCTCGGGGTCCGTTGGTGGGATCACGAACGCGTCTTCCGCCGCCGCCATCAGCCTCGGCAGCGAAAGCACGTCGGGTGCGAAATCCCCAGGGGCATCGGCGATCAGCACCGCCTGCAGTTCCGGCAGGTCCCCCCGGATGCCGGCGACCTTCGCCTGATAGAGCGCGCGGGTGGTCACCAGCACCTTGCCGTTTCCCCGCGACAGCCGCTGCTGGATCGGACCCGGCCCGAAGGCAGGAAACAGCGGGCAGAACACGCTGGCATTCTTCAAGGTGCCGAGCGCCGCGAAGTAGAGTTCCGGGATCCGGTCGGCCAGCGAGAACACCCGCTCGCCCCGGCCGATGCCGAGCGCGCGCAGCACGTTGGCAAAGCGGGCGCTCTGCGCGGCCAGCTCGCCATACGGGATGTCGCGACAAGCCCCGCTCTTGCCGAGCCAGCGGATGGCCACATGGTCGCGCAGCGGCCCCCAGGCATGGCGATCGACGGCCTCGTGAGCGATGTTCAGTCCCTCGCCTTCCGGCAGTCCCGCCAGCTTGCACTCGACATCGTCCCATGAGAACTCCGCCCGTGCCTTCGCGTAATCCGCCAGATTCGGCGGCATGGGCGAAGCGCGGGAAACACTCGCGACCGTGGGAGCATTCATGGCGTATTTGCGCGGCGATGGCTGGCAATGGCTTGGACCTCCTGCCCTGCGTTCCATCGCCAGCATTTCAGTTTTGAAGGCTATTCCATCCCGGACGGGATCACCAGTCACTGGTTGCTCATTGCTTGGCAAATCCGGCTCCCCTTCGCCAAAGAGCACATCGGCCTGATGAGCGGGAAGGACGTCCGCAAGGGCGACATGCCGCTGACACTCGTGGTCGCCGCGCTGCCGTCGTTCGATTATCTAACAACATCTTCCCCCCCTGCCACCCGCCCCTGAGATCGATCCTCGTTTTCTGCAAGCCTCCTCCTTTCTTCCCACCGCCGCCTTGTCACGACCGAGGCTTCGTCGGGGCCCTCCGCGCATTGGAATCTGCACGGCAGAGATGGACAATTGCACGACGGGCTCGCGAGCCGCCCCCTCGCGACCCGCACCGCTACGGTGGATTCGGTAGCCCTCCCCTCCGGCGCGCCGATTGCAAAGGGCCGGGCCATGATTTGTTCGCCACCGCTTTCCGCCGATCCGCCCCGTGCCCGCCGCGTTCCGTCGCAACCCGATCCCTGCCACTGCTTGCGGGTCGCCCAGCTCATTAGAGAAGACTTTCGATGTGACGATGATGACGTTGAGATGACGGCGCTGCTCCATGATGTCCTCGAGTTCAATCCCGGCGCCTCGGAGGCCTTGGGCCGGTCGGTGGGCAGCAAGATCGCGGGCTGGGTGAAACGCCTGACGTGGCGTGGCCACGGGTCGAGCGCGACTTACTGGGACCGTCTGATTGAATCACCATGGCAGGTGCGACTGGTGAAGATGGCCGATGCCCTTGACGGCCTGTACGCCCGGCCGGAGCACCGGCAGGCGAAACTCCGCACGGCGTCGTTGGCCGTTTCTCTCGGTTACGACCACCATCCCTCGCTCACCATTGCCGTCGTGACGCTGCGCGATGCGATTGGAAGCCCCGGCATACCCATTCCGCACTGACGCTGCCCGGCAAGAACCCCGCTAACGGGCCTTGGGCCTTTTCGTGCGCCTTGCCGCCAGCGTCGCTCCGATCACGGCGAGCTTGAGCAGCTTGGGGTGCTTGGATCGGAGCCGGCTCCAACCTGCAACCGACGTCCGCAGTAGTGGCGACTTTCCGACGATGGCATGAACCTTCGCGCGGATCACCGGGCCGAGCGACCACCCGGCGATCGCCGGCACGAGCGTCCCGACCAACCAAACGAGCGGACCTGGACTTGCACTTCCTGATAGAAAAGCAGCAGGAGTATCCGCGCCTGCCGCAGGCGTGGGTACCACTACCTTGGCAGGGTCGGGCGAACGCGCGGGAACTGGAAGATCGGTCACGTCGCCGGCTTCATCCACCAGGACCGCATCCCGATCTGGACGAATGGCCCCACCCCGGTGAACGGCCGCCACTTGCGTGAACTCTGCTCCGAACAGCAGGATGATCGACGAGTAGTAAACCCAGAGAAGCACGAGCGCCAGCGCCCCGGCCGCGCCATAGGCCGAGGCGGTGGCTTCGCGACCGAGGTACCATCCCAACACGAACTTGCCGATGGTGAACAAGGCGGCGGTGAAGACCGCCCCAAGGAACACGTCCTTCCAAGCAATCCTGACGTCGGGCAAGAGCTTGAAGATCGCTGCAAAGAGTGCGGCGATCACCAGAAACGAAGCGGCACCGCTGATGACGCTCCAGACCGCGGGAGGAAGACTCAGGATCGTACCCACATGCTCGCTGAGGCCTTGCAGGACCGCGGAGATGATCATCGATGTGAGCAGCAGGAAGCCGGTCCCCAAAACCATGGCGAACGAGAGGAACCGGTCTTTCAGAAGCCCCTTCAAGCCGCGGCCGCCGCGCCGTTTCACGCCCCACACGGTATTCAGCGCCTC
>CBKZPU010000144.1:0-12890 GCA_966696705.1 uncultured Verrucomicrobiaceae bacterium | reverse complement strand
TTTCTCGTCCTTGCAGGTTTCCTGGCAAATCTGCCAGGTGGCATCGACCTGAAGCGTCACCGCCTTGCCAGTCGAAAGCGTGGCCGGCGGGCTGATCTCCACGAGAAAGACCGGACTCCCCGGATAGACAAAGCTCTTGCCGAACAGGCCGTCTTTCACATCGGGCACCGGCCACTGGGTGGCACCGGCCGAGAACCCTTCGGGCAGGACCCACTTGAAAGCGGGCGGGATTTCGATGCCCCCGGAATTTCGGTAATAGCTGTGCCACTCGGCGGGGTGATCGAGCTTGATCGCCACGGTGAAGGGCTTGCCCGGGGCGATCGATTTCACCTCGGAAACGAGCGAGGCGCGGCTCTCGGTGGCGGCCTCCTCGCCGACCTTTGGCAGCAAGCTGTCCAACAGATCCTCCTGCGCATGGACCGTCGGATGGGTGGCAACGAGGCCAGCTAACAGAACAGAAGCGACGAGGCGGGGCAATCGCATGGTGAAAACGGGCGTGATTGGTAGATAGAGGAGCTGGAGCGCGGAATTATCCCACAAAAATGCCGGGCGAGGCCGTGATGGCCTGCCCGGCGTCGAAAAATTAACCCAGATGGTCAGTAGCCGCCTTGGTAGCGACGACGATTTTCGGTGTCCTGGGCGTTGCCGATCGCTGCGCCGCCGGCGGCACCGGCCGCCGCACCGATCAGGGCGCCTTCGCCGGCATGGCCGGATTGATTTCCGATCACCGCGCCAGCGGCGGCACCACCGAGGGCGCCGATCACGGCGCCGCGCTGCGTATTCGGGCCAGTGGGGCCGGAGCAACTGGTGGCAAGGCCGGCGGCAAGGGCGAGGAGAGCAAGGGACTTCTTCATGGTTCGATTGGTTCTGATTCTAGAGATTGCTTCCGCCGGAACGCGGGTCGCGCAAGGCGGAATGCGGCGACAGGAAAGACGTTCCGCCCGGGAGAATTATTCACAAGACCAAAGTGTCGAGAGCGCGGGCGCATTCCCGGACCAATCTCGGGCCTTGGTAGATGAATGCCGAATAGATCTGCACCAGGCTCGCCCCGGCGCGGATCTTGTCGATGGCATCCTCCGCGCAGGAGATCCCGCCGACGCCAATGATCGGGATCCTGCCGCCGAACTCCGTCGCGAACGCCCGGATGATTTCGGTGCTGCGCCGAGTGAGGGGGCGGCCGGAGAGGCCGCCAGCCTCGTTCGCCCGGGGATGCCCGGCGACCGGCTCGCGGGCGAGCGTGGTATTGGTCGCAATGAGGCCGTCGAGGCCGCCATCGAGGAAGACCTTCGCCAAGGCCGTGACGTGCGGCGGATCGAGGTCGGGCGCGACTTTGAAGAGCAGCGGCACACGCTTGCCGTGTTCCTTCTCGAGGGCCGCCTGCTCCTTCTTCAGCCGCTCCAGCAGGCGCGCCGAGGCTTCCTCGCCCTGCAGGTCGCGCAGGCCCGGGGTGTTCGGCGACGAAAGGTTCACCGCGATGTAGTCGGCCACCGGATACGCCGCTTTAAGGCAAGCGAGGTAGTCGTCCGCGGCGTTTTCATTCGGCGTGTCCTTGTTCTTGCCGATGTTGAAGCCGATCACGCCTTCGAAGTGCTTCGAGCGGCGCACGTTGCCCACGCCCGCGTCTATGCCGGGATTGTTGAAGCCCATGCGGTTGATGATCGCCTCGTGCTCAATCAAGCGGAACAAGCGCGGCTTTGGATTTCCGGCCTGCGGGCGCGGCGTGATGGTGCCGATCTCGACGAAGCCGAAGCCGAGCCGGCCGAGCGCATCGATGGTATTGCCTTCCTTGTCCAAGCCCGCCGCCAGCCCGACTCGATTCGGAAAACGCAGCCCCATCACCTCGACCGGCGAGAGGCAGTCGTCGGCGGGGAAGAGCAGGGGCAGCAGCCCGGATTTCTCCGCGAGCCGCAGTCCGCGCAGGCTCAAGTGGTGGGCGGTCTCGGCATCGAGGCGAAAGAGCAGCGAGCGGGCGAAGTCGTAGGCGTCGGGCACGGGCGGAGGGTGAACATCGAACCGGGAACGTCCAATACCGAACATCGCGGGCGTGGGAGGAACATCGGTTTTCGTGATGAACGTGGGAGGTCTTTCGATTCAATGGAACGAGCAACCGCCCTTTAGGCTCCGCGCCGATGAACCGCTTTTGCGCCTCCCTGCTCGTCAGCATTTTCCTCAACGGCGGCTGCCACTACGACACGCCCGCGAGCTATTCCCTGCCCGTGACACAAGGATCGTCGGGCGCGATCGAGGAGTCCTCGCACGCGCGCCCGACGGTCCGCTTTCCTGCCCGTGTCGCGGTGGCGCGGATCGAGGCCAGCGGCGGGAGCTTCCGCATGATTCCGGAAACGGATGTGGAGAACACCGGGCATGCGGCGGCGGCGACGTCGCTGCCCGGCGTGGCGGGATTGGTGAGCCTGAATCGCGTGGCCTTGGTCAGCGAGGTGAAGTCCTACCGCGAACTCGATGCGGAAGCCCGCAAGGTGGGTGCGGATATGGTGGCGATCTATCGCTTCGAAGCGAGCGATCGGTCGAACGACGCCTTCCTGCCGCTGAGCGTGGCGACGCTCGGCTTGGCCCCGACGAACTCCTACACCGTTACCGCGACCGCCACCCTGATGATGCGCGACGCCCGCACCGGCTACCTCTACGGCGTGATGGAAGAGTCCGCCACGAACAAGGGCCTGACCGCCGGGATGGATCTCCACAACGCGCAAGAGCGCTCGAAGCGCAACGCGAAGAAGAAGGCGCTCGATCAACTCACGGCGAAGCTGCCGGTCTTCTGGAACGGAGTGCTGGCGAAGGGAAAGTGACCATGGGGCAGGCGGCGCAGATCACCCGAAAGACGCGGCAACCGGCCCTCCGGTGACGTGGTGACACCCGAAAGTCATATCGGTACGATTTTCTCGCGGCTCGCCCGAGTGGTCGGAGACCCGGACTGCCAATGCGCGCTCTACACTTGGAGGGATGCCTTACTCCCCCGTATCCGGATACGAGCCCAGCAGCTTCACCATCGAGCAGTGCTTCTCCAGCTCCTCGATGCCGCTCTTCACCACCGGATCCTCGCAGTGTCCGGAAAGATCGACGTAGAAGATGTACTCCCAGTCCTTCCGCTTGGAGGGGCGGGACTCGATCTTCGACATGTTGATGTGGAACTGGTCGAAGGCCTGCAAGGCGCGGACCAGGGAGCCCGGGCGGTCGTGGATGGCGAAGAGCAGTGAGGTGCGGTCCTTGCCGGTCGGCGGGCAGGTCTTCTCGCCGATCACGAGGAAGCGCGTGGTGTTGGTGGCGCGGTCCTGGATCGACTCTTCCAGCACCGTCAGGCCATACATTTCCGCGGCGGCGGGGCTGCCGATGGCGGCGGCGCCTTGGGCGGCATTTTCCTTCGCAAGCTGCGCCGCGCGGGTGGTGGAGGAAACATCCACCGTATCCGCCTTCGGGAAGTTCTTCAGGATCCAGCCGCGGCACTGGGCCAGCGCCTGCGGGTGGGAATAGAGCGTCTTGATCTGCTCGCGCGGGATGTCCGCCATCAGGCAGTTCTCGATGCGCAGCAGGATCTGCGCGCAGATTTGAAGGGGCGAATCGACGAACAAATCGAGCGTGTGCGAGACCGCGCCTTCAGTGGAGTTTTCGATCGGGACCACTCCGTAGTCGGCGCGGCGGCGGGCGACTTGGTCGAAGACTTCGGCGAAATTCGGCAGCGGCGTGTAGGCCACCGAATGACCGAATTTCTTGATCGCCGCCTGATGCGTCCACGATCCTTCGGGGCCAAGGTAGGCGATCTTCAGATCGTCTTCCAAGGCGAGGGCTGCCGACATGATCTCGCGGTAGATCGCACGGATCGATTTTTCCGGCAGGCGGCCCTTGTTGCGCTCGATCAGCCGGCGCAGCAGCGCTTCCTCGCGCTCCGGGGCGTAGATTTGCAGGCCGTCGCGCTTTTTCACCTCACCCACCTGGTGGACGAGGTCGGCGCGGGAGGAGAGGAGATCGAGGAGCTGGCCGTCGATGTCGTCGATGTTCTTGCGGATGTCGTCGAGGTTCACGCGTTTTCTTCTTCGGCAGGGGCGGCAGCAGGGGACGCGCCGGTGGCGCTGAGGGCAAGTTGTTCTTCAGGGGCGACGGCACCTTCGGCCGGGGCCTCCGGCAGCTTCACGCGGCGCAACTCGGTGGCATTCGGCAGGTCGTCGATGCTGCGGATGCCGAAGTGCTCGTAAAACGACTCCGTCGTTTCGTAGAGCAGCGGGCGGCCGGGAAGCTCGGCGCGGCCGCCGATGCGGACCAGTTCGCGGTCGAGCAGCTTTTGCAGCATGCCGTCGCAGGCGACGCCGCGGACGGCCTCGATGGCCGCCTTGGTGATGGGCTGGCGGTAGGCGATGATGGCCAGCGTTTCCATTGCCGGGCCGCTGAGCCGCTCGGGCTTGCGGCCGGGGAAAAGCTGGCGGACGAACTCGCCGTAGGACGGCCGGGTGAAGATTTTCCAGCCCTTGGCCCGCTCCATCAGCAGGAAGGCGCGGCCGCTGGCCTCGTAGATGTGATTGAGCGCCGCGATCGCCGCGATGATTTGCTCCGACGACACGGTGGCGAGACTGACCATCCAGTCCGGCAGCTCCTCCGGCGTCTCGCCTTCCTCGATCTTGCGGGCGCGGGCGTCCTCGGCCTCCGCCACGCGGGCGCGGATCAGCCGGGCGATTTCTTCCGCCGGCATCGGCTCGTCCGAGGCGGTCAGGAGGGCTTCGACAATCGAGGAAAGTTCCATGGCGGGCGGCGGAGCTTAGGATAGCGTCCGGCCATTTCAAGCGTGCCGGCAGCGTGAAGAAGGGAAACCGAGAATGGACGCCAATCGACGCCAGTAAGAGGAGGAAAAACCGCCGGAAACTGAGGGAAATCCGATTCCACGGAGGGCAGGGAATCCTCATTTTCTCTAAATTGGCGTCCATTCGCGGTTGAAAAACTCCCATCTGTCGTGGCCCGGTCTATCCCGGGGCTTTCCGCTTGCGGCGCGGGGGGGCGGCTGGTTCGCTTGCCGCCGCCCCATGGCCGCCCCGCAGCACACCATCGCGCTGGTTTTCGACTACGACCAGACGCTCAGCCCCCGCTACATGCAGGATGACGTGCTGTTCCCGGAATTCGGCATCGACCCGGCGCAGTTCTGGAAAAAGTGCAACGCGCTGGTGAAGGATCAGCAGTGGGACGGCGAGCTGGCCTACCTGAAGTGCATCCTGGACTACCTCCAGATGGACCAGGTGACCAATGCCCGCCTCATCCAGCTCGGCGCGGGCCTGAGCTTTTTCCCCGGGGTCGTGGAGATGTTCGACACCCTGCCGGGAGCCTGCCTCGGCCCCGATCACGAGGTCGCGGGGGTGAAGATCGAGTTCTACATCATTTCCTCCGGGCTCAAGGCGCTGCTCGATGGCAGCCGCCTGAAACCCAAGGTGAAGGCGATTTTCGGCTGTGAATTCGGCGAGGACTCGCACGGCCACATCAGTTTCCCAAAGCGCGCGATCTCGCACACGACCAAGACGCAATTCCTCTTCCGCATCAACAAGGGGATGCTCGATTACGCGCAGGACGTGAACGACCACATGCCGTCCGACCAGCGGCCGATTCCCTTTGAGAACATGATCTACGTGGGCGACGGACCGACGGATGTCCCGTGCTTCACGGTCATGGCAAAGAGCGGCGGGCAGGCGATCGCGGTTTACAACCCGGAGGACCCGACCGGCCGCAGCTTCCGCAAGTGCTTCCAGCTTTCCAACCACGCCAACCGCGTGAAACACATCGCCCCGGCCGATTACCGGCAGGGCAGTCACCTGTGGCTGTTGCTCACCGAGATGGTGCGCGAGACCGCCGACCGCATCCTCCGCCGCCGTGTCGAGGAACGCGAAAGCGCCACCGTCGCGGCGCCGACCTTTTGATCCCAATGGAACCGCCAAGTCGCCAAGTTCGCCAAGTGGGTGATGACCTTCGCGCGAACGGCCGGCGGATTTTCAAATCCGTTAGAAACTTGGCGTCCTTGGCGTCTTGGCGGTGATCTTTTTCAATCCTCATTCATGTCCGAAAAGAAGCATTTCCATTTTACCGGCGTCTGCGGGACCGCGATGGGCGCCGTGGCCGTTGCGATGAAGCGCAAGGGGTTCACCGTCACCGGCTCCGACACCAACGTCTATCCGCCGATGTCCGACTTCCTCCGCAACGAAGGGATCGAGATCACCGAGGGCTATCGCGCGGAAAACCTGCCGCCGGGTGCCGACGTGATCGTGATCGGCAACGCCATCAGCCGCGGCAACGAGGAAGCCGAGGCCGCGTTGTCCCGCAAGCTGCTCTACCAATCGCTGCCGGAGGTGATGAAGGAGCACTTCCTGCGCGGGAAGCGGAACTACGTCGTCTGTGGCACCCACGGCAAGACCACCACCAGCTCGATGCTCGCGTGGTTGTTCATTTCCGCCGGCCGCGATCCTGGCTGGATGATCGGCGGCCTGCCGAAGAACCTCGGGCGTGGCGCGAACTTCACCGACTCCGAGTTCAACGTGCTGGAGGGGGACGAGTATGACACCGCCTTCTTCGACAAGCGCTCGAAGTTCCTGCACTACCTCCCCGAAGTCGCGGTGGTGAACAACATCGAGTTCGACCACGCCGACATCTATTCGTCGCTCGACGAGATCAAGCTGACCTTCCGCCGCTTGCTCAATGTGGTCCCGCGCACTGGCTGCGCGATTATCAATGGCGACGACCCGAACTGCCGCGAAATCGCGGAGAAGGCGCCGTGTCCGGTGAAGACCGTGGGCCTCGGCGAAGGGAATGACAGCCGGATCACCGAAGTGACCTACGAGACGGATCGTAGTTCCTTCACCCTCGGCGGCGAGCGCTACTCATTGCGCATGACCGGCGAGTTCAATATCCGCAATGCGGCGATGGCGACGTCCGCGGCTTTGTTCGCGGGTCTAACACCTGACGAGATCCGTACCGGGCTGGAATCCTTCGAGGGCGTCGCCCGGCGTCAGGAACTCCGTGGCGAGGCCGGCGGAGTGAAGGTCATCGACGATTTCGCGCATCACCCCACGGCGATAAAGTATGCCGTCGGCAGCCTGCGCCAGCGCTACAATGGCAGCCGGCTGTGGATTCTCTTCGAACCGCGCTCGAACACGACGCGCCGCGCCGTGTTCCAGAACGAACTCGCCGAGGCGCTCGCGCTTGCCGACCAAGCGGTGGTTTCTGAAATTCCGGACCTCCACAAGATTCCGGAGAACGACCGTCTCGATCCCGACAAACTTGCCGCGGACATCGCCAAGCATGGCGGACACGGACGCTACATCCACACGGTCGATGAGATCGTGGAAACCGTGGCCAGCGAGGCGAAGCCCGGCGACGTGGTGGCCGTGCTGAGCAATGGCGGCTTCGGCGGCATCCACAAGAAGCTGCTCGAGCGGCTGGGGTGACCGTGGAGTAGCGGAACGACTGCGTCGTTCCGGCTGGGTTCGGACCGCACTTCGAATCGAAGCGGCGAGTTATCTTCGGACCTCCCCCGCCGGAAGGGCGCAGCCCTTCCGCCACGAAGAAAAAACCGCCTGCGTCACATCCCCGCCAAGCGGTGGTTCATCGCCACCGACTTCCGCAGGGCGCGCATCACATCGATCATCGGAATGTGGCCCTTGGCCGCGTTCCGGCACTGCTCGTTGACGAAGGCATTGCGGCTGACGTGGCGGCCGATCTCGCTGTAAAGCTGCCGCATCTGCGTGTCGATCAAGCCCTGCTGGGCCTTGAGCGCGGAGATGTCGCGGTTCGCCTGACCGATCTGTTGGAAGGCGACCGAGGCTTCGGCACGGTGCTTCTGGCGCTCCTCGGAAAGTTGGTTGTCGATGATATCCACGAGCGAATCGCCCTCGGCGATGCTCGTTGCGATCCGGTCGCGATCGGCCTTCAGCTCGGTGAAGCGAGTTTTGAGCTCGATCATGCGGATCCGCGTTTTCTCGATCGAGTCGCTGGTGCCCTCGCGCTGGAGTACCTCCAGCTTCATCTTGAGACCGTCATAGACGCGGCGGATTTCGCGCGCCTGCTGGATCACTTGGTCACGCTCCCTGGCGAGCTTCTCCAAGTCCGCCAAAAGGCCGCCGCGCTTTTCCTCCAACTCGAGTTGTGAGTCGGACTTTGCGTTGAGCAGGCTCGACCGCTGCTCATGGGCGTCGGCGAGAATCGCCTCGCTCTCGGCGAGTTTGCCGCGGATTTCGTCGCGCTCCTTGATCAGCTTGCGCAGGTTCCAGTACTCGACGCCCAGTTCCTCGACTTCCTCGACCCGCTCCCACACGGATTGCCCCAGCACCTGCTCCGCCTCGCGCAGCAGGTGCATCTCCGAAGCAGCCTCCGACATGCGCCGCTGACGGCGGTTCACGCCGAAGGCTTGGGCAATCCGAGCGAAAATGTAGCGGGTGGTCGTCATCCGTTATTTGGCACCTGCGATCTTTTCCTGAAGATTGGCGATGACCGAGAAATCTTCAAGCGTCGTGGTGTTGCCACTGACGGTTCCGGTCGTCACCAGCTCTTTCAGCAGGCGGCGCATGATCTTGCCGGAGCGGGTCTTGGGCAGGGCAGGGGCGAAATGCAGGTCATCGGGCTTGGCGATCGCGCCGATCACTTTTCCGACGTGCTCGCGGAGTTCCTTTTGCAACGCGGGCGTGTCGGCAATCCCGGCTTTCAAGGTGACGAATGCGACAACTGCCTGGCCCTTGAGGTCGTCAGGGCGACCGACGACGGCCGCCTCCGCCACGGCGGGGTGGCCGACCAGCGCGCTTTCGACTTCGGCCGTTCCGAGACGGTGGCCGGAGACGTTGAGGACGTCATCGAGGCGACCGACGATCCAGAAATTGCCCTGCTTGTCGCGGCGGGCGCCATCGCCGGCGGTGTACATGCCCTGGTAGTCGGACCAGTAGGTCTTCTTGTAGCGGGCCTTGTCGCCGTAGATCGTGCGGGTCATCGACGGCCACGGCTTGCGGATCACGAGGCGACCGCCTTCGTTGGCCTTACACTCCTGGCCCGTCTCGTCGAGGATGGCGGCGTCGATGCCGAAGAACGGCAGCGTCGCGGTGCCGGGCTTGATCGGCGTGCAGCCAGGCAGGGGGGTGATCATGATGGCACCGGTCTCGGTCTGCCACCAGGTATCGACGATCGGGCAGCGGCCGCCGCCGATCTTTTCGTGATACCACATCCATGCTTCCGGATTGATTGGCTCGCCCACCGAACCGAGCAGGCGCAGGGAGGAAAGGTCGTGCTTGGCGGGGAAATGGTCGCCGGCCTTGATGAAGGCGCGAATGGCGGTGGGCGCGGTGTAGAAGATCGAGACGCCGTATTCCTCGATGATCTGCCAGAAGCGGCCGAAGTCCGGCTGATTCGGCGCGCCTTCGTACATCACCTGCGTCACGCCCATCGCCAGCGGGCCATAGACGATGTAGCTGTGGCCGGTGATCCAGCCGACATCGGCGGTGCACCAGTAAACGTCATCGTCCTGCATGTCGAAGACGTACTTGCAGGTCACGTAGGTGCCCGTCAGGTAGCCACCGCTGGTGTGGAGGATGCCCTTTGGCTTCCCGGTCGAGCCGGAGGTGTAGAGGATGAACAGCGGGTGCTCCGAGTCGAAGGCCTTGGCCTCGTGCTTGGCGGAGACCTTTTCGATCTCGTCGTGCCACCAGGTGTCGCGGCCGGTGACCATGTTGACGTGCTGGCCGGTGCGCTTGAAAACGATCACCGACTTGATGCCGTCGTGCTTTTCGAGGGCTTCATCGACGTTGTCCTTCAGAGGCACGATCTTGCCGCGCCGCCAACCGCCGTCGGCGGTCACCACGTGTGTCGCGCCGGAATCTTCCAAGCGATCGACGATCGAGTCCGAGGAAAAGCCGCCGAAGACAACCGAGTGCACCGCGCCGATGCGAGCGCAGGCGAGCATCGCGATGGCGGCCTGCGGGATCATCGGCATGTAAACCAGCACGCGGTCCTTGGCCTTCACGCCCTTGGCGAGCAGCACGTTGGCGAAGCGGCAGACCTCGCGGTGGAGCTGGGCGTAGGTGAGGACCTCGCGGTCGCCGGGTTCGCCCTCGAAAATGATCGCCGCCTTGTTGCGGCGCGCGCCCTTGGCATGGCGGTCCACGCAATTCTCGCAGACGTTGAGCTTGCCGCCGACGAACCACTTCGCGTCCGGCGCCTTCCAATCGAGCACCTTGGTCCACGGGGCGCGCCACTCAAGCTCCTTGGCCTCGCGCGCCCAAAACACCTGGGGCTTGTCCACCGACTCCTGCCACAGCTTCTTGTACTGGGCCATGCTGGAGATGCGGGCTTTGGACGAGAATTCCTTGGTCGGTTTGAAGACGCGGTCTTCGACGAGATGGCTTTCGATCTTGTTGCTCATGGTGCCTTGGGTCGCCGGCACGAGTCGGGTTGCCGGACTGCGGGAAGCTACAAGGCCCATTTCGCAGGGGGCGACTCAAAACTTGCGCTTCGGTGCCCGCTTTGCCGACTTTTTCGGGGTACGTCGCGCCGACGGCGGAAGGGCATCGGTTAGGCTGCGTCTCGCCGGTTTTGCGGAAGTCTTCGAGCGGGTCGGGGCGGTCTTCTTTGCTGCCTTCTTGGCCGCTGTTGCGGCGGGCCGGCGCTCCGGGCGGGGCTTGGGATTCTTCTGCAAGAGCGCGATCGTTTTTTCATCGATCGGCACCCACGCGCCTTCCGGCAAATCCCCGAGTTCGACCATCCCGATGCGCACCCGCACCAGCTTCTGGACCTGATAGCCCAGTGCTTGGAACATCATGCGTATCTGCCGCTTGAGGCCGGTCTCCAGCACGATCCGGTAGCGTCGCGAGGAAATGCGGGTGACTTCCTTCGCCCGCATCCGCGTTTTTTCGACATAGACGCCGCTCTTGAAGAGATCGAGGTGCTCGTTGAGCACCGGTTGGTTGGCGGTGACGAGGTATTCCTTCTCCACCAGCTTCGACGGGTGCATCAGCGTCTGCGAAAGGTCGCCGTCGTTGGTCAGGATCAGCAGGCCCTCCGAATCGCGGTCGAGCCGGCCGACGTGGTGGAGGTGCTTCAGGATGGTCGGCAGGATCGTGTAGATCGTGGCGCGGCCGAGTTCGTCCTCGCGCGAGCAGACGTAGCCGCGCGGCTTGTAGAACATCACCGTGTTCGTCTCCTTGGCATGCACCCGCTTGCCATCGACGCGCACGAAGTCGCCGGGCTCCACGCGCTGGGCGGGATTGAGGCAGGGCTTGCCATTGATCTCGACACGGCCGTCCTGGACCATGGCGTCGCAAGCGCGGCGCGAGCCGACGCCACAGGAGGCGAGGAATTTGTTCAGTCGGGTGCCTTCAGGCATGGTGGGAAACGTAGGTGAGGGGCGAGGTCTAGAAACGCGAAAAGCGCAGCACCTTGCGGGCACTGCGCGTCTTCGAAAAACCGGAGAAGTCCGTGCTTCAGGCTTCGCCCTTGGTCTTGGGCAAGCCGATCGGGCTGCGGCCATCTTTCCAGACACCGCGCTCCTTCATCAACTTGACGCGTTCAAAACGCTTCATCACGGAACGCTTGCCTTCGGCGCCGCCCTTGGCCTTGAGACTGTTGTGCTTCGACATGGGAAAATTCGCGGGTTGCTTGGTCGCGGGGCGCGGAAACTAGGAGCCCGCCGCCCGGATGGCAATGGGAAAATCCGGGTTTTGGAGGAATTATTACGCAGTTCCAAACAATCGGTCACCGGCATCGCCCAAACCGGGCAAAATATAGCCGCGGTCATTGAGCCCGCGGTCGATCGCCGCGGTGAAAACCGGCACCTCCGGCCATGCGCCCTCGAAGGTGGCGATGCCCTCGGGAGCGGCCACCAGGCAGGCGTAGCGGATGTGCGTCGCTCCCAGCTCGACCAACCGCTTTACCGCCTCCACGGCGGACCCGCCGGTGGCGAGCATGGGATCGATCACGATCACCTCGCTGTCCGTCAGCGTCGGTGGCGTCTTCAGATAGTAGGGCTCCGGTTGCAGGGTCTCCTCGTTTCGCGCCAAGCCGATGTGGGCGATTGCGGCGTTGGGCAGGAGATCGAAGAAGCCATCGAGGAAGCCCAGGCCGGCGCGCAGGATCGGGGTCAAGATGACCCGCCGGGTCATTTCCACTCCGCTGGTCATTTCGAGCGGCGTTTCGCAGGACACCACCTTGGTATCGAAGTCCGCGGTGACTGCCGGCACCATTAGCGAGGCGATCCGCCGCAGACGCTGGCGGAACTCCGGACCGGGACAGCTCCGGCAACGGAGTCCGGTCAATTCCGCTTGGACGAGGGGGTGTTGGACAACGTGAACCACGCCTCCCAACCAAGCGTGAACCATGGCGCGAGGCAAGGCATCAAGTCATGTTGCTAACGCCGCTTCTCAAGTCGAACGTCCGGCTGAAACTGCCCCGGAGGGGCCGCGGAGATAAGCCGGTGGCCTGAGCCGCCGGAGAGACAGCGCGGAGGAAGACCCGCCCCGGAGGGGCGGTGGAAGGAGAAGGTGCTGCGCGGATACCCCACCCGGGTTTTCAAGATGGCCCGCTCTGCGGGTGACTTCGTCGGGCGACCCTCCGGGACGCCATTCTGATTTCGGCCTCACACCGGTGGCTCACGCCACCGGCTAATCTCCAGAAGCCCCTCCGGGGCAAAAGAAGCGTCCGCCGTCAAACGGATGGAAGAATTGCCATGTTTCCACAGCCCGCCGTCTCCTCCTGGCTCAACAGCCGCCACTCTCCCGGTCCGAGATCCGTCGGCAAAGTCAACGTCCCGATTTGCTCGCGATGCAGTCCTGTCACCCGGTTGCCGATCCGGTGGAACATCCGCTTGATCTGGTGATAGCGGCCCTCGTGCAAGGTCAGCCGCGCCTCGCATTCGCCGGTGATCTCAAGCT
>CBKZPU010000143.1:0-12980 GCA_966696705.1 uncultured Verrucomicrobiaceae bacterium | reverse complement strand
CCATGAACCGCATTGACCGCCTCACCGGAATGATCCTGCTGCTGCAAGGCCAGCGGGTGATCACGGGCGAGGAGATCGCGGCGCACTTCGAGATCAGCGTGCGGACGGTGTATCGCGACCTCGCGGCGTTGGGGGAAGCGGGTGTGCCGATCATCGCCGAGCCGGGCGTGGGCTACAGCCTGGTGCGCGGTTATCACATGCCGCCGGTGATGTTCACGGAGGATGAGGCGGCGGCGCTGTTCATGAGCGGCGAGGTGACCGAGCAGATCGCGGATGATTCATTGAAGCAATCGCTGCGCGCGGCCTTGCTGAAGGTGCGCTCGGTCTTGCCGCAGGAGAAACGGGACTACCTGCACCGGTTGAAGGATGCGGTGGGCGTGTGGTTCCGCCGGCCGGACGATGGCGTGAAGCGCGAGTCGCTGATGCCGATCCAGGATGCGATCGTGCGCCGCCTGTGTCTCGCGATCCGCTACAACACCGCCAACCGCGGCGCGCTCACCGATCGCGTGGTGGAACCGGTCGGCCTCATCTTCTATTCGCGCCAATGGCACCTCATCGCGTGGTGCCGCATGCGGCGGGACTTCCGCGACTTCCGGCTCGACCGGATGGCGCGGTGGGAAGTGCTCGGCGAGTGCTTCGAGGGCCACGCGGGTTTCTCGGTGAAGGATTTCCTCAGGGAGAACATCGAGTGCCACGAGCTGACGCCGGCGACGGTGCTGGTGGAGCGCGAGGTGCTGGACCGCTTCCGCACGGAGATGCCGTGCACGCCAGTGTCCAGTGAAGCGCAGCCGGACGGTCGCGTGAAACTGGAGCTGCTGAGCTTCTCGATCCCGTGGATGGCCGAGTGGCTGTTAGGTTTCGGCCGGCGGGTCGAGGCGGTGCATCCGCCGGAGTTGCGGGAGCAGATGGGGGAAGTCGCGCGGTCGATCGCGGAGAGGTATGCGGAAGAGGCGGTGGGGGTGTGAAGGGTGTTGGGTGACGTTCGGCGAGCGAGGCCGCCGTTGTGTCCGTAGGTGCGGTGGTGACGCCGCGTGAGTCACAAGAGAAGCGGACCTCCTCTTTGCCTCCCGCGTTCTCACCCTCCTTCGCCAAGGCTACGGAAGGGCGGGCGAACGCGCCTACGGTTGGCGGGGTAGGCCGGACGGTCTGTTAGAACGCCGCTTCCATCACATGAAACCGCGAGCCCAGATGCCCGGGGTGGGTCAGCGTCTGGAAAGCCCGCAGCTCTTTTTTCGCGGCCTCGTCGGTGCGGCCTTCCATTTCCACGAGCCATGGTCGCGCGACATGCGTGATGAAGCGGCCTTGGGGCTCGAAGCGCACGACCTTGCCGCCTACCGCATCGATGTCCTCCGCCAGTCCGGTGAAATCGACATGCGCGGTGATGTCGATCTCGCCGGGGGCATCGAGCGGGTCCTCTCCGGCGCGGTGGCGTGAAAAGGTCCGCAGCGTGCCGGTGGTACGGGACTCGTGGTAGTAGTCATCGCGCGGGAAGCCGTAGTCGATCCACAGCATCCGCCCGCCCGTCATCGCGGCGGCCAGCGGTTTCAAGAATTCCCGCACGCCGCTGCGGACTTCGGTGCGGTAGCCGGCGGGCATCACGGGCAAGGGTCCCACGACCTCGGCCGCCGCGGGCCCGAGCGGTTGCCAGGCAAAGAAGCCGCTGTCATTCACCGCCACGCCGAGTTCGAGCCAGCCGGTGCCATCCGACTCGATGACGTGGAATGGCAGCGCGTCGATGACTTCATTGCCGAGCACGAAGGTGGGCAGGGGATCGCCCGCCAGCGCATCGGCCTTTTCGAGGACCGCCACGCCCGGCAGGCGCTTGCGCTGGTCCTGGGCGAGCCGGGGCAGGGGCTCGATGATCACGTATTCCATCCCGGCATCGGCGGAAAGCCGCTCCAGCCCGGTGATGATGTCGCCGGCCAGCGAGCTGTCGTTGGCCCCCGTTTCGATGATCCGCCAGCGCTCGGGCGAACCGCACTGCCGGTGCCATGCCGCGATGTGCCGGGCCAGCAGGCGGCCGAAGAGCGGGCCGACACTCACGCTGGTGATGAAGTCGCCCGCCTTGCCCACTTGGCCGGCCGGCCGGGCGTAGTAGCCGTCCTGCGGGTCATAAAGCGCGGCTCCCATGAAATCCGGGAAGGAAATCGCGCCGGAGCCGCGTATTTTCTCCCGTAGTCTGTCCGTCAAGCCGGGTGTTGCGCGATCGCCTTCCGGCGGGTATGCGGTTGGGGCACCGGGGGACGTCAGACCCCTTTCACGATCGGATTCCTGCATGGCCACCAGCGATAAAAACACGCGGAACAAGCCGAGGAAGCGGCGCTTCTACAAGCGCAAACGCTTCTGGTTTTCCTTTCTCCTCTTCTGCCTGCTGGTCGGCGGCATCGGCCTCGTGGCGGTGGAGCGCCTCACCCGGCCGTATCGCGAGCGCGCCGAGACCTACGACCTCGCCCGCATCAATGACTTGGAAATCCCGAGCCTGATCCTGGACCGCAATGGCAAGGAAATCGGTCGCGTGTTCGTCCAGAACCGCAGCGTGATCCCGATCGCGCAGGTGCCGCAGGTGTTCGTCGATGCCTTGCGCGCCGGGGAGGACCAGCGGTTTGAAACGCACGATGGCGTGGACTACATCGGCATCGTCCGTGCCGTGTGGCTGAACTACAAGGCCGGCGAGACGACGCAGGGCGCGAGCACCATCACCCAGCAGCTCGCGCGCAATGCCTATGATCTGGAAGCCGAGCGCAAGGCCCGCGGCGAAGATGGCTACGAGCGCAAGCTGGTGGAGGCCTTCCTCGCCCAGCGGATCGAGAAGCGCTACAAGAAGAAGGAGATCCTCGAGTTTTACCTGAACCGCATCTACTTCGGCAGCGGCTACTACGGGATCCGCTCGGCGGCGCTCGGCTACTTCGGCAAGGAGCCGAAGGACCTCAACGCGCTGGAGAGCGCGGCGATCGTCGGCTGCATCAAGAACCCGACCAATCTTTCCCCGCTCAACGACCCGGCGGCGAACCAGGCCTCGCGCAATCTGGTGCTCGGCCGCATGGTCGATCTCGGCGCCCTGCGCAGCAGCGAGGCCGCCAAGCTGCGGGTGACGCCGCTGAAGCTGAATCCCAAGCCGCTGCAACGCGGCACCACCCACCTCTATGAGCGCGTCGCGGATGAAATCCGCCGGGTGCTCGGCGAGGACGCGCTGGCCGCCGGTGGCTTCCGCATTCACACGTCCATCGATGGCGAGGTGCAGCGCGCGTTGGAGCAAAGCCTGCAGAAGAGCCTCGAAAAAGCCGAGCAGCGCCCCGGCTATGCGAACCAGAAGAAGTCGCAGTACAAGAAATCCTCCGGCGTGCCGCCCGAATACCTGCAAGGCGCGGGCTTGATGGTCGATCACCAGACCGGCGAGGTGCTGGCCCATGTCGGCGGCCGCAGTTATGAAGAAGCGCCCTACGACGTGATCGAGATGGGCCGCCGTCCGCTTGGCACCGCGTTCCTGCCCTTCCTCTACGCCGCGGGGCTGATGCAGGGCCTCGGTCCGGCCTCGATCGTTGAGGACGAGCCGATGGACAACCGCTCGGTGATGGTCGGCGGCCGCGAGGGCATTCTCGGCGAGTGGGGGATGGAGGTCGCCAAGCCGACCTACGAGGGCCGGATCACCGCGCGCCGCGCGCTGGAGGCCTCGAAGATCGCCGCCGCTGTCCGCTTCGCCGGCATGGCCGGATTGGAAAATGTCCGCAAGACCGCCGAGCGCTTTGGCCTGCCGATGAAGGACGCCGAACTGCTTCCGCGCTTGGCCGTCGGCTGGGAAGCGGCGTCGCTGAAAGAAGCGGTGCGCGGCATTTCCGCCTTCGCCCGCGGCGGCGCGACCGCGCCGACGGTCTTCACCATCGTCGATCGCATCGACAACTCCTCCGGCAAGATCGTCTTTCAGCGGGAGATCCTCGCGCCGGTGCGCCTCGAGGCCACCGACGAGGCCACCGCCTTCATGGTTCACAGCATGATGCGCGGAGGCATGGAGCGGGGGAATGTCGCCGGCCTCGCCGAGCGCATGGTCGAGAAGCCTTTCACGGGCGCGGGCAAGTCCGGTACCACCCACGATTTCTCCGACACTTGGTTCCTCGGCTACAATGGCCGCGTCTCCTGCGGCGTGTGGGTCGGCTTCCTGCAGCCCAACAAGTCGATCTACGATGGCGCCTTCTCGAAGGACCTCGCCATGCCGGTGTGGGAGGATGCCATGAACACCGCCGCTGCAAATTACGGCGGCAAGATCATCTCCCAGCCGGACTCGGTGGTGCAGGCGGAGATCTGTCGCGTCTCCGGCCAGCGGGCGACGCCGTATTGCTACGACACCTTCACCGACGCCGCGACCGGGGCCTCGCTCACCGGCCCGGCGAAGATTCAGGAATACTTCCGCAAGGGCAGCGAGAACCTGCCCTTCTGCCCGCTCCACTCCGGCGCGGCCCCGGCCGATGCCGCCGCGGTCACCGGCAGCATCATCGTCACCGCCGTGATCGATACCACCCCGGTCCGCTCCAAGGAGCCGGTGCTGCTCGGTGAAGACCCCTACTACACCGAGCAGGTCATCCTCGACGGCACGGCGCAGCCCGCCCCACGCAACCGCACCAACGTGCTCGACAGCTTCGACCTCGGCGACGGCGAGGTCCGCATGAAGCTCCCGTGGCCCGAGCGGCTGAAGATCGATCCGGAGTGATGTGAATTCTCGCGTCGATTGGCGTCCATTCGCAGCAGGAATTTCACCGCAAAGCACAAGGAGCTCAAAGAGCCATGTCTTCTGCCTTTCCTTTGCGATCCTTGCGCTCTCCGGGGGTGAATAAATGGGTTTTCCGGTGCTTGCGCGCCCGCCGCGCAACCCGCAGCTTCCCCACGTGTCCGATACGGTGACTACCGCCAGACGCTGGAATAGCTTCGTGTGCCCGGGATGCCGCTGCGTCTTCCGGGTGCCGCAGGATCACGATGGCACGGGCGTCGTCTGCCCGGCCTGCCGCATCATGCTCCGCCTGCCGGGGCCGGACGATGACTTGCCGCCGCTGGTTTCCCCGCCGGCCGCCGTGGCCGAACCGGTCGAGGTCGAGGAATACGACGACGAGATGGACTCAGACGAAGCCGTGGCCGCCCTCCGGAGCGATCGGAATTTCATCGCCATGCTCGCCGTGGCCGCCGTCGTCCTGGTCGGGATCGTCGGGTGGTGGATGATGCCGGAGAAAAAAGCACCGGCCCCCGTGGCGGATCTGCCCGGGTCCGAGCCTCCGCCACCCACCGCAGCCACCACCGCCGAAAACAGCGGCGGCGTCACCGTCGAACCGCCGAAGCCGCTGCTGCTCGAGATCGAGGCCGCGGCGCAAGCCTTCCTTGAGGCTCCGACCCGCGAGGAGGCGCTCGCCTTGGTGCTCGATCCCGCCGCGACCGCGCCCAAGTGGGACGCATGGCTAGCCGGTGAAACTTATGCGCCCCCTGGTTTCCAAGGCATCGTTGGCGACCCGGTCACCACCGGCGTCGGGGAAGGCGCGGTCTCGGTCGTCCAATTGCGCAACGGCGCCTACAAGCTGCGCGAGATTCACCTGATCAAACGCGACGGCCGCCTGAAGGTGGACTGGGACAGTTGGGCCGGTTGGTCGGAGATGTCGTGGAAGGAATTCCGGGCGAAGAAGCCCGTCGAGCCGGTGCTCTTCCGCGTCCAGCTTTCCGGCGTGGAGTACTTCAATTTCGGCTTCAGCGACGACCGCGAGTGGTCATCCTACCGCCTCGATTCGCGGGATGGCATGGAGTTCCTCTACGGCTACGTCCCGCGCACCGGCGACCTCGACCAACGCCTGCGTCCCGCCGATCCCGGTGAGAAAACGAAGTGGGTGCTCAAGCTCAAGTTCCCGCCCGACGCCAGCCGGGACAACCAGGTGCTGATCGACAGCGTCGTCGCCGAGGGCTGGCTGGTAGAGCCGAAGGGGCAGGAGTGAGGGGCGGCCGGGTGGGAGATGCCCTCGCGTGTGTGCCTTTCGTCCCGAAGCGGACGACTCATAAAAGCCCGGCACGCAGTGCCGGGTAAGCAGGCGGGGGAGCATGGCGTCCTGAGAGGATGCCTCATGCTTCGGGAGGCATGATGCCGGACGAACTCTGCAATTATCCTCCGAAGGGCTTTGCGTCGAGGCGACGGATGCTTTCCGAGATCCGCTCGCTTCCCCGCATGAGGCGTCCCGTTGGGACGCGATTCGCGCAGCCTCGCTACCCCGGCACTGCGTGCCGGGCTTTTATGAGTCGTCGCGTTGCGACGGGGAGTTTTGAAGCCGCGTTATTTGTGCCGTTGCGGCTGTGGCCTTGCCTCTCGCTCGCGATTCGCTTCCGGCTTCACCCTTCTTCTCCAGCCAAGCCAGCCAGCCGATCCAAGCGATCACGAAAAGTGTGGCTGTGGCCGCATCCGGCAGCCGCCACACGCGAATCCCGAAGCTCTTCCAATGCTGCACGAATTGGGAGGGATAAAGGTTCCCGAGGGCTTCATTCACCCAGCCTTTCGAAGTTCCGGGCCACCCTTGGAGGAGATAGGTGGAGCCATTCATCCGCGTGAATCCGAAGGCGTTCTTCCCGGTGTCCCAGCCATGCAACCAGTAGGGCCTGGCGAACGACTGCCACGCTGCCCAAGCAAGGAAGATCAGGACCAGCGAGCCAAACCAGAAGGACTTCCGGCGTTCGAGCGGCGCGCGGTGCATCGAATCATAAAGCCGTGGCGTGGAAGGTTTGTCGGCCAAATGGTCCATCGCCACGCATGGGCGCGAGCTGGTGGTGGACGAGGGCGTAGAAGCCGGACTATCTCGGCTTCGGCGTGGAGTCGAACCAGGGCAAGGTGAGCGCGTGGGCCCGCCGCGCTTATGAGGGATTCTTCTCCCGCAGCAGGGAAACCGGCTTTAATGGATTCCGGCGCAAGTCGATGGGGCCTTTTGCGCAGCCGGAGGTCTCGGCGACGTGGGCAAGTGGCGGTCGCAAACGAGCTATCGCGCGCTGAGCGGGGTTTACCTCGTGATCTGGTCGGGGCTGGCCGGCGGGTGGCAATTCCGGCAAGCCCGCTTGCGCCGGGGCTCCCTCGAGGTCGTGCCGGCAGCTTGACAAGCGAATCGCATTGGAGAGCGTGGACCTGATATCAGATCAAGAATCCCATCCCCGATGAAAACCACTCCGACAAGTGTTCTGTTCGCGGCAGTGACCGCCTTGCTCGCTGTCTATTCTCCGCTTTCGCGTGCCGGGACGGTGATGTTGGATCCCGGTCATGGCGGTCCTGATGCAGGGGTCACCGTGGAACAGGCCAAGGAATCGGAGATCATGCTGTCCTTCGCCAAGGTGCTGGATGCTGAACTGAAGCGCAAAGGCTATGTCACTTACCTCACCCGCCAGGACGACCGGCTCGTTCCGTCGAAAGGGCGGCAGATGATGATCGGTGATGTGAAACCGATAGTTTTCCTCGGTCTTCACCTGTCCTCCAGCAAGGATCCCGGCCAGCGTGGGATCAGGATTTTCCGCAATCCCAAGACGGAGGACGGAAAGCTCCTCTACGAAGACCGCGAGCTGCCCGATCGTTTGGCCAAGGCATTGTCTGCCATGGAGCCCAAGCAAACGGTGACGACGCATCGCTTGGGCAAGGCCTACCTCGACAGCCCGAAGGCGCTGATCCTCGAGCTGGGCTACCTCTCGAATCCCGAGGATCGCAAGCTCATCCTGGATCCCGAGTATCAGAAGAAGCTTGCTGTCGTCTTGGCGGACGCTATCAACGAACTCCATTAGCATCGGCCGGTTATCTAACAGAGTTTCCCGCAATCCGGTGAATGGCGCTGCGGATAGCGCTGTTAGATCGCGGGCGCTCGTATCGTTGTCGAAGGACTATTCGCGACGCAACCGGAACCGGATGGACGTTCCCCATGTCTGCCGCCGGGGTGTGGCATGCCGGAGTGGGTCCGGGATTGATTGGTGAGCGTGCCGAACGGCTTTCCAAGGTCGTAGCCGGGCCTTAGCACGCCTCCGAAGGCGTGGGGCAAGCGGCCGGAATGAATGCTTGCCATAACGAAAAATCTCGTTACGAGTAAAGACGTCACGATGAATCCCGTTGAAATTTGCCGTGCCTTGGGAGATCCGGTCCGCTGGCGCATCGTCCGTCTCGTGGGCCGCGAGGCGCTCTGCGTGTGCGAATTGGCGGACATTCTCGGCATGCCGCAGTCCTCGGTCTCCAGCCACGTCCAGGTGATCCGCCGGGCGGGCTTGCTGGAATCCGAGAAGTGCGAGAAGTGGACCTACTTCCGGGTGCAGTCGCAATTCCTCAAGCTGCTGCGGGCGCTGGAGACGCACACCGCGCGGCCCGATCCGGCGTGGGCCGCGGACGATCGCAAAACCGCGAAACGACTGGCGGCACGCGAGTCCTCTTGCTGCGCCGGTCCCCGGCAACTTTCCAAGCCGCGGCGCTCGTCCGCACCTCAGTCATGACACTCCACGAACTCAAGACCCTCCTCGCCGACCATGGCGGCCGCCATTTCCGCATCCGACTGCCGGACGGCTCCGCGGTGCCGCTGTCCTTTCACGTCACCGAAGTCGGCCGGGTGCAAAAGACCTTCCTCGATTGCGGCGGCACCTTGCGCGAAACGGTCGCCTGCCAACTCCAGATCTGGGTGGGGGAGGACTACGACCATCGCATCGAAACGCAGAAGATGGCCGCGATCCTCGGCAAGGCGCAGGCCTACTTGCCCGACGAGTCGGTGCCGGTGGAAATCGAATACGAGGACCGCGTGATCTCACAGTATACCATTTCCGGCCACGAGGTGTCGAATGATGCCGTGGTGCTGGCGCTGGCGCACAAGCACACCGAGTGCCTCGCCCCCGAACTCTGCGGCCTGCCGTCGATCTCGCGCTTGCCGGCGCTCGGGACCACCAACCCGTGCTGCGGACCGGGCGGTTGCTGTTAGAGTCATGAAGAAAACCTTCGCCGAGTTCCTGGGCACCTTCTTCCTCGTTTTCGCGGGGACCGGCGCCATCGTCATCGACGGAGTCTCCGGCGGCGCGATCGGTCATGCCGGCATCGCGCTCACCTTCGGCCTGGTGGTGCTGGCGATGATCCATGCCTTCGGCGATGTCAGCGGGGCGCACTTGAATCCCGCGGTGACGCTGGGCTTTGCGGTGGCGAGGAGGTTTCCGTGGCGCGAGGTCCCGGTGTATCTCGGCGCGCAACTCGCCGGCGCCTTCGCCGCGAGTGGCTTGCTGAAGCTGTTGTTCCCCGCGCCCGGCACGCTGGGAGCCACCTTGCCCGCGGGCAGCGTGGCGCAGAGCTTCACGCTCGAGATCGTCCTCACGGCAGCGCTGATGCTGGTCATCCTCAGCGTCTCGACCGGCGCGAAGGAGAAAGGCATCACCGCGGGCATCGCCATCGGTGCGACCGTCGGCCTGGAGGCGATGTTCGCCGGGCCGGTCTGCGGTGCCTCCATGAATCCCGCCCGCTCGCTCGCCCCCGCGCTCGTAAGTGGGCACCTCGAACACCTGTGGCTCTATCCCGTGGCCACCATCCTCGGCGCGCTGCTCGCCGTGCCGCTGTGCATCGGCGTCCGCGACCCCGGCTGCTGCGGCGGCAACTGCTCATCCAAATGAATCCGAAACCAACCGTCCTCATCCTCTGCACCGGCAACTCCTGCCGCTCCCACATGGCCGAAGGCATCCTCCGTGCCGCCGCCGGCGACCTGCTCGATGTCCGCAGCGCCGGCTCGAAGCCCGCCGGCTACGTCCATCCGCTCGCCATCCGCGCGCTCGCGGAGATCGGCATCGATATCTCGCACCATCATTCGAAGCACCTCGACGAGTTCCTTTCCTCCGAAGTGGAAACCGTCATCACCGTTTGCGGCAATGCGGACCAAGTGTGCCCGATCTTCCCCGGCCAGGTGAACCGCCATCACTGGGGCTTCGACGATCCCGCGCACGCCACCGGCAGCGAGGAGGAACAGATGGCCGTCTTCCGCCGCGTCCGCGATGAAATCCGTCGCGTCTTCGAAGCCTACGCCGAGGGGCGGAAAGATGCGGTGGCCCAAGCCATCACGCCATGAAAGAGAAGGTCCTTTTCATCTGCGTTCACAACAGCGCCCGAAGCCAGATGGCGGAGGGCCTGTTGAACGCGATGTGCCCGGAGCACTTTGTCGCCGAGAGCGCGGGACTCGAACCCGGCGAGCTCAATCCCTACGCCGTCCAGGCGATGCGGGAGATCGGCATCGATATCTCCGGAAAGAGCACCAAGGCCGTTTTCGATCTCTTCAAGGCCGGACGGCTCTTCAACCACGTGATCGCCGTGTGCGACACCACCGCCGCCGAGCGCTGTCCCGTCTTTCCGGGGCTGGTGCAGCGCCACCAATGGTCCTTTCCCGACCCTTCCGCCGCCCGCGGCACCGACGACGAGCGACTGGCGGCGATGCGGGAGGTGCGGGACATGATCCAAGCCGCGGTGGAGAAATGGTGCGCCGAGCGCTGCCCGGCCGACGGACCTCCGACGGGAGATCATCCAGCCGGTTCTCCCCCGCAGCAGGGCTTCTGACTTTGAGCGGCAGCGGGCTGTGCGCGGTCGTGGCCTCCGACTGCTGGGCGGAGTTGAAGGGAAGGCGGAGCGATCGGGTGTTTCCGACGGCCTGAGGCTGCGCGGTTCCGGCGGGCTGTGGGTTCCCGATGTCTTTTTCTTGGCGCTTGGAACTTTCTTCCTTGGGAGCCTCAAGCGAAGCGCCGCGGCTACCCACGCCACGCGCGAACGAAAAATTCGCGCGAACTCCAGAATCGCGCGTCAGGCGTCAGCACGCGCCAAGCCGCTCCGGCGCTACTGCGGGTCCTCCAGGAATCGCCCGATGATCAGGACGATCGCCAAGGCCACGACAATCGCCGCGTCCGTGGCGAATTGGCAATCCGGAGGATCAAGCAGTGGGAACACGAGGCGTCTCCTTAGCGGGAAGCGCGGCGGGTTTCAAATCCCGTTAGGGCGGAAGCGCCGAACCGGCAATCGGGAGGGTTGACGCCGCCCACGCCCCGGTTTGCGGCGATATTTGAACCCGGAATCTCCGGCAATCCTCTCCAATCCGGTGTAGATTGCAACAATGAGTGGGTCGCCCCAGCTCGTCTTGGAAGGACGCATCACCTCGCCAGGGCTCGCGAGGGGGCCGGCATTCCTACATCGCACTCTCCTTGATGCACTCTCCCCGCCGCGACCCATCGGACAGAATGAAGTGACCGGAGAGAAAGCGAACATCGAACGCGCCGTGGAGGCGGTCCTCGCTGATCTAAAGCTGTCCGCATTGAGGATCGAGGCTCAGACGGGGCCGAAACTTGCGGCCATCTTCGGAGCCCACGAGACAATGCTCCAAGATGCAGCCTTGAAGATCGAGATATTCAGGCAAATCGAGCAGAACCTCATCGGGGCGGCGCACGCCTTGGCCAAGGTATTCCAGGGTTGGCAGGCGAAATTCCGGGCAAGACCCGAGGACTGGATGCGGGAGCGTGCAGACGACCTTGAGGACCTCGAAGGCCGCCTGCAGCGTGAGATTGCCGGGGTGAAAACGACAGTTCTTGAGAGAATGCCTCCCGGCCGGATACTGGTGGCCCACCGTTTACTTCCCTCTGAGACCGTGGCGTTGCCCCGGTTGCAGGTGGAGGGCATCGTTCTCGAATTCGGCGGCGTCGGCTCACATGCGGCCCTCCTCGCCCGGGCCTTGGGAATCCCGACGGTTGCCCAGATTTCTCACGCGCTGGATACCATCCATGAAGGGGAGGATGTCATAGTCGATGGGTTTAAAGGAGAAGTCATCGTGCGGCCGGATGCACGAAGCGTCGCGGATTTCCAGGCCCGTGTAATTGCGGCCCGCCAGACAGGAGATGCTGACAGGCGTGCGGCCCGCCGGACTGCTGTGACAATGGACGGCGTGGAGGTTTCGGTGATGGCCAACGTGGGATCGCGGGAAGATGTCGCGGTCGCGGTCAAAGAGGGGGCGGACGGAGTGGGATTGGTCCGGACTGAGCAGCTCTACCTGGGTAAAACCACGCCGCCGTCGGCAGCGGAGCTTTTGGTCGAGCTTCGCTCCATGTTCAAGCCATTGGCCGGCAAGTCCCTCACCATCCGACTGCTCGATCTCGGAGCGGACAAACCCGTGCCCTTCCTGAATTTCCCGGTGGAGGACGATCCATTCCTGGGTTGTCGCGGGGTGAGGCTCCTCCTGCGGTATCCCGATCTCCTGGATACCCAACTGAGGGCCATTCTGGAGTTCTCGCAGGAGTTCCCGCTGCGGATCATGGTTCCGATGGTCACTACCGCAGACGACATCTCGCTGGTGCGGCAGCACGCCGAAGCGGTCGCCTCCGATCTGGGCATGACCAAGCTTCCTCCACTCGGGGCCATGATCGAAACCCCTGCTTCCGCGCTCACTGTTCCGGAGATCCTCCGGCACGCGGATTTCCTCAGCATCGGCACCAACGACCTGACACAGTATACAATGGCCGCTGGGAGGGAGAATCCCCTGGTGGGCGATTACTTCATGGAGGATCATCCGGCAGTTCTTCGGCTATTACGGATCATCTTTTCCGAAGCGGGTAATTCGCCCGTATCGGTTTGTGGTGAACTTGCAGGTAATCCCGCCATGACCGCCACGTTGATAAAAATGGGAGCACGGCACCTGAGTGTTGCCCCACCCTTGGTTCCTTTCGTCAAAACCGCTGTCCGGAATACCGGCAGGCAGGATTGATGCCCGGGGATTGAACCGGGAAGCCCACGGCCTCTGCTTTCTTCGACTCGCTCTCCGGTACACCGCGTATCCGCAACGGACGCTCCATCCCTGTGGTTTCGAGATGCGCCCGCTGCATTGCGCCCCGAAATTCACCCTGCCATGAAAAGCCAAGACATGCCGGGACAAGGATTCCGGCTGTGGGACGAGAGCCGCCGCAAACTTTCGGGTTACCGGTCCCTCAAGAATTCGCGGAAGAACGAA
>CBKZPU010000142.1:0-12983 GCA_966696705.1 uncultured Verrucomicrobiaceae bacterium | reverse complement strand
CCGCACCGAAGGCACGGACGTAGAAATCCAGCGCCGCCGCGCCATCGTGGACGGTTAGGGAGGGAGTGACAGAGTGATAGCCCTGGGGGATCGCGCTCATGGCAATATCCAGTCTGACAAAGTACGGGGCGCTTGGCGAGATCGGACCGGCATGGAGTGCCGGGTGGTGTGTCATCGGACGATGAGCGATCCGACTGCTGCGATCTTGCCGCCGCGGAGTGAGGAAGCCATGGTCGCGTCATGAAGACGATCCGCCTCTGTCTGGCCTTGCTCGCGATCGGGAACGCCTTTGGCGGCGAGGAGATGACGGCGAAGCGGTTCAAGGAACTCGTTGCCGCGCCGGGAGATCATCAGGCATTGCGTGCCGAATTGGCGGACCTGCCCTTGTGGAAGAAGGCCATGAGCAGCCTTTCGATGAAGTATCGGGATGGAAAGGTCTTCAAGGAGGACTGCCTCGTGACCTCCAAGGTGATCGGCGGCAACTACGTCGTCCTGGCCATCGAGTCCAAGTTCTACAAGCAGACGATGCACACGATCGTGGGTTATGACGAGAATGCGCACGCGATCCGGCAGTGGGGGCTTTTTGGCGAAACGCTCACCGAGGCGACGATGATCGTGGATCCGGTGAGCAAGGTCACCGCCTCGGTGGCCAGGTATGGCGACGGCTTCGAAGAGATCACCGCGGCAACTTTCTCCGCGAAGGAGACGAGCGGTCGCACCGTGGTCTATAAAAACGGCGTGCACTTCATGACGAGGGAGGCGACGACGCGCCCGGTCGAGGACGAGGCGAACAAGGAGAAGTAGTCATGTCCGCCAACAATATCAATTGGGTCTGTTTCGACTGCCGGTCCTCGGTGAGATATCCCAAGTTCTCCGACCGCACGCCTGCTTGTCCGGACTGCGGAGCGGACTGCTTCCGCCTCGGTCACAAGGTCGGAGTGCCCCGGCGCGGCGCGGTGCGGGCGTGGCGTCAGTTGCGCGACGAATGCCGCCGGCGCTGGCACATGGCCGCGGATTGCCAGCGGCTACGGAGAGTTCGGTGGCAGCATGACTTGGAAAAGGAAATCGCCAGGATGGAGAGGCTGGGTTCGAACAAGGACCGGGCGCGACAGATCAAGAAGCTCAAGCTGGAGTTGGCGAGGTGCCGGTCCTGACGAAAGTCCCGTGCTACCCTTCGACATCGGCGGAACCGGAAGCTACTTGCCGAATCAATCGGCGGAACCACTTCCGGGCATCGCTGCGATTTCCTCCGCGGTCAGCGCACGGGTCAACAAGGCGAATTCATCGATGCGGCCGTTGAAATTGCGCACCACGCCGCTGACGGGCGAGGCGGGGCTGGAGGCATCGAAGTTGCCGAGGTTGGCGAAGCCGAGTTGCACCGGGACGCGGCGCTTCATCCCCGCGGTGGCCACTTCGCTGCCGTTCACGAAATGCTTCATCACGCCGGCCTCGCCGTCGATCACGGTGGCGAGGTGCATCCAGCGTCCGAAGTCCAGCGGCGTGATCACCGGCGGGCTTTCGAGGCGCTCCCATGAGGTGTAGGCCAGCTCGGGGCTTGCGCGCAGGCCGAGCAGCAGGCGGCCGGCGCGGTCGAGCTTCCAGTGGATCTCGCCCACCTTGTCGGGTGCCATGGAAAGCAGGGCATTGTGGTCGAGCGGCAGGCTATCGACGCGGACCCACGCCATCACCGTGAGCGAGGGCGTGGTGCCTTTCATCCGGAAGCGGACGCGGTCGCTGGTCTTGGCAAAGCCGAGCGACGACTTCCGCTCCCAGCGGCCCGACAATTGTTCGCAGCCGATGACCGAGCCGTGCGAGCTTTCCGTCCCGCCGGTGGCGCGGTTCGGGAGGATCATGCCGCCGGCTTCGAGGTCCTCGAAATCGAAATAGACCTGCAGGCCGGCAGCATTCCGGAAGGCGAGCGATTCCGTGCGCCAACGTTTCCATTGCGCCTCGGTTTCGCGCGCGGCGGCCTGCAGCATGCGGGATGGGTCGGCGAAGGAACTGCGGTCCGCCGGCATGGCCGTCGATTTCCCCGCGCGGATCGCCAAGGCGTGGCCTTCAAAAAGCTCGCGGGCGGTGGCTTCCGGCACGTCGCCCTGGAGTTCCACCTCGCCGTCGAAGACGTGGACCTCGCAATCGTCCGCACCGCCCACGCTCATGCCAAACTCGGTGCCGCGATCGACCACGCGCAAATTGGCGTTCATCACCGTGAAGCCCTCGGCGGGTGGCGGGACCTTCGCGGTCAGCTTGCCGCTGTCGAGCCGCGCGAGATCGGGAGAAAGCAACTCAAGCGACGCCGGTCCTTCCAGCACGACGCGGGCGCCGCTGTAGAAGTCCAGCCGGAGGGTTCCCTTGCGGATCTTCAGCAGGCCCTTCGGCAACGCGGATCCCGGAGTAAATGAGGCGCCATCCCACTCGACATCGACCGCTTGCCCTAACAGCGCGACCTCGTTCCGCTCCGTCGCGGCATCCGCGACCGTTTCCGGGCCGGTATCTCCGCCGAAGGGCAATAGCCACCAGCCGAGCGCCAGGCAGGCGGCGAGACCCGCGGCGATCCACGCGCGGCGGGCGAACGGCACCACCTTCTTTTCCGGCGGCGAAACTTCTTCTAACAGATCCGCTCCGCCTGCCTGCATCGCCTGCTCGCGTAGCAGCCCGTGCCACTCGGCGCGATCGAGGAACAGTTGCCGCGCCTTTGACGAGGACAGCAGCATTGCTTCCAGCTCGCGCTTCTCCTCCGCGGTCAACTCGCGGTCGAAGTGGGCGGAGATCAGGCGCTCGAGTCGTGCTTCGTCGAACATCGCGTCAGGAAGGATTGGCGGCCA
The DNA here is from genome assembly GCA_966696705.1 of uncultured Verrucomicrobiaceae bacterium. Lineage (GTDB taxonomy): Bacteria > Verrucomicrobiota > Verrucomicrobiia > Verrucomicrobiales > Akkermansiaceae > Haloferula. The sequence goes on along the minus strand of CBKZPU010000142.1, from coordinate 10,158 downwards.
TTTTGCGCTGCACGCAGTCGCGGAGGAAAGCCCGCGCGCGGGAAAGGGTGACGTTCACCGACTGCACCGTGCAGCCCATCAGGTCCGCGATTTGCGGCGGCAGGTGATCGTTCTGGTAGCGGAAGTCGATCGACCGGCGCGCCTGCGGGGCGAGTTGATCGAGACAACCGCGTAGCAGAGAGAGCCGCTCATCCGCATCGGCCCGGAATTCGCGGGGCTCGGCGCCCAGCGCTTGCAGCACTTCCTCCGACAGGCTTTCAAAGCGCCGCGCGCGGATCGCCTCCAGTGCCTTGAAGCGGGCGATGGTCTTCACCCACGCCGCGAAGCTGGTGCCGATCTCGAAGGTCGCGGCCTTGCGCGTGACGGTGAGAAAGGTCTCCTGCATCACGTCGTCAGCCTGGGAAAAGTCCGGGATCATCGACAGGATGAAGCCGCGCACCGCCGGCTGGTACTGCAGGAACAGGCCCTGCACCTTGGCGGTGTGGGCTTCCTCCGGAGTGGGTGGGTCCTCGTGCATCGGTTCCTGTCACGGGTAGAATGATCGATCCCGTCATGAACTTAGCACCCTTGGAAACAAATTTTCCGGTCCGCTGCTAAGTCTGCGCGGGAAGCCGCCATTCAAGCGTGATCGTCCGCCGGAGCAACCCGCCGGTGGAAGATGGAAAACCCATGAAACCACTCCCCGTCCTCACGCTGTCGCTTGCCCTCGCGGCGAGCTTTCCCGCCGCCGCGGCGAACCTGATGCTCAACTTCCGCTCGACCAGCACCAATGTGGCGGCGTCGGGCGATGTGACCGCGGCGTATGACACGCTCAGTCCCGGCCACGATGCGGGCACCATCCCGCTCGCGGAAACCACTTGGAACAATTTCAGCAGCGCGGCGGGGAGCAGCTCGTTGAGCTACTCGGATGGCAGCGCGGCGTCGGGCGTGAGCGTGACGTTCGGAAACGAATCCGCCGCGAGCAGCGGCATCATCAGTTACTCGACGGTGAGCGGCATCAACACGAGCGCGCTCTATGGCACCGGCGGGGCGACTCCCGGGAACTTGTCGCTGGTGAGCCATGCGGGATCGATCTACGGCAGCGGCAACAACAGCAGCAACTCGGCTGCCGGCCGCGCGGGCTGGCTGGGAGCCGCGGCCAACACCGCGATCGGGATGCGCGTCGATGGCCTCGCCGCCGGTGACTACCGGATCTATGTGATGTCGCGGAACACCAACTCGAATGCCGCGTCGGTGCCGCAGTTCCTCTTCGCGACGACCGGCGCGAGTTCCACGAGCTTCACCTTCAGCGCGCTGACCGCGACGACGCAGGCGAATACCGGTTACGCGACTACGAACCCGACCGCTTACAATGCCTTCGTCGAGGGCGAGAACTTCGTGGCGATCGACCTGACCCTGGCCGGGGGCGAGTCGCTCTTCCTCGCCGCCGATGGTGCGGCCAGCGGAGAAACCCGCGGCTTCTTCAACATGGTGCAGATCGTGGCGGTGCCGGAGCCGTCGCTGGCCCTGCTCGGTTCCTTCGGCCTGCTGTCACTGCTGCGCCGCCGCCGCTGAACTCCCACCGCACCGATCATGAAAAACCCATGGCATGGCCTGCTCGCGGGCTTCCTTGTTCTCACCGTGCCCGGACAAGGTGCGGAGCTGGCCCACGAGTCCTTCGACTACAATGCCGCCGATCCCTTGACGTCCCTCGCGGGCGGGAGCGGTTGGTGGGACGCGTGGTTTCACGATGGGGCGACCGCGGCCACCGGCAGCGACGGCTTGGGCTACACCGACGGCCTCGGCAACGAGCTCGATGCCGCGGGGCGATGCGCCGATACCACCGGCGCCGCGACCACCCGCAGCCTGCGCGATCTCGATGGCGGGCTGCGGAATGACGTGTGGATCTCGTTCCTCTGGCAGCTTCCCGCTTCCAACAGCAAGTTCGAGGGCGTGTCCTTCTACAGTGGCGCGCAGCAGGTGTTCTCGATCAGCAATCCGAGCACGACCACCACGTCGCGGATCTTCCTTACCAACAATCTCTTCGCCAATGGCGGCGTGAACACGGAGAAGGGAGACTTTGGCACGACCCATTTCATCGTGCTGAAGCTGACGAAAGGTGGCGGGACCGGTGGCGTCGATCTCGCGGAGGTATTCATCGATCCGCTGCTATCCGGCAATCCCTCGTCGCCCGATGCGGTGATCAACGGCAGCAACTTCGACTTCGACCGGGTGCGGCTCGCCGGCCAGGACGGCAGCCCCTTGCTGGTGGACGAGCTGCGAGTTGGCGACTCGTTCGCGGATGTTTCCCCGCACGCTGCCGTGCCGCCGGCGGACACCGATGGGGATGGCTTGAGCGATGCACAGGAGGCCGTGCTCGGGCTCGATCCGAATGTGTCCAATGCGTCGCTGGTGGCCGCGATCCAAGCGCATCCGGACTGGTTCGACCTTTACAACACAGCCGGGATCCTGGCGCTGGACAATGGCGGGGTGGTGCTCGCGCAGACGGGCGATGAGCCGGTGGATTTCACCTTCGAGGTCCAGCACAGCGACAACCTGAGCACATGGCCGGTGCTCGAAACCTTCAACCGCCAGGTGGTGCTTCCGGAAGGGAAGAGCTTCCTCCGCGTCACCCTTGAAAACCGCTGACGCCATGAAATCCGCGATCTTGTTAGCCTCGGCGCTGCTGGCCGGCGGCATCGCATCGGCCGACTTGCTGGTGCACGAACCCTTTGCCTCCTCCGCCGGTGACCTGACCGGAAACAACGGTGGCAGCGGTTGGTCCGGCGCATGGACGGACAGCGGAAATCCCGTCGTGGTGACCGCCACGGGCTTGGCCTACACGGACTCCTTTGGAAACGTGCTGCACGCTTCGGGGAGCGCGCTGAATACCGCCGACGGCGGGGCGGCGACCACGATTAGCGCCCGCGAGGTGGCCGACCGCAATGCGGAGACCTGGATCTCCGTGATGATCCAGCCGCAGGGGAGTTTCACGGATTTCATCGGGGTCTCCTTCTATGATCAGGGGCTGGCGACGGTGAACGCGCGCTTCGCGATCGAGCATGCGGGAGGGAAGGATCTCCGTCTCACGCGCCGCGCGCCGGGCACGCCCCCTCCACCGGTGAACAGCGCGTCCTTCGCGACCACGATCGGAACTACGGCATTCGCCGTAATTCACCTGGTGCCGGACGGCGGCACCGGCGGCACGCTCGACCGGATCGACGTGTATTTCAATCCGCGCCTCGACGAGCTGCCGTCGTCACCGCACGCCTCATTGGATATCGACGGGCTGCAGTTCGACCGGGTTCGCATCGCCGGGCAGAACGGGCGCTCGACGCTGGTCGATGAGCTGCGCATCGGCGAAAGTTTTGCCGACGTGACACCGCACACCGCACCTGCCGATCCGGACACGGATGGCGATGGGCTCCTGGATTCGCAAGAGCTCGTCCTGGGACTCGATCCGCAGGTTTCGGATGCCGCCTTCATCGCGGCGCTGCGGGCGAATGCGGGATGGGTGTCGTTGCACTCGACCGGCGAGATCACCGACGTGTCCCTCGGACGGGTGACGCTGTCGCCCGACGGACCGGGGAATTTCGAGTATTCCTTCGAGATTCTGGATCGCCGCGACTTGACTCTTGAAACGATCACCCGGGCGCTGACGTCATCCGGTGACAAGCGCTTTCTCCGCCTCAACCTCGACACGCCTTGAACCGCTTTCTTCTTCTCGTCGCCTCGCTGGCGCTTCCCGCCTTTGCCGAGCCCGCCACCTATGACGTCGTCGTGTATGGCGGCACTTCGGGCGGGGTGATCGCCGCGGTGCAGGTGGCAAAGTCGGGCCGCTCGGTGGTGCTGGTTTCGCCGACCGCCCACCTCGGCGGGCTCACCACCAGCGGACTCGGCTGGACGGACCTTGGCGAGAGTTCGATCCTCGGCGGCTTGAGCCGCGAGTTTTATCACCGAGTCTATCAGCACTATCAGAATGCCGGCGCATGGAACTGGCAAAGCCGCGCGAGCTTCGGCAATGCGGGCCAAGGCGGGCTGGCGTTCAACGATACCACGCAGGTCGCCTCGGTCTTCGAGCCGAAGGTGGCGGAGGCGATCTTCAACGCGATGATCGCCGGGGAAGGCGTGCCGGTGATCACGGGACGCTTGGACCTCGACGATGGCGTGGTGATGGCCGGTGGAAAGATCGACCGGTTGAAGTTGGAGGACGGTCGTGAATTCGCCGGGAAGATGTTCATCGATGCCAGCTACGAGGGCGACCTGCTGCCCGGTGCGGGTGTGACTTTCACCATCGGCCGCGAGGCGAATGCGGTGCATGGCGAAACCTACAATGGCATCCAGGCGGCGCGGGCGACAAAGAACCAGCTTCGCGACGGGATCGACCCGTATGTGACTCCGGGCAATCCGGCGAGCGGTCTGCTGCCGGGCGTGAATGCCGATGTGGGTGGAGCGGATGGAAGCGGCGACGCGTGCTTGCAGGCCTACTGCTTCCGCATGGTGCTCACCGACGTGGCCGCGAACCGGGTGCCGGTCGCCCAGCCGCCGGGCTACAACGAGGCCGACTACGAGTTGCTCTTCCGCTCGATCGAGGCGGGCCAGACCAATGACTTTTTCAAGTTCGACCTGATGCCGAACCGCAAGACCGACTCGAACAACCGGGGCGGCATCTCGACCGACTTCATCGGCAAGAATTACGGCCCCGGCTGGAACTGGGCGACGCTCGATCACGACGAACGCCTCGCGCTCGCCAAGCAGCACGAGAACTGGCAGCGCGGCCTGGTTTGGACGCTGCAGAATCATCCGCGCGTGCCGGCTTCCATCCGCACGGCTCATGCCGCATGGGGACTGCCGGCGGATGAATTCACCGACAATGGGAACTGGCCATGGCAGCTCTACGTCCGCGAAGCGCGGCGCATGGTCTCCGACTACGTGATGAAGCAGGCCCATTGCAGCGGGGAAGTCACCGCGCCCGATTCCATCGGCCTCGCCGCCTACGCGATGGATTCTCATCACGTGCAGCGCCATGTGAAGGATGGCAAGGTGAAGAACGAGGGCGACGTGCAGATGCCGGTGGGGAATCCTTATCCGGTCTCCTACCGGTCGATTGTCCCGAAGGCCGGCGAATGCCCGAACTTGCTGGTGCCGTGGAGCCTTTCGGCAAGTCACATGGCCTTCGGGTCGATCCGCATGGAGCCGGTTTTCATGATCCTGGCACAGTCCGCCGCGATCGCCGCGGACCTCGCGCTCGATGGAAACGTTTCCGTGCAGCAGGTTCCATACGCGCAGCTCCGTCCGGCGTTGCTGGCGGCCAGCCAAGCACTTGGGGAGCCGGCGGCTGCCGCGCCGACGTCGGTGGTGGACAATAGCGATGCCGCGCTTGTCACCGTGACCGGTGCATGGACTTCGGGAAACTCCACCGCCGGGTTCATCGGGGAAGATTACCTGCACGATGGCAACGCCGGCCAAGGGACCAAGCAGGTCGCTTATTCCATGCCCGCCGGGACGAGCGGCATGCAGCGGGTATTCCTGCGCTGGACCTCCCACACGAACCGCGCGTCGAACGCGCCGGTGCAAGTCGTGCATGCCGGTGGAAGTACGACGGTCACCGTAGATCAGCGGAACAACGGTGGGAAGTGGAACCTGCTCGGCCACTTCAGCGGCGTGCAGCAGGTGATCGTGACGACCACCGGGGCGAACGGTTATGTCATTGCCGATGCGGTTGGTTTTTCAACGGTCGCCGAGGGCGATGACAGCGACTTCGACGGGATGGGCGACTTGCGCGAACTCGAACTCGGCCTCGACCCGCTGTCATCCAATGCCGCGTTCATCGATGCGGTGAAGCAGCACCCGGAATACTTCGACCTGCATTCGGCGGGCGAGATCCACGATCTGCGGATCGCCCGGCCGGCGTACACGCCCGGCTTCTTCGGCTTCCGGCTGGAAGGCGGGGCGGCGTGGGAGCTCTTTGAAGATTTCCAACTCGCGGTTCCGCAAAACGGGACGCGGCGTTTTTTCCGCGTGGCCTTGCAGGCGGAGCCGGCGGCTTTGGTTGCCGCGCTCGCCGCTGGCCAGCCGCGCAAGGTGGTCGTCTATGGCACCAGCCTCACCGCCGGTGGCGCGTGGGTCGGCCAGATGAGCCAGTGGCTGTCCGCGAAGTACCCCGGCCTGCTGACCCTCATCAATAGCGGCCTGAGTGGAAAAAACTCCGCGGAAGGCTTGGCCCAGCTTCAGGCGAAGGTGCTGGCCCACCATCCGGATACGGTCTTCATCGAATTCGCGATGAACGATGCCTTCCTCTACAGCGACGGCACGCCGCAGCTCAGTGTCGAACAGGCGCGGGCGAACCTGGACGCGATGATTGACGCAATCCTCGCGCAAAACCCGCAGGCCGAGATTATCCTGCAGACGATGAACACGGTCTGGAACTCGCCCAGTGGCAGCAACCAGTCCGCCACGCTGCGTCCGAATCTCGCCGCCTACTACGAGATGTATCGTAGCGTCGCCGCCGCGCGCGGATTGATGCTGATCGATCACCATCCGGCCTGGGCGGCGTTGCAGCAGGGCGACCTTGCCACTTTTCAGTCGTACGTGCCGGACGGGGTTCATCCGGTCGCGACCGGATGGAGCAAGGTCGTCCTGCCGCTGCTGAAGTGGAAGCTGACGGGTGGGAAGCTGTAGCGGCGGTCTGTGACCGTCGCTGGTTTGATGGAGCGGACCTTGTTGCCCGTTCCCTTTTCAAAGGGGGAGCGGGGGTTCACGTGATGCGATTTACGAAGTGCGACATACGATTTCACGAAGTGCGACGGTCATAGACCGCCGCTACCTATGCTCAGCGCACGATCGTCACCGGTGTTCCGACTCTCACGTGGTTGAAGAGGACTGGTGCGAAGTCCTTGGGCAGGCGGATGCAGCCGTGGGAGGCGGCTTCGCCCGGCTTGGGGATGACGCCGGCGTGCATGCCGATGCCGTAGCTGGTGATGCGCATCCAGAAGGGCATCGGGGCGGGGACGTAGCGCTCGCCCGCGGGCACCCGGGTGCCCGGGGTAGCGTCGCCGTTGGTGACGTTGCCCCATTCGTCCTCGATCCAGCCGTAGCGGTTCGAGTACTTGTCCACGATCTTTTCGGAAATCCGGTAGGTGCCGGCGGGGGTCCCGTAGCCTTCCTTGCCGGTGGCCACGTAGGACCAGCCGACGTCCCGGCCGCCGCGGGTGTAAAAGGCCTGCTGCTCGGAAAGGTCGATCCGGATCTTGAGTTCGCCGGGGCCGCCGTCGTCGTACCATTGGTAGAGGACGTGCTCGGCCTTGTGGGGGCTAGGGCCCTTGTGCGTGATGATTGAGGCAGGGCCGGCACAGGACGCCAGACCGAGGCCGGTGGCAGCGGCGACGATGCGGGACAGCAGCGACTTGATCATGCTGGGGAAAGAAAGTGGCCCAGACGGTTAGCATGGATTGGGCCCGCGGCCAAGTCCTTCGGATATCCGAAAAATGATGCGGGTCAGGCGAGCGCGTCGATGGCCATGCGGACCAGTCGATCGGCGAGAATTACCGTGAAACAGGCCAAGGAGAGAAAGGTCACGACCGGCATCGCGCGCCGCACCTTCGGAATCAGGAACGCGACCGGGACGAGACTCGCCGCGATCCGGAGCCAATCGTAGGGGCCGTGCAGGCGGATCCGCAGAGCTTCATTCGTGTATTTCGCACCGCTGTAGTGTGCAATGAACAGTTCCATGCCGATGGCGTAGCCTTGGATCAGGCCAACAACGGCCAGCAGGATCAGCACCGGTGCGAGCAAGCGGACCGCCGCGGCGGCCTCGATCCGGCGGAAAATCCACAGCAGCGAGACGCCGGTGGCGATCCAGAGCAGCCCGCTCTGGAAGAACCCGACGATGGACCAGGCATCCATCCCGTTTCAATCGACGTAATCGACCTTGCAATCGCCGGCTTCCAGCAAGGCATCGCGGCCGACCAGAGCGGGGTCGTTGGCGTGGACAATGCGGACGCGCAGGAATTGGAAATTCCGCGGCTCAGTGGTTTCCCAGTCGAAGAACGAGATGAGCCGGAGGTCCACCGAGGAGGCGTCCAGATGGGTGACCGGATGGTCCCAGGTGCCGGTGGCGGGGATGTCGGTGGAAACCAGTGCGGCGACCAGCGGCGTGACCGGGTACACCCGGTAGCGGCCGAGCACCTCGCCATCCGGGGTTCCCGGGATTCCTTCGGCATCCGGGGGCAGGGGATACATGACCAGCGCGCGGAACAGGGTCGCCACGTCGTCCGGCGAGGGCGCGGCTCCGAGCTGATGGCCGGCCTGGCGGAACTGATGAATGCGGTCGGTGAGGTCGATGGGCATGCCTTTGCGCGATGTTGGGGGCAAGGCCGGGTGGATGTCGAGAACGCGCGATGACTCCACGAAAAAGCGGCCGGGAGACGAGCTCCCGGCCGCTGGGGATGGTTTCAGGCGATCAGGCCTCCGGCTTGGCGGTGAGGTCGAGCTTGATGACGACCTCGTCGCGGATCAGGTCCTCGGCCTTGCCGGGATAGACGATGCCGAAGTCCTTCCGCTTGATGTCGAACTCCGCCTTGATCGTCACCGTGTCGCTGCCCTGGGTGACGGTGGCGGGGAAGGCGATGTTCTTAGTCACGCCGTGGAGGGTGAAGTTGCCGGCCACGATGTAGCTGCCATTGTCGCCGGCCTTGAGCTCGGTCACGTCGAAGGTGCTCTGCGCGAATTTTTCCACGTCGAAGAAATCGCCGGACTTCAGGTGGCCGGTGAGCTTTTCGGCATCGGACCAGGTGGAGTCCATGTCGATGACCACCTTGTGGTCGTTGCCGACGGGCTTGCCGTCCTTGACGGTGAAGTGGCCGGTGAAGGTCTTGAAGCCGCCATCGTGCGAGCCGGTGACCTTCGAGCCGGTGAAGCCGATCGTGGACTCCGGCGTGAAGACGTACTTGGTGCCGGCGGCGGTGTCGGTGGTCTTCTCGACCTTTTCTTTCACGGCGGCGTCGGAGGTCTTGTCGGCCGGGTTTTCGCAAGAGACGAGGCTCAGGGCGAACAGGGCGGCGGGGATGGTCAGGATGTCGATTTTCATGAGATGGTGGATGGCAGGTCGTAGATGTTAGATGGTGGATCGTAGATGGCAGATGGAGCTGGTTCAGGCACCGAGGTCGAAGAGCAGGGCTTCGACCGGCTCGGAGCCGGCGGTGAGGGTGTAGTCGCCGGCGCGCTCACTGGAGGCGGCATCGCCGGGAAAAATTCCCGTGGCGTTCAGCTCGGCATTGCCGCGGATGAGGTGGAGCCACAGGCCGCGGCCGGGCGAGAGGGCGTGGGTGACGGTTTCGCCGGGCTGGAGCTTGATTCGATAGATGTCGGCGTCCTGCGCGATGGTGGCGGAGCCGTCGCGGCCATCGGGCGAGATCACCAGCACCTTGGCGGCGGCTTCCTGCTCCGGCGTGGGCGTCCACTCGGTGTAGCGGGGCTGCAGGCCGCGCTGGCGGGGCAGGATCCAGATCTGGAGCAGGTGGGCGGCTTCGCTGCCGGAGGGATTGAACTCCGAGTGGGTGACGCCGCTGCCGGCGCTCATGAGCTGGATCTGGCCGGGCTTCAGCGTGCGGGCATTGCCCATGCTGTCCTGATGGGCGAGGCTGCCTTCCAGGATGTAGGAAAAGATTTCCATGTCCCGGTGCGGGTGGGTCGGGAAACCGCCGCGCGGGGCGATGCGGTCGTCATTGATCACCCGCAGCGAGCGGAAGCCCATGTGCGCGGGATCGTAGTAGTCCGCGAAGGAGAAGGTGAAACGGCTGTCGAGCCAGCCGTGATTCACGTGACCGCGTTCGCCGGAGCGGCGGAGGGTCAGGTCGGTGTTCGTTTCCGTGTTCGTGTTCGTTTTCACGCCGCCATCCTGCCATGGATCCGGCGGACGGCTAATGCCGTGTCGGCAGGCTGAGCATGCGCGGGGGAAGGCAGTGGATGCAGGATCAAGCGACCGCGTAGCGCTCAAGGACGGTGGCCACGGGCTTCAGCCCGTGGATGAAGATGGAAGCGGGCAAAGTGTCGCATCGCGACCAGGCACCGTCACGGGTGAGCCGTCTTCAGTATCCGCGGCCGCATCGGTTGAGTTCCTTCGTCGCGACGCGACGACGCGCTCTGCCGGCGTCAAACCGTGGGCTGAAGCCCACGGCT
>CBKZPU010000141.1:0-13061 GCA_966696705.1 uncultured Verrucomicrobiaceae bacterium | reverse complement strand
TCATGCTTCACCGCACCCTCCGCCGCGAGCGGCAGCTCAACGAGATGAAGAGCCAGTTCGTCGCCAGCGTGTCGCACGAGCTCCGCGCACCGGTGGCCTCGATTCGTCTGATGGCCGATGCGCTGGAGGCGGAGAAAGTCGCGCCGGAAACCGCGAAGGAGTTCCACCGCCTCATCGCCCGCGAAGGGGCGCGGCTTTCCACGCTGGTCGGCAACGTGCTCGACCACGCCCGCATCGAGCAGGGGAGGAAGGTGTGGAAGATGGAGCCCTGCGATCTTGCCGCGCTGGTGGCCGACACCGTGCGGGTGATGGAGCCGCTGGCGCAGGAGAAGGGCATCACATTGAAGCAGGATCTTGCCGCCGCGGAAGCCACCGTCGATGCCGATGCGATCCAGCAGGCGTTGGTCAACCTGCTCGACAATGCGATCAAGTTCTCGCCACCGGGCACCGCGATCACCACCACGCTGGCTATCGACGAGGAACGTCGTACTTGGAGGCTCTCCGTCCGCGACGAAGGGCCGGGGATTCCGAAGGACGAGCTGGGTCGGATCTTCGAACGCTTCTACCGGCCCGGCGATGAATTGCGCCGCGAAACGCAAGGCACGGGCATCGGCCTCAGTTTGGTGAAATCGATCGCCGAAGCGCACGGCGGAGCGGTCACGGTCGCCAGCGAGCCCGGTCGCGGCAGCACCTTCACACTCGTCATTCCAATGGTCTCTTCTTCTTCCACCGATCACTGATCACCGATCACTCGGCACTTCCCACCATGAGACTGCTGGTCATAGAAGACGAGGCACCGATGCGCACGGCACTGGTGGAGACCCTGAAGGCGGAAGGCTACCGCGTGCTCTCCGCGGCGGAGGGCGTGGGCGGGCTGGAACTCGCCTGCACCGAAGCGTTCGATCTCGTGCTGCTGGACGTGATGATGCCCGGCCTCGACGGCTTCGCGCTGTGCCGCGAGTTGCGCAAGCGGGGCCGCGCGATGCCGGTGCTGATGCTCACCGCGAAAGGCCAGGTGGATGATCGCGTCGAGGGTCTTGATAGCGGCGCGGACGACTACCTGGTGAAGCCGTTTTCGCTGAAGGAACTTCTCGCCCGCGTGCGTGCCCTGCTGCGGCGGCGCGAGCGCGAGGATGCCTTGGGCAGCGAGTTTCGCATCGGCACCGTTGTGGTCGATTTTCCGAAGCGGTTGCTCCTGCGCGATGGCATGCGGCACGAACTCTCCGAGAAGGAGGCCGGCATGCTGCGCCTGCTGGCCACCCACGCCGGGGAAGTCATCAGTCGCGAAAGATTCCTCGATGTGGTGTGGGGATACCACGCCTACCCGAGCACCCGGACCGTGGACAATTTCATCGCCGCGCTGCGGACGAAATTGGAGGACGATCCGGCAAGTCCGCGGCATCTGATCACCGTCCGGGGGGCCGGATATCGCTTGGATCCGTAGGCAGCGGGGGAGCTTGTGAGAGGGCGACCTCTCAAATCATAGTAAATGCGTTGATCAAAAAATTTGAATAAAATCGATGCTATGGCATCCCATGGCCAACAAAACGCAAGTGAAGCGTGGCGAGCCGCCGCGCTTCGCTTTAGGTTGCCGATCAATCCGCCAAAGCCATGGGACTCGACAAGCTCACCACCAAACTTCAGGAAGCCCTCCAAGCCGCCCAGCGGCTGGCCTCGAAGTCGGCTCACCCCGAGCTGAAGGGCACTCACCTCTTGCTCGCCCTGCTCCAACAGGAGGGCGGCATCGTCACGCCCATCCTGCAAAAGGCCGGCGTCGATGTCACCCGTCTGAAGGCCGCCTTGGCCACCGCGCTCGATCGTGAGCCGACCCAGCAGGGCGGCACCACCCAGCCGCAGATTTCCTATGGCCTGCGCGCCACCCTCGATGCCGCCGACGAAGTCCGCGAGTCGATGGATGACGATTACCTCAGCGTCGAGCACGTGCTGATCGGCGCGCTGAAGGCGGATGCGCCCGAGGGCAAGTTGCTCAAGGAAGCCGGCCTCGACGAGAAGAAGGCGCGCAAGGCGATCGAAGGCGTCCGCGGCCCGCAGAAGGTCACCGACCAGGATCCCGAGGGGAAATACCAGACCCTCGAGAAGTACGGCACCGACCTCACCGCCCGCGCTCGCGAGGGCAAGATCGATCCCGTCATCGGCCGCGACAACGAGATCCGCCGCGTGATGCAGGTGCTTTCCCGCCGCACCAAGAACAACCCGGTGCTCATCGGCGAGCCGGGCGTGGGCAAGACCGCCATCGTCGAAGGCCTCGCCCGTCGCATCGTGTCCGGCGACGTGCCGGACTCGATGAAGGACAAGCGCGTCATCGTCATGGACGTGGGCGGGATGCTCGCCGGCGCGAAGTACCGCGGCGAGTTCGAAGAGCGTCTCAAGGCCTTCTTGAAAGAGGTCACCGAGTCAGCCGGGGAAATCATTCTCTTCATCGATGAGCTGCACACCATCGTCGGAGCTGGTGCCAGCGAGGGCGCGGTGGATGCCGCGAATCTGCTCAAGCCGCAGCTTGCCCGCGGCGAACTGCGCACCATCGGCGCGACCACGTTGGATGAGTATCGCAAGCACATCGAGAAGGACGCCGCGCTCGAACGGCGCTTCCAGCCGGTGATGGTCGGCGAGCCATCGGTGGAAGACACCATCGCCATCCTGCGCGGCCTGAAGGAGCGCTACGAAGTCCACCACGGCGTGCGCATCCAGGACGGCGCGCTCGTTTCCGCGGCGATGCTTTCCGATCGCTACATCTCCGACCGCTTCCTGCCGGACAAGGCCGTCGATCTCGTCGATGAGGCCGCATCGCGCTTGAAGATCGAGCTCGATTCGATGCCGACCGAGATCGACCAGATCGAGCGCGAGGTCATGCAGCTCGAGATGGAGAAGAAGGCGCTGGAGAAGGAGACCGACAAGGCCAGCATCGCGCGCCTCGAAAAGGTGAAGGAAGAGCAGGCGAACCTGCGCGAGCAGTCCGCCGGACTGATGGCCCAGTGGCGGAACGAGAAGGAGGTCATCGACCTCGTCCGCGCCGCCCAGGAGAAGATCGACTCGCTCAAAACCGAGGCCCAGCAGGCCCAGCGCATCGGTGACCTCACCCGTGCCTCCGAGATCACCTACGGCCGCATTCCTGACGCCCATCGCGAGCTGGAAGACGCGAATGACCGTCTCGTCGAGCTTCAGAAAACCGGCGCGATTCTCCGCGAGGAAGTCACCGAGGAAGACATCGCCCGCGTCGTTTCTTCATGGACCGGCATTCCCGTCTCGCGCTTGCAAGAGGGCGAGAAGGAGAAGCTCGTCCACATGGAAGAGCGGCTCGGCCAGCGTGTCATCGGCCAGAAGAAGGCCATCAAGGCGGTCTCCAACGCCGTCCGCCGCGCCCGCGCCGGCTTGCAGGACGAGAACCGGCCCATCGGCTCCTTCCTCTTCCTCGGCCCCACCGGCGTCGGCAAGACGGAGCTTTCGAAGGCACTCGCCGAGTTCCTCTTCGATAACGAGGGCGCGATGATCCGCATCGACATGTCCGAGTACATGGAAAAGCACAGCGTCGCCCGCCTGATCGGCGCGCCTCCCGGCTACGTCGGCTACGAGGAAGGCGGCCAGCTTTCCGAGCATGTACGACGCAAGCCGTACTCGGTGGTCCTTTTCGACGAGATCGAGAAGGCGCACCCGGACGTCTTCAACGTGCTCTTGCAGGTGCTCGACGACGGCCGCATCACCGACGGCCAGGGCCGCACCGTGGACTTCCGCAATACGGTCCTGATCATGACCTCGAACATCGGCAGCCAGTACATCCTCGGCGAGGAGAACGCCGAACAGCGCGAGGCCAAGGTCACCGCGGCGCTACGCCAGCACTTCCGCCCGGAGTTCCTCAACCGCATCGACGAGACGATCATCTTCGATCGCCTGCAGCGCGATGAACTGACCACGATCGTCGATCTTCAGCTCGACCGCGTCCGCAAGCGCCTCGCCAAGCAAGGCCTGGCTCTCGCGCTCACCGAGAGCGCCAAGGAATTCGTCGGCAATCAAGGCTACGATCCCGTCTATGGCGCCCGCCCGCTGAAGCGCGCGATCCAGCACCACCTGCTCGATCCGCTCTCGCTGGAGATCCTCGACGGCAAGTTCAAGGACGGCGACGTGATCACCGCGAACGTCCACGACGGATCGATGGTTTTCAACGCAGGCTGAGGATGGCTGATGGAGCCCCCTGATCTTCCGTAGGCGCGGTGGCCAGCCCCCTCATAGCCTTGGCGAAGTGGGGTGACACCGCGGAAGCCACCGGAAAAGCGGACCTCACCCTTGGCTCCCGCATTCTCACGAACGCGCCTACGGTTGCTCTGGCGGACCGTCTCCTTCTTCCGTAGGCGCGGTGGTGACACCGCGGAAGTCACCGGAAAAGCCGACTTGACCCACGGCCTCCCGCGTTCTCACGAACGCTCCTACGGTTGCTCTAGCGGCACGTCCTCATCATCTATAGGCGCGGTGGCGCCTTTCTTGACGACATAGCTTAGAACAGCTCCGCCTGTCCCGGCAGCACGCGACGGAAAGCCGCCTTGTTCAGCTCCGGCGGCCGTGTCGCCAGGCCAAGCCGGCGGCAGGTCGCATGATGCAGCGCACGGAGTTGGCCGGCGGCCTCGCCGCTGCCGCGCATGCGCACGCCCGGCGTGGTGGTATTGAGTGCTCCATCCCGGGCGGCGCGAATGCGATTGAGAATCTTTTCCTTCCGGTCGGGAAAGTGGCGGTCGAGCCAGCTTTCGAAAATCCCGGCGACCGCGCCGGGCAGGCGCACCATCGTGTAGCCGGCGAAGCTCGCACCGGCTTCCTTGGCGGCTGTTAGAATGGCCGGCAGCTCGTGATCGTTCAGGCCGGGGATCATGGGCGCGGCATTTGTCCCTACCGGCACTCCGGCGTCGGCGAGGGCGCGGATCGCATCGAGCCGGGCACGCGGTGAAGAGGCGCGGGGTTCGAGGATGCGGGCGAGTTTCGGATCGAGCGTGGTGATGGAAAGGAACACGCACACCGCCTGATGGCGGGCGAGTTCGCTGAGGTAATCCACATCGCGGGCGATCAAGGCGTTCTTCGTGATCAGCGCGACCGGCTGGCGGAAGCGCGCCATCACTTCCAGGCAGCGGCGGGTGATCTCCAGTTTGCGCTCGGCCGGTTGGTAGCAATCCGTCACGCCGCTCATCGCGATCATGCCGGGGCAGCCTTTGCGGCGGGAGAGTTCCTTTTCCAATAGCTCCGGCGCATCGGCTTTCACGACGATCCTCGACTCGAAATCGAGGCCCGCGGAGAAGCCGAGGTACTCGTGGTAAGTACGAGCATAGCAGTAGGAACATCCGTGTTCGCAGCCGCGATACGGGTTCACGCTGAATTCGAACGAGAGGTCCTCGGAAGTGTTGCGGTTGAGGATGCTCTGCGAGTCGTCGCGCAAGAACACGGTCTTCAACGGCCGCGGATCGTCATCGATCCACGCGTCATCATCGGTTTCGAAGCGCATGGCCTCGAAGCGATTGACGGGATTCTCCTGCGCGCCCCGGCCGCGGTGCGGGTCCATGGGGCGAGACTCGCGGAGGAAACCTTGCAGGGCAAATCAAATGTTCAGAAGAACAGTTTGAAGTGGCGGCGGAAATCGCCAATCACCAATCATCAATCTTCCAATCACCAATCATACTGCCTGAAGAAACAAGACCGCTGGCGCTACGTGCGGAGTTCGCCGGGAAAAGCCGGCCATCAACCGGGGCAGCCGATGCGAAAGCCATTTCATTCTTCCAAACACTTCGATTGATGATTGGAAGATTGATGATTGGTGATTCTTCTCAAAGGAACCTCGTCAGCCCGCGCACCGTGCTTTCATCCAAGCGCCTCACCAAGGCCGTCGTGAGCGCGACCATGTGCAGGTAGTCGTTCACGTCGATGATCGAGTTGTGCGAGTGGATGTAGCGGGCGGGCACGCCGAGGACCACGGACGGGATGCCGTCACCGGCGAGATGGAAGGACCCGGCATCGGTGCCGCCGCTGCGGCGGACGGTGACTTGGTGGGGAATGCCTTCCTCCTTCGCGGTGCGGATCGCGAGCTCGGCGAGGCGCGGGTTCATGATGGCGCTCGGGTCGAAGAGGCGGATCTGCACGCCACCGCCGAGGCGGCCTTGGCTTTCGGAACGATTGAAACCGGGCGTGTCGTCGGCGGGCGGGCCTTCGAGGATGATGGCGACATCCGGATGAGAATGGACAGCGGCGGTCTTCGCGCCGCGCAGGCCGACTTCCTCCTGCACGGTTCCCGCGAGCAGGATCTTGTTCGGCCGGGCCGCGGCGGCGAGCTGCTGGCCCGCCTGAATGGTGCCGGCCATGCCGACACGGTTGTCGAAGGCCTTCGCCATGAACCAATCCTCGCGCTTCATCGGCGTGAAATCGGAGACCGGCGCGACGGGGTCGCCGAGCGAAATGCCGAACTCATTCTCCACCTCCGAGCGCGAGGTCGCACCCACGTCGATGAACATCTGGTCGATGGCCATCACCTGGCGGCGCTGCGCTTCCGGCAGGAAATGCGGCGGCTTCGAGGCGACCACGCCGGTGATCTTTTCGCCGGAGCGGGTGCGGATCTCGACGCGTTGGGAAAGCAGGCTGTGCTCCCACCAGCCGCCGACCGCGAGGAACTGGATGAAGCCGTCCGACGTGATGTTTTGCACCAGGAAGCCGACCTCATCCATGTGGCCGGCGACGAGCACGCGCGGGCCTTCGCCGGGGAGCTCGCAGAAAACGCATCCAGAGCGATCGGCGGAAAGCTCGCCGCAGTCCTCGAGCTCATTGATGAAGATGGCGCGGACCTCGTCCTCATGGCCGGGCACCGAGTGGGCCTCCGTCAGTTCCTGGAGCAGGGAAATCGCCTTGGTTTTCACGGGGGCGACGCTACCGGCCGCGGTGCGGGGCGCAATGCGGATCGTGACAATCATGTGACCGGCGCGCCGCCACCTGCTAGAAGGGGACATGGAATTGCGGCAAGTGCAGTTGTTTCTCGCGGCGGCGGAGGAGGGGAGCATCACCGCGGCGGCGCGGAAGATGAACCTCACCCAGCCGGCGCTGAGCCGTCAGATCAAGGCGCTGGAAGAAGAACTGGACGTGGAGCTTTTCACCCGCGGTGCCCACTCGGTGGCGCTGACCGCCGCCGGCCGGGTGCTGGTGGACGAGGGCAAGAAGTTGATCGAGCGCTCCGAGCGGGTGGTGAAGTTGGTGCGGGCGGAGTCGGCCGGCGAACCGCTGCGGATCGGCTACGCGCCCTCGTTGGCGGGCCCGCTGCTCGGCTTGGCGCTCGAGCGCTTTTCGCAGGTCCATCCGCGGGTGCGGGTGCAACTTCACGATTGCTCCAGCGCGGAGATGCGGGATGGCCTCGCACAGGGGAAATTCGACGTGGTCGTGACCGTGCCGTGGGAGGGCGACGCGGGTGCCGTCCAGTGGACCGCGATCCGCCGTCACCCGCTGCGGCTGGCGGTGCCGAGGTCGCACGCCTTCGCCGGGCGCGAAAAGGTGAACCTTTCCGAACTGAACGGGCAGCGGCTTTTGCTGTTTTCCCGCACCGATTACCCCGAGTACTGGCAGTCGGTGGCGCGGCTGTTTCGCGACCACGGGATCGACGCGAAAGTGGCCGGGGAATTCGATGGCGTGACCAGCCTGGGGTCGGCGGTCGAGGCCGGTCTGGGGGTCGCCCTGGTTGCCGCCGGCAGCCGGATCGAGCGGGTGGCCTTGCTGGCGCTTGAGCCCGAGCCGGATCCGGTGTGCGTGTCGGCGGGGCTGCCCGCGGGCAAGGAAACGACCCCGGTGACCGCGGTCTTTGTCGCGGAGTTGAGGGCGGTGGCGGAGGAGGAAGAAAAATCGTCGCAAAAACGGCAGTAACCTTTCCGCTGTTTCCGGCGGAAAACGTGCATCTGGCAGGGTTTTCGCTCTACTCTATTCACAAATTCCCGCTCGCGAAGACCCATCCTACGTTGTAACTACCATTTCGTGACCGCTTCACGCCGTCGCAGAACCATCCCCCGGGAATCCGCGCGCGGATTCGCGCTCGTGGCCTGCATGCTCATGCTGGCGCTTTTGATGGTGCTGGCACTGGGGTTGATGGGCCTTTCCTCGATCGAGTTGAGGCGCTCGACCCGTCAGGAACATGCGTCCGCGGCCCGCGCGAACGCGCGGATGGCGATGATCGCCGCGATCGGGCAGTTGCAGGAAACCTTGGGGCCGGACCAGCGCGTTTCGGCCACCGCGGAAATCCTCGGTGAAGGGGTCAAGCAGCCGCACTGGACCGGTGTCTGGCGGACCCGCCAAGCCGATGGCAGCTCGTGGTTCACGCGGGACGATCTCGACGGCGGCCTTCGCGACGGACGCGCTGCCAACGAAGGAAAAGAAAAGGCGCTGGCGTGGCTCGTCAGCGGCGAGGGAGATCCGCAGGCGGACCTCAGCGGCGAGACGGTGTCTCTGGTGAGCGCCGCGGCCGGTGGCCAGGATGAGGCGCTGAAAGTGCCGCTGGTGGAGGTCACGGACGGCGGGAAACCTGCCGGCCACTACGGCTGGTGGACGGGCGATCTGGGAGTGCGGGCGAACATCGCGACCACCGACCCGCGGGCGGACATCGCGGCGAACCGCCAAACGCCATCGGATGGCGGGATGTTCCGGATGCTGGCGAGCGCCGCCCCGGACGTGGCGATGATGGACGGCGCGCAGACGCTGGAGAAGGCCGATGGCGAACGTCTCGCCACCCCGGGAACCTCCGCGCTCACCATGGCCGGGCCGGAGTGGAGCAAGCAGCATGTTTTCGATTTCACCGTCGCATCGAGTGGCGTGCTGGCGGACGTCACGGAAGGAGGGCTGAAGCGCGACCTCACGGCGTATCTCGCCGGCACCGGCACGGAGCCGGAACTGGAAGGCCGCGCGGGATTGACCGATGACGACACGCTTGTCGGCGGACTGCCCGGCGCGGACAAGGGCGCGGACTCGCGTCACCGCGAGGCTGGCCCGCGGTTCGGCCTGTTGCGCGACTGGGCCACGCAGAAGGTTGCGTTTGCCGAGGGCACCGCGGCGGCGCGGACTCCCGAGACGACCAGCGGCGACGTCGCTGCCTCCCGCGACCTGGCGCTGGCCAACGAGCAGCCGGTGAAACTCGCCGGAAACCACAACGCCGATCTCCAGCCGATCCTGATCGAGGCGACCAACTACACCCAGATCAGCGCCTATCAGCTCCAGACGCCGGTGGGCAGCCGCGCCCAGTATCAACTGCGCCACCTCCTCTACCCGCGGGTGGTGCTGTGGAATCCCTACAACGTCGATCTCCAGACCGACCGGGCGATCGTGATGATCCAAGGCAACGGCCGCCAGGAGATGTGGACCCAGAACTCGCAGAAGATCGGCAACACCACCTTCACCTCCACCTCGCAGTGGCTGTCCTTCGAAGGGGGGCGCAGCACCGCCTTCAGCGGCTCGGGCACGGGCATCTTCGGCACGCAAGGCTACAACGACCCGTACATCGGCTCGTATTACTTCTCGATCCCCGCGACGAAGTTCGGTCCCGGCGAGTGCCTCGTGTTCTCCCCGGCGAAGTCGGCGGAATACGACTGCCTGACTCCCTACAATCTGAATTCCAACTATAACCTGGATGCCAACGAACTGAGTTGCGAGGTGGCTCCCGATCCCTCGCGCTGCTACTACGTTTCCGCTTCGGACATCGGCGGGGGCATTCCTTACCTGCCGACCGCCTTCTGGTATGCGCCGACTCCCTACTGGTCGCAGGCCGGTCGCAATGGCGTGGAGAACCAGGGCGACGACACCCGCGCGATCCTCAAGAACATCGGCCCCGCGGTCAGCACGGTCCGCTTTGAGACCTTCG
This sequence comes from uncultured Verrucomicrobiaceae bacterium, assembly GCA_966696705.1. GTDB lineage: Bacteria > Verrucomicrobiota > Verrucomicrobiia > Verrucomicrobiales > Akkermansiaceae > Haloferula. The sequence continues at coordinate 3,190 of CBKZPU010000141.1, read as the reverse complement.
ATTCGCTGCCGCAGTTGTCGGTGCTGTCCGCGTCGCTCCAGTTCGGCGCCGGCCGCGAGCCGCGGATCGCATGGAACAATTACGAGCGCATGCCGGTGCAGTTGCTCGACCGGGTGGCCCCGCGGCCAACCGTCGTGCCGAACGTCCGCACCCGCGAGGGCATCCGCTTGCGCTGGTTCACCGAGCATCCGTCGAATCGCCTCGGTTCCGGTGCCTTGGCGGGCACCCCGCATTTCGAGGATGCCGTGCTGGCGAACTGGAACCCGCGGGCGAGTTTCATCCTGCGTTCGCCGTGGGACAATGTGGGCGGAAGCATGCCGGGCGGCGGCAGTGCCGGCGGCCCGTGGTTCTTCGGCGCCTACACCCGCGACCTGTTCGACCAGGCGGTCAGTTGGGACGAGCAGGCGCCGGTGCCGCGCAATGGCCGCTATCACGGCAATCCCTTCGGCCCTCCCCAGGAGGGTGCCGACCGCTATGTGCTCTTCGATGTGCCGCGCACCGAAACCGGCGTCGTTTCGCTCGCGCAGTTCCAGCACGCCAAGATCTCCGAACTGGTCTGGCACCCCTCCTACACGGTGGCGAATTCGCTCGCGGATCCACGCCTCGGCAGCGGCGGGAATGCCGGCCTGGATCGCACCACGGCGCTCGCCGTGGACCAGGCGAGCGCGGGCGTCGGCGGCTTCCACGAGGACGATCTCGGTTGGTCGAGCGATGCCCAGCGTGCGAAGAGCCGCAGCGAATGGGCGATCACCGCGCGCGCGATCCTCGGCAATACCCCGCTGACCGACAATCTGGTGTACGACCTTTCCTTCGAAGCGAACCAGACGCTGTGGGATCGCTTCTTCCTGTCGAGCGGATCCGAGGAGCAAAAGACCCGCTTCCGCGATGACCCGCTGGCCAATCCGCTGCCCAATGCCCGCCTGCGTCCGGCACCGGGGGCGTCGTTCGACCTGGGCAGCCTCACCGATTTCCACCGGGCGGCGGCGCAGTTGATGGTCGATGGCGCGTTCAACGTGAACTCGACCCGCGTCGAGGCGTGGAAGGCGTTGCTCGGCTCGTCGAAGCTCACCGGCTACGGCACCGGCGGCACACCCTTCCCGCGGGTGCTCAATCCGCCGGGCGCGGCGTGGAAGAGCGGCGACCAGGCATGGGACGACCACGCGTGGGACGGCTATCGCGAGCTGACCGACGAGGAAGTCCAGCGCCTGGCCGAGGCCATCGTCGAGCAGGTGAAGTTGCGCGGCCCGTTCATTTCGATGGCGGACTTCGTGAACCGCCGCTTGGCCGAGGATGAAACCGGCCGGATGGGGGCACTGCAGGCGGCCATCGAGAAGGCCGGCCTGAATGCCGCCCATGTCCAGGCCTACCCGCTCGACAACGACAATTCGCTGCCGGACTACAACCATCCCGACAACCTGCGCGACGCCACCCGGCTGGAGCAGACGCTGAAGCCGGATTCGAAGGCATGGGGCGCGCCATCTTACCTGACCCAGGGCGACCTGCTGCAAGTCATCGGCCCGGCGCTCTCGGCGCGCTCGGACAGTTTTGTCATCCGCGCCTACGGGGATTCGCTGGACGAGGCGGGCGGTGTGCAGGCCCGCGCGTGGTGCGAGGCCACCGTGCAACGCATTCCCGAACCCTTGGTGCCGGACGACAGCGGCCTCGATCCGCGGGACGCGGGCAAGCCCGGCGACTTCGGCCGCCGCTTCATCATCGCGTCCTTCCGCTGGCTCTCGCCCGGAGAGATCTGATAGTGACCGGTCCATGAAGTTGTCGCTCGTCGCCGGTCTGGTCGCCTTGGCTTGCGGGATGCCGCTGGTCGCGCAGGAGGCCGCGCCGGAAAAACCCGCGCCGGTCGCGGGCCGCCACGTGCGCTTCTTGCCGGTCGGTGACCTGCCACCCTACCGCCAGGAAATCCGCAATGGCGTGGCCTACGAACTCGAGCCGCCCGCCGGCAGCATCCCGCCGCGCCAGGTGATGGTCGGCTTCGGCGACGAGAAAAAGGATGCCGTGCCGCTGTTGTTAGGCCGGGTCACCCAGCCGCTGTCCGCGCCCGGCGGGGAAGGCCCGATGCAGGTCCGCAAGCTTGGCGATGCTCCCGAGGCGGAGCCATGGCTGAACGTGAATCGCCCGGAAAGCGGCGACTTTCTGGTGCTGCTGTGGCGGGATTCCGCGAAGGGCGATTGGTCGAAGGCGCGCTCGCTGGTGCTGGCGGACAGCCCCGAGGCCGCGCCCGCCGGGCGGGTCCGCATCGTCAATCTATCGCCGGTGCCAGTGGGCGTCGTCTTCGGCGGCGAGCGCATCAAGCTGGACGCCGGCAAGTTCTATCAACGCAGCGTGCCGGTTGGAAAGGACACCGAGTTCCATCTCGGCGCGGTCACCCGTGCGGGAGACCTGGAGCGGTTCCACGCCGGCTCGATTTTCCAGAACCCCGGCGAGCGGAGCCTGGTGGTGATCTACCGCGCCGATGGCGTGCAGCCGCGCCGCCCGCTCAAGGCGGTGGTTCATCGCGAGCCGGTGAAATAGGCGGGATGGCAGATGGCGGGTTCTTCGTCCCAACAGGACGGCTTATAAAAGCCCGGCACGGAGTGCCGGGGTGAGTGGGTGCTGGCCGATGGCGTCCTGAAAGGACGCCTCATGGGGGAGGCTCCGTGAACTTATTCCCGGCTCCGCGAGTCGACGACGATGGTCACCGGTCCATCGTTCACGAGCGCGACCTTCATGTCCGCGGCGAAGCGGCCCTTGCCGACCGGTTTCCCAAGCTCCGCGCCGAGGACCTCGCAGAAGCGCTCATAAAGCGGCTCCGAGAGTTCCGGTCGTGCGGCGCGGATGAAGGACGGGCGATTGCCCTTCTTCGTCGAGGCGTGGAGCGTGAACTGGCTGACCACGATCGCTCCGCCACCGCAGTCTGTTAGAGAGAGATTCATCAGGCCGGCGTCGTCGGGGAAGATCCGCATCTTGGCGATCTTCGGCGCGAGCCACGCGACGTCGTCATGGCCATCGCCGTCCTCGATGCCGAGCAAGACCAACAGCCCGGTGCCGATGGAGGAAACGACCTCGCCATCGATCGTCACGGAGGCGGAGGAGACACGTTGGAGAACGGCACGCACGATGAATCTAGTAGACCGGCACCGACGGATCGATCTCCGCCGACCAGCGGTCGATGCCGCCGCTCATCGACCACGCCTCG
>CBKZPU010000140.1:0-13117 GCA_966696705.1 uncultured Verrucomicrobiaceae bacterium | reverse complement strand
CGCGCCGTCGGCGTCTCGTAGATCACGATTTCCGCGAGGCCCGGCAGTTGCGGGGCGAGCTTCCGCCAAAACCACGCCGCCATCCGCTCGATGGTCGGGCTTTCGAGACCCTCGATGTCGTTGAGGTAACCGTGGTCCACCAGCTCGAGCAGGGGCCGCATGGCATCCGAAATCCGCTTGTGGTCGTAGATCCAGCCGATGGACTCATCGACCTCGCCCTCGATCGAGATCTCCACCTTGAAGCTGTGGCCGTGCATCCGGCGGCACTTGTGATCCTCCGGCAGGCTCGGCAGGGTGTGGGCGGCTTCGAAGTGGAAGTCTTTCGTCAGGCGGGCGCGCATGCGGAGGATCAAATCACCAATCCTCCAATCACCAATCGAAAATCCCGGGAGCACCGGTCTTCAGACCGGCATGTACGGTCCATCCAGCCGGTCGCCAGGCCAGAACTCCCGGACACGATTCGATGTTGGACGATCGCTTTCCGGCGTTCACTCTCTCCCCGCATGCCGGATTCCCGCCCCGTCGTTCTCATCCCCAGCTACAATACCGGACCCATCCTCCCCTCGACCGTGGCGGCGGCGCTGGCCCAGGACGTGCCCGTGCGGGTGGTGATCGATGGCTCCACGGATGGCTCGCCGGACCTGCTCCAGCCGCTGCTTGCCGATCCCCGGCTGAAAGTCACCCGGCTGGAAAAGAACGCCGGCAAGGGTTCCGCGGTCCTCCACGGGACGCGCGCTGCACTGGCCGAAGGCTTCACCCACGTGCTGTGCATGGATGCCGATGGCCAGCATCCGGCGGACATGATCCCGAAATACTTCGAATTGTCGCGGCGGCATCCGGAGGCCGCGGTCTTTGGCCGGCCGGTTTTCGATGCCTCCGCCCCGGCGCTGCGGGTCAATGGCCGCAAGGTCTCGAACTTCTGGGCGAACCTGGAAACCATGGGCTGGGGCATCGATGACTCGCTGTTCGGCATGCGGCTCTACCCCGCGGCCGAGCTGGTGGACGTCTTCGAAAGCACCTGCTTCGCCCGCCGCTTCGATTTCGATCCCGAGGTCGCCGTCCGCCTCGCCTGGCGCGGGGTGCCGATCCTGAATCTGCCCACTCCGGTCCGCTACCTCAGCCGCGAGGAAGGGGGCGTTTCGCAATTCCGCTACCTGCGGGACAATGCGTTGCTGACCTGGATGCACACGCGGCTGCTCCTGGGATTCCTCGCGCGGCTTCCTTGGCTTGCGCTGCGGGGCGAAAACCCGCTCCATTCCTTCAGCCCGCCACACCCGTGACCGCCCAACTTCCCAAGAAACTCGCCGCCCCGTTTCCCGGCATCTGGGACCGCACCTACGTCTCGTCGAAGGTCAAGACCGACCCGCTCTATGGCGCGGTGCTTGTTGAGTTATCTGGCTCATCACTGCCCCTGCTCGACCTCGGCTGCGGGCTCGGGCTGCTGGCCTTCTACCTGCGCGAGTGCGGCTTGGATTTCCCGATCCACGGCGTGGACTACGACCCGCGGAAAATCTCCTCGGCGCGGAAAGCATCGTCCGCCTTGAAACACCACGAGCTGTCCTTCGACACGCACGATGCGCGGGAAGGCCTGCCGGAACACTCGGGGAACGTGACCATTCTCGACATCCTCCAGTTCTTCACGCCCGCGGAGCAGGAGCAGCTGTTGGGCCTGGCGGCGTCGCGAGTCGCGCCCGGTGGCAAGCTGGTGATTCGCTCCGGCCTGCGCGATGCGTCGCGGCGCTTCAAGGTGACCGTGTTCTGCGATTACCTCGCGAAGTTCACCTTCTGGATGAAGGCGGCACCGACGCACTATCCTTCGGGCGAGGAGTTCGAGCGCATCCTTTCGCCGTTTGGCGAGGTGAAGATTTCTCCCCTGTGGGGCGGCACGCCGTTCAACAATCACCTGATCGTGATGGAAAAGCCGTAGCGCTTCGTGTGGCGCACGCTTACCGGAGCCCCAGCGGGACGATTGATAAAAGCCCGGCACGAGCATCCGTTTCGCGCCCCAACGGGGCGAAATGAAATAGCACGAGGCAAGCGACAGCGCAGCCCCGGGCTATCTCATTGCCTCGCCTTTGGCGCCAAACCCATGCGGTGGCTCCGAGCGATCCTCAAGAGCTGTTAGCACCCCCACCATCACCCCCTTCGCCGTCGGCGTTGCCTCGTGAAGGAGCAGGATGTCGCCGGTCTTCGCACCGTCCGTTAGATCGCTCACGATGCCATCGACGTCACTGCGCACCGTGTCGTAGGCACGCTTGCGCCAGCCGACGAGTTCGAGGCCGAGGTCCTTCAGCACGGGATGCGTGAACCAATTCCGGTGGCCCGCGGGAGCGCGGAAGAAGCGGGCTTTCACGCCGGCGATTTCCTCGATCGCGCGCTGGCATTCGGCGATCTCACGCCGGGTGCGGGCCGGGCCGTATCCCCAGAAGTAGCCGACCGGATGGGTCATGGTATGGTTGCCCAACTCGTGGCCGCGCCGGACGATCTCGCGCGCCAACTCCGGGAAACGTCGTACTTTCTCGCCGATCACGAAGAAGACCGCCTTGCGGCCATGCCGGTCCAACAGATCAAGGAGGGCCGGCGTGTCGTCGGGATCGGGACCATCATCGATCGTCAGCAGCACTTCCCTTCCTTCGGCGCGGCGCACGATCGGGCCGAAGATGCGGGCATTCGGCAAGAAGGTGCCACAGGTCCACAAGATGCCGGCCGTGCACAACACGACCAGACCGGTATGCCAGCCGAAGCGCCAACCAACAAAAACGGCGGGCACGTGGATCAACGCCCAAATGAACCAGCGGAAGCCAGCGGTGCAAGTGGCCGGATGAACCATGATCGACCGCCAAACGAGGCAGAGCGCCGAGACCGCATTGAGTACCACCACGGCGAGCCAAATCGAAGCCGCCCACCGGACACCGCTTTCCGCCACGAACCATCCCTGCCACACCGCCCACGCCACCAGCAGCAGGTTCCAGCGCTGCCATTGGCCGGCCGGGTTCTTTCCCCCGATGGTGAAGGCGACGAAATGAAACAGCAAAAACAACACTGGCAGCACTCCGCCCCACGCCAGCCACGGACCCCCGAGCCGCCATAGCGCATCGAACACCGCGGCACCGGCGACGAGCGGGACGAGCACGGAAAGCACGCGCCACTCGAAGCGATGATGCCCCGCGCCCTCCGCCATGTGGATGGCATCGCCGGGCAACGCCCTCCAGCGACCGCCGAAGACTTGGAAGAACGACGTCACCGCGCGGTTCGGGCGATCTTTCTCCAGCACGATCACGCGGCGCCTCCTTTCTCGCGGCGCAACACGGGCTCGAAGACGAACCACTGTTTCCAGTGCTCCTTCACGCCGCTGAGGATCGCTCCGGCCCAGATCGCCGTGGCGGGATCCTCGCCGCGACCGCGGACGCGCGCGGGCAGATCGAGCGGCGCGTGGACTTGCACGCGGTACCGCCGCCAGCCATCGCGCACGATGAATAGCGGAAACACCGCCGCCCCGGTGATGCGGGCGAGGTAGAGCGGCCCCCTTGGCAAGCGCATCATGAGGCCCGGCTCGACCTCTGTCTCCATCGGCGACACCTCGAAGATCACGCGGTCGCCCTGCACCGCGACCACGTCGCCTTGGTTGAGGTAGCGCGCAAGTTCGACGCCCAGCATCTCGCCGCCGTGGTTGAAGCAGGTGCGGAAATGCGGATTCCGCCGCTCTTTCTCCGCGATGTCTGCCTCGCGGAGCGCCTGCATCTCGGGCTCACGCTCCGGAGCGCGCACGGCGTAGATGGTGCGGCCGAACTTTTCCGAAAACAGCGGCGCGGCCATGTCATAGTTCCCCATGTGGGCGGTGAGCACGAGGCAGCCGGCCGGGCGCGACTTGAGGTCCTCGAAATGATCCAGCCCTTCGATGATCCAGTCCACGCCGCCAGTCCCGGTCTCGCAGCGCATCGCATCCACGTAGGTAAAGGCGAAATTCAGGAACACGCGATAGGCCCCCGTCCACGCCCGCAAGGCAGACCACGAGGGAAACAGCGCCTTCAAATTCCCCGTCACCGCCCGGCGCTGGGGCTTCGCCACCAGGAAAAACAGCAGCGTCCACGGCGGAATCAGCACCGGCTCCAGAAACCACGGCGCCACCTTCAGCCCGCGCATCAGGAGACGCGTCGGCAGGTCGCCGAAGACCCCGATGCGCCGCCAGCGGCTGTGCTTTTTTTCCTCCAAGGCCCGGCGAGGTAAGCGGGCGGCCCGGCCGCGGGCAAGTTCAGCGTTCCTCGCCGCCGACGAAGGTCTTGGCGACACTGTAGTCGTTGTCGAGCAGGACGAGGTCGGCCAGGAAGCCCGGCACGATCTTGCCGAGGTCTTTCAGGCCGAGCGAGCGGGCCTGATTCCACGAGGTCACCTTGATCACCTCGTGCAGCGGCAGGCCGGTGGAGCCGACCAGATTGCGGAAACCCTCGTTGGCCAGAAGGGTCGAGCCAGCCAGCGCGCCGCCTTCCTTCAGGCGGGCGATTCGGTCCTTCACCTCCACTTCCAAGCCGCCGAGGGTGATCTCGCCCTCGACGATCCACGACGCGGCGACCGAGTCGGTGATCATCATCAGGCGGTCGATCGGGATGGTAGTGAACACCAGCCGCAGCATGTCGGGCGACAGGTGGATGAGGTCGCAGATCAGCTCGATCATCAGGCGATCGTCCACCATGCCGGCGCCAATCACGCCGATTTCGCGGTGGTGGAGCGGCGTCATCGCGTTGCCGTAGTGGGTGAGATGGGTCAGTCCGGCGTCACAGGCGGCGAAGACTTGGGCGGCGGTGGCCGCGGTGTGGGCCGCCGAGCAGGTGATGCCGAGCGCGTGGCAGCCCTTGATGAGTTCCAGCGCGCCGGGCATCTCCGGTGCCAGCGAAAGAATCAGCACGGGCATGATCGCGTGCAGTTCCTCGACCTCCGCGAAATCCGGCGGGCGGACGTATTGGGGATTCTGCGCCCCCGCGCGCTCCTTGTTGATGAAGGGGCCCTCGACATGCATGCCGGGGCAGCGGGTGAAGCCGCCTTCGTCGCGGAAGGTGGCGATCTTGCCGGCGATGGATTTCAGCTTCTCCTTCGGCTGGGTCAGGGTGGTGGGCAGCCAGGTGGTCACGCCTTCCTGGAGCTTGCGGCGGGCGATGTGGCGCAGCGACTCGAGCGAGTCGTCGCACACGTCCGCGCCATCCGCGCCGTGGCTGTGGATGTCGATGAATCCGGGAATGAGGAGCTTGCCCGCCGCATCGAGCTTGTCATCCACGCTGGGCAGGTTGTTGCCCTCGATCACGGCTTCGATGCGATCGCCCTCGATCAGGACGGCGGCGCGTGCGAGGTCGAGGTCCGGCGAGACGACGCGCGCGTTGGTGATGAGCTTTCTCATGTTGTTAGAGGGAGGCGTGACGCGACAGCTTCTGTGACGAACCCGACGTTTTGGCGAGCCGGGATTTTTGCGGATTCGCGCAGCGGCGGCTTGGCATCGGCCTAACGGCGGCTATCGGTGGGGCATGGGAAAGGCCATGCTGAAGCTCGCCGGAGCCGTCTCGTTCATGTTCGCCGTGACCGGCTGCGGAAGCGGACGGACCGAAAAATGGGAAAACGCGACCAGCGCCCGCCAAGGGATGCTCCGACCCGGCTCCGACCTGCTCGGCGTGACCGTGCCGGTGCTGCGGTCGCGCGGGCTGGAGCAAGTCTGGGGCGCGCCGAAGATCCAGCGCGACGGCGAGGGCGGCTATTGCCTGACCTATGCCGATCCCAAGCGTCCCTTCGCCCGCCTGATGATTCACGGGATGGCCGAGCCGCTGCCGAAGCTCTCGACCCCGCCGAAGCTGGGAGGCGAGGAAATGCATAACAACACCCTGACCGGCTTCGAGCGCGAGCAGGAGTGGCGCACGGTCACGGTGGTGGAGGAAAAGGTGCGCTGGTATCAGGAATCGGCCGCAGACGGTGCGGACGGCGCGTATTTCAGCACCGAGGGCTTCACGCTCAAGGCCCCGGATGGTCGCAAGGGCCACTACCGGCTGGTCGCGGAGAACGGCGGGGACGGCGCGGAAGCGGTCGCCCGCTGGTTCGGCAGCGTGTCTTTTTAGCAGCGGAAGAATGCCTGACAAGGATCGGCCCGGCTGCTAGACGAGACTTCGAATGTCCGACCAGCCGTCCGCCTTTGCCGGTGCCCGCGAGGCCATCATCGCCGCATGCGCCGAGATGGAGCGCTTGCTCGACGGGCTGAATGACACCCACGGCCGGGTGGCGGACGAAATCCACCAGACCCGCAAGGCCGGCAAGAAATTGCGCGGGGCGCTGGTGATGACCGGCGAGCCGAAGCCATGCATCCGCTGGATCGCGGTGATCGGCCGCATGCTCGGCGGCTCGCGCGATGCGGCGGTGCGGGTGAAAACCTGGCAGTCCCTCGGCACCATCCCCGCTCCAGCGGACTCCGCCGAGGCGGCGGTGGCGGCCTTGTTGGAACTGGAGGCCCATGCCTCCACCCGCCGCCCTCCGCAGGCAGTGATCGATTGGTCGCTGGCCGCCCTTGGCCAAGTAAGAGGGAGGCTGGAAGCCCAGACCGACGAGGAAGTCGCCAAAGCCGCGGAGAACGGCGCGGAGAAATTGGAGCGCCAGCTCCGCAAGCGGCTCAAGCGGGCCCTCCAGCGGGTCAGCAACGAGGATTTCCACGACTGCCGCAAGGCCGCCAAGGCGTGGCTCGGTGGGATGGCCCTCACCGCCCCCGAGCTGAACCTCCCCGGCAAGGAGGAGGCCGACAAGCTGGCGGGCAGCTTGGGAGACGAAAACGACCTCGAAGTGCTGTCCGAATGGCTGGAAACCCGGGGCTTCACCCCCAGCATCTGCCCGGCGGCGTGGAAGGTCCTGCGCAAGCGTCAGGAAAAGATCCGGCGGAGGTCGATTTCACTGATCCGCAAGGAGTTGCTTCCGGCACTGAAGCGCGGGGATTGAGACTTCGTAGCGGAAGGGTTGCGCCCTTCCGGCGGGGCGAGAATCGCAGGTGATCATCGCCGGACGGACTGCTGGTGCGGTCCGTACCCAGCCGGAACGACGAAGTCGTCCCGCTACGTAGAATCGGACTCATTTCGCCGCCGTGGTCGCGAGGGCCTCGACCCGCTGCCGGTAGGCGAGGCCGAAGCGGTCGCGGAAACAGAAGTCGCTCCACGAATTGCGCCGGCCCTCGTCGGCGTCGCGCGACAGGGCGAGCCACTCGCGCTCCTTGGCGGGGCGAATGACCTCACTGCGGCCGACGATCACCCGGACGGATTTCTCCGGCTGGGGACTGACTTCGAGGGGCAAAATCGCCTCGGTCTTGGCGGCCGGCACCACCCAGAAGACGCGCAGGCCGTCTTGGGCGAAGTAGCTGTTCCACCACGTCTCGACCATCGCCCTGGCCTCGCTCTGCAGCAGGCCGGTCGCGGTCAATCCCGCGACCATTTCGCGATAGACCGGCTCGACAAGGCCCAAGGCGGAATCCGGAGCCGCCTCCGCGAAGCCGGAACTCGGGATGTCCGCCGAGGCGTCGGCACGGAGACCCTCCTTCATGACCTTCCACCGCGTGGTGCCGCCGGTCTTTTCGAAAACGAAGGCGAACGGGATGTCGCCGCCGGTGCGATTCAGCAAGTGGAGCGTGTCGTCGCTGCCCACCGTGGTGGTCAGCCCGGGATCAAAGGCACCGACGCCGCGGTAGAAGAGGAACCCTTCGGTCTCGCCCTTGGCGGTGCGGATCGCATTGGCCTCCGGCACCCGCGGGCGCATCCAGTGGAGCGATTCGGCCGGCTTGAAGAGGATGGCGTCGCGCGATTCCGCCGGCGAGAGCACCCGGCCCTGCCACTCGATCGACCCCTGCCACGGCTTGGAAAAATCGAGCGTCCAGTCCGCCAGCGGCCGCGGCTTTTTCGGATCGGCCGGCGGCGGGGGGACCGGCAGGATTTCCCCGCCCGAGCGATCCGGATACCACTGGCTGATCGTGCCGCCGTTGAAGCCGACTTTCACCGAGACATCGAAGGCTTCGTCGGAGTGGAAGTAGATGACCGGCGTCTCCATTTTCACGGTCACGCCGCGGACCGGGCGATTGAGGCCCTTCATACGGGCGAAAAGCGGCTCTGCGCCGTGGCGGCGAGCCAGATCGTCGAGCCCGCGCGGGATATTGCCATTCTCCAGCCCGTAATGGGAGTAACTGAAGAGCGGCAGCGCGGCTTCCTCGCGCTCGAGACCGGTGAGCAGCACGCCATCCGACCCGGCGACGGTGGTGAAGGTGCCCCACTCGTGGAGCGTGTAGGCTGACGCCGCGGTGGCGCTCAACAGCAAGGCGGTGATCGTTTTCATAACACTCCACCATCAGCACGCGCCGCGATGGCGAACAAGTCCGCGACGGACGCTTTACGCCGAATTTACCCGCCCGGGAGACTGCCACTCGGGCGGAGAAAAGGATTTCCACTGGCCGCCGCGGGCTGCTACCCATCGGCATCGTTCGCAAGGAAACCATGAAACTCACGCTCCGCTCCCTCATCGCCCTTTCCCTCGCCTTCGGCGGAATTTCCGCCGCGCAGGAGAGCGCCCGCCTGAAGATCGCGACGGTGGACATGGCCGCCCTGTTCACGGAGTACACCCCGACCAAGGAAGCCCGGGCCAAGTTCGAAGAGGAAAGGCAGGGGGTGAGCAAGCAGTTCGAGGAGCGCGGAGCCCGTCTTACGGAGGCGAAAAAGGAGCTGGAGGCCCTGGAAAAACAATTGGGAGACCCCTCCGTCGCCGACGCCAAGAAACAAGCGCTCTTTGCCGATCGCCAAGCCAAGCAGCAGCAGGCGGAAGCCTTGCAACGCGAAGCGGAGGAGTTCGGGCAGCGCAAGCAACGGGCGCTGCAGGAGCAATTGCAGCTCCGGATCAAGGACATCCTCGGCAAGATCCGCACCAAGGTGCAGAAATACGCCGAGGCCGAGGGCTACGACTACGTGCTCGATAAAACCGGCACGAGCACCTCGCAGGTGCCGGTGCTGCTTTACACGAAGGACGCCACCGACATCACCGACGCGCTGCTCAAGACGATCAACGAGGGACTTCCCGCTCCGGAGGAGAAGAAGTAAGCGGCCTCCCGTCGAAGCTCGTCACCACACGACCGTCACGCCCGTGCCGATCACGCAGGGCATGCCGAGCTTGCCGGATATCGGCTGCCCCACGGCGGAGAAGTCGCTCTTTGACAGGGCGTAGTCCTCGTCGAGCAGGTTGGTTCCGAAAACGTAGGCTTCCACCTGCTCCCAGCGGTAACCGGTGCGCGCCGAGAGCAGCGTGCGCGCCTCCAGCTTGGTGCCGATGGTCGAGTCGATCTGCGAATAGCAGGTATCCGCCCACTGGACCGTCATTTCGCCGAACCAGCCGGTCGCCGGTCGCCACGCCACGCCGAGCGCCGTGGTCCATTCGGGTGAGAGCGGAAAGGCTTGGCCGTTGCGGTTCACGCCGTTGACGACGAGTTCGTCGAACTCCGCGTAGAGGTAGCCGGCCGACATCCCGGCGGCGAAGTCGCCGTTGCGCCACTCGACCTCCACTTCGGCCCCGGCGCGCTGTGACTTGCCGCTGTTGGCGATGAAACTGTCGATGATCGGAAACCCGCCGGGCGCGGTGTAAGGCACGTGCTGGCCGTCCATCCACGCGTAGAAGATCCGCGCGGCGGTCCGCAGGTGCTCGCATTGCTGTTCGGCGAAGAGGTTCAGCTCCCAGCCGCGCTCCGGCCCGTAGGCTTGGGACGTGCCGAGCGTGGGGGCCACCGCCGCTCCGCCCGGACGATACGCGCGGGAAATCTTCACTCCGGCGGTCACGTCCTCGCCGCGCCACTCGATACCGAGCTCTGGAAGCCATTCGGTGTAGCTCGCGTCGATGCGATTGCGGCCGCGCGGAGTGCCATCGAGCATCGCGGTCGATGCTTGATCGCGCGACTGGTAGTCGAGCCGCAGTCCTCCGGCCAGCCAGAAGTCGCCGCCGAGTTCGAGCTCGGCGTGGCCGAAGACCGCCGCGATGCCGACGTCTTCATGGGTCACGGTTTCAAAGGGCCGCCCGTCCGGCACCGGGCCGAGTCCCACTCCGCTGAAGGTGAACTCGTACTCCGCCGATTCCGCATAGATGCCGCCGAGCCAGCGGAACCCCTCCCTTTCCTGGCCAAAGCGAAAGCTCTCGGTCAGCCGCATCTCATCCACCGTGTAGAGGTAGAACCAATCGAGCATCGACGAGCCATCGAAGTCGGTGAAGTGCGTGCCATCGAGCCGCGACAGCGAGGACTCGCTCTCGACCCACCAGCCGTCATCAAGTTCCACCCGTCCGCGCAGCACGAAGGCATACATGTCGGACGGCAGCGAGGCGGTGTCGTTCACATCGACGACCCGGTCGAAGATGTCCCGGCCGGGCAGTTGGAAGGCCTGGCCGAAGAAGTTGCCACGGCCGCGCTCGATGTCGGCGCGCAGGTCGAAAACGGCTTGGTCATTCCCGGCGGGCCGCCAGCGCAATTGGCTGCGAAAGGTCTCGCGTTCGGTCGCGGCGAAGCGCTCGTCGCCATTGTAGAGATTGGTCACATCATTGTTCGTGCCTTCGCTCGCGGCGCTAAGCCGCAATGCCAGCTTGTCCGGCACCAACACCACGTTCTCGGTGAGTCCGACCCGCCACGAACCATAGTCGGCCACCTCTGCGGTCGCCCTTCCCTCGTGGAAAAACTGCGGTGCGCGCGGCTCCAACCGGATCTCGCCACCGGCCGCATTCACACCCCGGCCGAAGAGCACCGGCCCGCGAGCCACCAGCACTTCCTCGATGTCCCACATCGACGGCGTCACGCAGGTCAGCGACGCCGCGGTCTGGGGCACGCCGCCGTTGGAGAAATTCACCAGCGTGTTCGACTGCGTGCCGACGAGAAAGATCACGTTGTCCTGCCCCAGCCCGCGCAGGGTGAAGGCAGTCGAACTCGGCGTGCCCTGCTGCGCATTCGGCAGCAAGGGCAGCACTTCCTGATAGCCCCGGCCCGCGGGAAGTGGCAGAGCGAAGTCGCCCTCCGACCGGCCATAGGTCGGGTCGGAACGCGAGGTGACCACCATGTCCTCGAACCGGTGAGGTTCTTCAGCCAGTGCGAGGGAAAACGCCGCCAAACCGGCAGCCGGAACCGTCCGGAAATCGGGGAATGTCATAAGGGGAGGGATTCAACCGCTCCCCTTCTAACTGACAGTTGTCCCGCGAGTAAAGCCGCCGCTCACAGCATCGCCCGATACTCCGCCAGTGCCTCGTCATAGACGGCGCCCAGAGAGGCATCCGGCTCAAGCCGCGAACCGGCGGCCGGTTTGCAGAAGTCGGCCTGCAATTTCGCGAGGTCGTGACCGCAGGCATGTGCCGCCCGCAGGACCGCGCCGAGACCCGCGCCATTGGCGATGGCGAAGCGCTCGACCGGCGCTTGGAAGACATTCGCGATCAACTGCGCGATGCCATTGCTCTGCGACGCGCCGCCGGTGAGGCGGATCAGGCCGGCTTTTTCGCCGATCCACTGGCTGTGCAGGCGCATGTTGAGGAACTGGCCTTCGAGCAGGGCGCGGACTTGCACCGGCGCCGGATCGTCGGCGGGGAAGTTGCGGACCGGCCCGTCGAAGTCGCGGCGCGGCGTGATTTCCGGGCCGAAGAACGGCAGCATGCGCTTGCCGTCGTTGCCGGCGGGCGTGAGCGCTAGGCCCTCGCGATCGAAGGCCGACCAATCGAGTCCGAGTTGATCGCGCAGCGCCTCGCGGGCGAGCGAGCCATTGCGGAAGCAGATCAGCGACATGAAGCCGCCGGCCGGATTGCCGAAGACGTGGCCAAAGCCCTGCGGATCGGTCACCGGCTTTTCCATGGCGGCGAAGAAGGTGTCCGAGGTGCCGAGCGAGATGACGATGGTGCCCGGCGCGGTCGCGCCCATGCCGACCAGCGACGACGGATTGTCGCCGGTGGAAAGCACGACCTGGCAAGTACTAGAGAAGCCGTACTTGTGGACGAAGTAGTTCGACACCGGCCCGGCGATGGAGGCGGAAGCGGCGGCGGGCGGCAGTTTCGCGCGCAGGCCCGGCGCGGTGGCCTCGAGCAAGGCATTGTCCCAATCGAGCGTCTGCAGGTTGAGCAGGTTCATGCCCGCGCCGTCGCCGTGGTCGATGGCGATCGACTTGCCGGCGAGCACCGAGCCGACGAACGAGCTGACGAGGTGGATGACCGCGGTTTTCTGATAGGCCGCCGGGTCCAGCTTGAAGAAGCGGCGGATCTGCGGGCCGGTGAACCGCTCAATGGCGATGGAACCGGAAAGCCGGCAGACCTCGGCATTGCCACCGACCGCGGCGGCGATCTCCGCGCACTCGGCACCGGTGGAGGTATCCATCCAGATCGGCGCGGTGGCGCGGGTCAGCGCCGGGGAAAGCTGGCCTTCGAGCGACTCGGAGGCATTCAGCGCGGCGAGGCGCGCCTCCAGCGTGTCGTCGAAATAGACCGAGCCATGCTGCTGGCCGGAGCAGGCGACGGCGGTGATTTGCGAAAGATCGAAGCCATCGGCGAGCTGCTCGAAGACCAGATCGATCGCCTCCATCCACATCCGCGGGTCGGCGTGGACCTCGCCTCCCTTGCCGCCGGGGATGAAGCCGCTGGGCGAGTTGTAGGCGGGCAATGCGGCCCCGAAATTGACCGAGACTTCACGGACGATTTCGCCACGGGCGGGATCGATGACGAGGGCGGAAAGCGATTGGGTCGAGGAATCGAGGCCGAGGAACATGGGATGAATTAACCGATTCAGCTTTCCGGCTGGCCAGCGGGAAACGCGGCATCGCAGGCTGTGGCGGATTGGCGCTTGGCAGCTCCCCTCCCCGCTCCCACGCTCCGCGCATGGAGTCCCACGAATGGCGCGAACGCACCGATGAAGGCCTGCGCTTTTGGCGCGCGTCCCGCCACGCCAACCGCTGGACTTTCCAGACCACGCTCAAGACCGACCCCGACTGGCAGCCGGTCGATCCCGTGCCGAAGGAACTGTGGGCCGAGCTGCGGGAGATCCTGTGGCGCAAATACCAGCGCAAGCGCTGCCCGTGGGAGTGGATCGAGGCGATCGACAAGATTTTGGCAGAGGACGAGG
>CBKZPU010000139.1:0-13202 GCA_966696705.1 uncultured Verrucomicrobiaceae bacterium | reverse complement strand
GGCAGATCACGTGCTTCGCGGACGACCGAGGGCGGATCGTCCCTACCCGCCAAGTCGTCAGGCCTTCAGGGTGATGGACGCGCGGACGCCGCCGCCGGGGCGGTTTTCCAGTTCCAGGATGCCGTTGTGCAGTTCGACGATTTTCCGGCACACCGCGAGGCCCAGGCCGGTGCCTTGGCCAGTGGCCTTGGTGGTGAAAAAGGGATCGAAGATTTTCGACATGATCGCTTCGTCGATGCCGGTGCCGGTGTCATCCACCTCGATCCGCACGACTTGGTCGCCCTCGCGCAGGTGGCCGGCGC
Organism: uncultured Verrucomicrobiaceae bacterium; assembly: GCA_966696705.1. Classification (GTDB taxonomy): domain Bacteria; phylum Verrucomicrobiota; class Verrucomicrobiia; order Verrucomicrobiales; family Akkermansiaceae; genus Haloferula. The sequence continues at coordinate 12,900 of CBKZPU010000139.1, read as the reverse complement.
TCCGGACGCCTTCATCCCGCCGCACGCCGCTCAACACGCAGGCAAAGGCCCGTACCGTGAGCGTGCCACCGTCCGGCATGGCGTGCATCGCGTTGATCATGAGGTTGACCAGCACTTGCTCCATCTTGGTGGAATCCACGCTGACGTGCGGCAGGTCGGTCTCGATCTCCTTGACGAGTTTCACCCGTGCCTGGCGCAAGGGGTACTCGACCAGGGCCAGCGCGTCGCCGATGACCTCCGAGATGTCCTTTGGCTCCACCGAAAGCTGGCGTGCCGACGAGTAATCGACGAGACCCTTCACGATCTTCTTCGCGCGGTCGATGCCACGCTTCATCCGCTCGATGGTTTCCTGGCCCTGGGTATCGTCGGCCGGCACGCGGCGGGCGAGCAGTTCGATGCCCATGCCGATCATGGCGAGCGGGTTCTTCACCTCGTGGGCGACGCCGGCGGCGAGGCGGCCGACGGATTCCATCTTCTCGGCCTGGATGAGTTGCTCTTGGGCGCGCTTGAGATCCTCGTTGGCCTTGAGCAGGTCCTGATTGAGGGAATGCATCGCTTGCTCGGCGGCCTTGCGGTCGGTGATGTCGGTGGCGATGGTTCCGATGGCCTGAATCTTGCCGGCCAGATCACGCAGCGGGAACTTCACCGAGACGTAGGTGCGTGGCTCGTTGTCCACGAAGAGTTCCTCGTCCATCTGCAGCGCTTCGCCCTGCTGGGCCACGAGCAGGTCGTGCTTGCGGAACTTGTCGGCGGCCGACTTGTCGGCAATGAGCTGATGGTCGGTGAAGCCGAGCACATCCTTGCGTGCCAAGCCGAAGAGGTCCTCGAAGCCGCGGTTGACCATGAGGTAGCGTCCGTCGAGATCCTTCATCGCGATGACGGCGGGGCTGTTGTCGATCATCGCCTGCATGCGTTGCTCGGCCTGAAGCGCCTGCTCCTTCGCGCGGCGCTGCTCGGTCACGTCGCGGTCCATGCCGACGATGCCCCACATCTTGCCATCCGCGTCGAACAGCGGGACCTTGGTGGTGACGAAGTGGTGGACGTCGCCCGGTTTCCACTCGAGGTCCCACTCGCGGTGGAGCACGCCTTGGCGGCTCTCGATGATGCGGAGGTCTTCCGCTTTGCCCGCTTTCACGACCGGTTCCGGGAAATAGTCGGCGGGGGTCTTGCCGATCATGTCGTCGGGTGAATCGGCACCGACCCATTCGGCCATCGCCCGGTTCGCGACCAGATAGTGGCGATCCAGATCGCGGGCGAAGATCTTGTCGGGGAAGGCGTCGATCAGCGAGCGGAGCAGGTAGCGCTCGCGCTCGAGCTGCTGCTTGGCATCGACCAGTTCGCTGACGTCGCTGGACATGCCGAAGGTGCCGATGATGTTCCCCTCGCGATCGCGAAAGGGCATCTTGTTGGTGAGCACCCAGCCGGTCTTGCCATCGGGAAACACCTCGCGCTCGACCAGGCCCGTGATCGACTCGCCGGTCTGGATGATGCGCACTTCATCGGCGCGGGCCGGATCGGCGTGCTCGCGGCCGAAGAGGTCGTGGTCGGTTTTGCCGATGAGGTCGCGCGGGTGGCCCTTTTTCACCCAGGCCGCCATGCTTTGGTTCACGCGCAGGAACCGGGACTCGCGGTCCTTGAAGTAGATGTTGGCCGGCACGTTCGCCATCAGCATCTCGAAGTAGTGGTCGAGCTGGCGGTGCTGCTCGCGGGTGCGGTGAAGTTCTTCCTCCAGGTCGCGGTTGATTTCGGCGAGCCGATCGGAGGCGCTGGTCGCTTCCGGAATGGTGCGCAGCCGGCCGATCAGCAGGCCGGTGGACAACAGCACCACGGCGCTCGCCGCGACCCGGGTGCTCAGGTCGCCCTTTCCCATCACCAGCCACGAAGTGCCGAGCAACACGAAGATCCCCGCCAGAACAACCAGCGCGCCGGAGCGGCGCATGCGGGCGGGCGGAAGATCGCTTTTCACCACTACCATATGACCACGCAATGCGGTGCCTGTAAATGGCGGTGTTAGGGCGACGCGTCAGCGCGCCGCCGGCAAGGCGAGGATGCGGCGGATCTCCGCGATGGCCTTGGGATCATCGAAGGATCCGTGGCCCGACGGCACCTTGATGAACGATTCCGCGCCGGGGACGTGGGTGCTCGAGGGCGGCACGACGACGTCGCGTGAGCCGGCGATGACGTGGCTGGCTGTGCCGGGGACCAGCGGCAAACCGCCGAATACTTCCGTCGAACGGTCTTCCGGCGAGAGCGTGGCGACGCTGGTGATCTTGTTTCCCGCAAGCGAGAGGTAATCCGGTCGCAGCAGCCCCGGGTTCTTCCTCTCGATCGAGCGGAAAAAGCGTTCGAAGCGATTCTGCTCGACCACCAGTTTCGAGCCCAACTGGCCGATCCATGACTTTGCCCACGTGCTTCCCTGGAAGGGCACGGAGCAAAAGATCACCCGGTCCACGTAGGGGCGTGGTTTCCAGAAAAACGCGTCGTCGAGCGTCTGGCGTTCTTTCGGGGAAAGATTCAGGGAGCCGATCGGGCGGGTGAAGAAGGCGTCCCAGAACGCATTGCCCGGCTGTACCACCAGCGACTTGGCGAGCAGGCCGCCCAGGCTGTGGGAGACGATCACGGTACGCCGCATCGCGGGATCGTTGCCATCCGGATCGAGGGCCTTGCGAAGTTCGTCGAGCTGCCGGCGCAGGATCATGGCCGAGTAGAGCGCCGGGCGATTGGTGGGATAGAGGTAGTGCCAGACTTGGTAGCGCTGGCGTAGGACGGGATCGGCCCATATCTCGTTGGTCAGTTCGGCCCAGGCAAGCGAGGTCGAGAACAGTCCATGAATGCAGATTACCGGGGTACGACGGGGATCGTAGTCCTCGGTCAGGAGAAAGCCGGCCGGTAGCGGGGCTCTCCGGCGGAAGGCAGCAAGGAAGCCCCATTCATTCAGGGGGCGCGACGTTTGCAACTCGGCGGCCCACGGCACACTGAAGTCCCACGCCAAGACCTGCCGGCGGCCGGCCACGGAGATCGTTTCGGTTTTGTGGCGGTCGTAGAGCCGGATCTCGGCGCTTCGTTGTCCGTCGCTTGCCAGCCCCGGCACCGCGACCGCGGTCACCGCGCGGGTGATGAGCTTTTTGGAGTACCATTGCTCGAGCGGCTCGCGGTGGCGGTTGGTCCGATAGCCCACCATGGGAACGCCGATGCCGGCACCGCGATGATGAGGCAGGCCATCGACATCGTAGCGGAGTGCCGATTCGAGGCGGTCGAAGTGGTAGGGCGAGTAGATGCCGTCGCCACCCGGATGAAAGCGCACCACGATTCCGCCGACCGTGGTTCCCTCGCGCGGCGCGGTGGCCAGCCACAGTCCGAGGTTGCGGACCGCATTCTCGTCGTTCGCCCCTTCCAAGGCGCGGGTCAGGTCGTCCCGCCGTTCCGCCGGAGATGCGGGCTTGGGCGCGGTTTTCTCCAGCCGTGCGGGTGCGCATGCGGCCATGGCGAGTCCGAGCAGGAGAACGACGCCGGTTTTCACCATGGGGGAGAACCTAAGCCATGATCACGGCTCCTTGCAAATGAGGAGCGGTGCCTTTACCGGGCTGCCGGAAGCGCCAGGATCCGTTTGATCTCCGCGACGGCCCGCGGGTGATGGAAGGAGCCGTGGCCGGCCGGGACTTCCAGGGACGATTCGGCGCCGGGCAGACTCGAACTCGACGGTGCCACGAACAAATCGCGCGAACCGGTGATCACGTGGCCGGCGGTGCCGCGGACCAGCGGCAGGCGGTCGAAGATTTCCATCGACCGCTGCTGCGGCGAGAGGGCGACGACACTGGTGATCTTGCCGCGGGTGAGCGATTGATAGTCCGGCTGGAGCATGCCGGGGTTCTTCGCCTCGACCTGGCGGAAGAAGTCCTGGAAGCGATCGTCCCGCGCCACGAACTGCTGGCCGAATCGGCCGAGCCACGAGTTCGCCCAGTTGCTGCCGCGGAAGGGCACGGAACAGAAGATGATGCGGTCCACGTGAGTACGAGGTTTCCAGTAGAATGCCTCGTCCAGCGTCCGTCGCTCGCCGCGGGTGAGGTCGAGCGACGACAGCGGGCGGGTGAAGACGGCATCCCAAAAGGCGTCGCGCGGATCGACGGCGAGGGACTTGGCGAGGAGTCCGCCGTTGCTGTGGGCGATCACCACGCTGCGCCGCATCGCGGGATCGTCGCCCTCGGGATCGAGGAACTTCCGCAGCTCATCGAGCTGGCCGCGCATCACGCGCGCCGAGTAGAGGGCGGGAGAATGGGTCGGGTAAAGGTAGTGCCACACCTGGTAGCGGCGGCGCACGGCGGGATCCGCCCACAGCCCGTTGGTAAGTTCGGCCCAGGCCAAGGGCGTGGAGAAGAGCCCGTGGATGCAAATGAGCGGAGTACGATGGGGATCGTACTCCTCCAGCAGCGCGAAGCCGGGCTCGCGTGGCGACTTCCTGCGGATCACCGCGGTGATGCCGGAGCGGGCAAGCGGCCGGGCCCTCTCCAACAATGCCGCCCAGGGCGCGGTGAAGTCGGCAGCGAGAGTCTGCGGCTGGCCACCCAGCGTGACCGTTTCGGTTTTCAGCCGGTTGTAGAGGCGGATTTCGACGGTGCGGTGGCCGCTTTTCATCGGACCCGGCACGGCGACGGCGGTGACGGCCCGGGTGATGGCCTCGGGCGGGTACCAGCGCTCGACCGGCTGCTGGAGGCGGTTCTCGCGGTAACCGATGAGCGGGACACCGATGCCGTCGAGTTGATGGTGCTCCAGTCCGGTGACCTCGTAGTGCGACGCGGGTTCGAGCCGGTCGAAATAGTCCGGAGCGATGATGCCATCGCCGCCGGGATGGAAGCGGACGAGGTGGCCATCGACGAGGCCTGCGGATCTTGGCGCGCTTTCCAGCCAGTCACCGAGCGCGCGCTTCGCGGCGGGATCATTGGCTCCGGCGAAGGCGCGGGGAAGGTCGTCGCTGACGGTGGCGACACGGCGCGGCCTTTTCTCAACGCGCTCCAACCTCGCCGGGGCGCAGGCGGCCACGACGAGGGCGGAGAGGATGGCGGGAAAGATCCGCATGGCGTTGACGAGGGTGGACGTCTCGTCCTCCCGTGTCGATGGAACGTCGATACCCTTAAGGTTTCAACTTCGCGGCGATGCCGGCGACGTGCTTGCCTTGGAAGCGGGCCAGCGAGAGTTCCTTCTCGCTCGGCTGCCGCGAGCCGTCGGGGCCGGCGATGGTGGCCGCACCGTAGGGGCTGCCGCCGCGGACCTCGCTGATGTCGGTGAGTTCCGGTGCCGCGTAGGGCAGGCCGACATAGACCATGCCGTGGTGCAGCAGGGTCGGGATGAAGGTCAGGATGGTCGATTCATTGCCGCCGCCGGTGCCGGTGCTGGCGAAGACGCTGCCGACCTTGCCGACGAGCGCGCCTTCGATCCACAGCTTGCCGGTTTGATCGAGGAAATTGCGCATCTGCGCGGCCATGTTGCCGAAGCGGGTCGGCGTGCCGAAGATGATCGCGTCGTAGTTGGCGAGTTCCTTCGGATCGGCGACCGGCGCGGCTTGGTCGAGCTTCGCACCGTGGGCGGCGGCGACTTCCGGCGGCATGGTTTCCGGGACGCGCTTGAGCGTGACTTCCACGCCATCGACGGAGCGCGCGCCGTCGGCGACGGCGTTCGCCATGGTTTCAATGTGGCCGTAGGTGGAGTAGTAGAGGACGAGGAGTTTGGTCATGAGGCGTTGGTTTGGGGCTAACAAGCCGAAGCGTGCCAGAATTCCGGCAGGGCGGGAAATAGCCTCTCCGAAGCCTGAGCATGCGCCGCCGGCATGGGTGATGATTCTTTTTGTAGAACGGCGGCCGCCAGTGAAACAAGTGGGCGCGACGAATCGTAGTGGCTCGCCCCTGGTTGCCGCCAGCGGCCCACGGGACTGCAAGACATTCAAGATGCGAAAGATCGGACTACTGATGGGAAGCTTGGTGCTGCCGCCGGGATGGAGCGCCGCGCAGCCAAGCCGCTACGTGCCGTATCCGGCGGTGGAGCAGCCGGCGGAGGGAATCTCGTGGCCGAAGGGCCAAGCGATGCCGACGTTCGCGGCTCCGGCGGCGATGTTGGACACGCTGGTGGTGCAGGATTTGTCCAAGGACGAGCAGATCACGTTTTCCGCCCTGCAAGGACAGGTGAACCGCAAGCAGCCGCGGATCCTGCTGCTGGACGCGCGGGCGGGCGAGGGCCGGGATACCTGGGCGCAGACCTTGAAGCTGGGAATGTCCGCTCCCTTCACCGGCGAGACGAAGTGGGAGCTGCTGAAAAAATATGCCGGCGAGGTGTCGGGCGTGGTTCTCTACGATCCTTCGAAGAACCCCCACTTCCGGAACCTTGCCGGAACCGCCGCGGGCCTCCAGCGCGCGTTGCCGGTGACGGCGCAGGTGATGGCCGCCATGAAGGCCGCCGGAGTCGAGCTGAAGGTCGTGGAAGACCTGACCGGGCTCAATTTCCCGTCGGCGATTGAGGTGTACGCCCACATGCGCGAGCGCTACTGGCCGAAGTGCGACAAGCGGCTGATCGTGAGCGCCAAGCCACACGACGAGCGCGGCGGCGGCGACTATCACCACACCCGCGACATCGCGGCCGCCACGGGAGCCGCGGTGGTGTGGCTGGACACGCGGAACGACAAGCAGCGGGACATGCTGAGGTCTTACTTCCGCGACATGAAGGCCGGAGAGGCGATCGCGCTGGGCTGGTACGCCACCGAGCGCACTGGCATTCCGATCGCTTCGGAATTCGGCGTGGGCACCTTGCCGGCGGATTTTTTTGTCAGTGGCAGCGTCTTTGCCGGCACCAGCCCGAGGATCCAGATTCCGCCGGTGCCGAAGATGCCGGCTTTGGAGAACAAGGTATACGTCGCCGTCTTCATCAGCGATGGCGACAACATCCAGTACGTCCAGCACGCGATGCGACAGGCCTGGGACCGCTCGGGCGACGTGCGTGGAAAGGTGCCGCTGAACTGGACCATCGCTCCGGGGCTCGTGGACATCGCGCCCGGGATGCTGAACTACTACTACTCTAGTGCCACCGCGCGGGACTGTTTCGTGACCGGCCCCTCGGGCATGGGCTACCTGATGCCCTTCAACACGCTCACCGAACCGGGCGCGCCGGTGGGCGACAAGCTGACCGATTCAGCGCGGATGGACGGCTATTCTCGGATGACGGAGACCTACCTCCAGCGGTCCGGACTGCGGGTGGCGACGATTTGGGACGACATGACGCCGATGCAACGCGCGTCGTACGAGAAGCACTGCCGGAACCTCTACGGGGCGACGGTGCAGAATTTCAAGGACGTGCCGGCCGTGGCGGGCGGCGTGGAAAACGGGCGGCTGCGCTTTGACAAGCTGGTCATCCCATACGCCGGCTCGTTCGAGCACCTGCATGGTTCGATGGCGGAGCAGATCCGGAAGTGGGATCGCAAGTCCCCGTTGTTCCTGAGCTATCAGGTGGAGGCGTGGAAGATGCGCCCCGACCGCATCCTGGCATTGCAGGAAGAGCTTTCCCGCGAGTTCCCGGGCAAGGTGAGCTTCGTGCGCGCCGACCATTACTTCAACCTGCACAACGCGGCGAATGACGTGCCCTCCAACCTGTGCCTCGCTCCGGCGACCACGGTGAAGTCGGGCGACGGAGCAGCTGAGGCGGCGGTGGACGGAACTCCATCGACCCAGTGGTCCACGTCGGCGAAGGGCAAACGCTGGCTTGGCCTCGACTTCGGAACGCCGAAGGAGATCCGTCGCTACGTGGTTCGCCATGCGGGTGACGGAGGAGGAGATCGCGGTCTCAATACACGTGCGTTCACCGTGGAGGCGAGCCTCGATGGAAAGGTTTGGAAACGGGTGCACAAAGTGACCGGGAATCGCGACAATGTGACCGACGTCGACCTGACCCCCGTGAAGGCGCGCTACGTCAAGGTCACCATTGACGATGCCGGTGCCGACAGCACGGCACGGATCGCCGAGGTCGAGATTTTCGGGAAGGAGTAGATCCGCCTCGCCGCTGCTCTCCTCTCGCTGCTGGAGGATCCCCAAGTACGGGCGCGTCTCGCGCCCGCGATGTTCCTCGACTGGACCCGCTACACGACTCGCGTGGCTCCTCCGCACATGGCGGGGTTGAAGTCCCACGCCACCGAATGCCGGGCCGACTTCGCCGGAATCAGGAGCTGGAGCGCCGGTTCAAACGTTGATCCTGTTAGATAACGTGGCTTTCGCCGCGGCCGAGGATGGACGACTGGACGACGACCTTGTCGCCGCGGGCGAGGTACTTCAGGCCGAGCAGCCAGCTGCGGCGCGCGCGCCTCATGGAAAGCCCGCCGGCGACGAGCGCCCGCACTTTCTCGCGAGGTCGTGGCGAGCGGAAGAGGGTGCCGCTGGAGGTGCCGGTCGCGGCGAGCAGCCACGGGTCGCCCTCGTGGTCGCGGAACAATTCGTCGTGCAGGAGCCGCGGGTGAATGTGGCAGTCGATGGCGCGCACGATCTGGCGGTCCACGCCGTTGAGCGTGAGGGTCGCGGTCAAGTGCCGCCACAGCGAGGCGTCGCCCACCGCCAGCAGCGGTCCGGCGCGCAGCGACCCGGCGAAGTCCTTGGCGATCGTGAAGCCGGGCGCGGGATTGCGGGCGTCGTAGTGCTCGATCTGCAGGCCGCGATCGGTGAGGTCGTTGGCGAGGAAGTAGCCGAAGCGGTCCGGCGTGTCGCGGTGCATGAGCACACCGATCTCGAGTTCGTAGTCGAGGAAGTCGCGGTAGGGGATGGGCGCGGAGTTCGACTCCACGGTGCCTTGTTTGAGGAAGCGGAAGTGGGCCGAGTCGAGCGTCTCCTTCCGGTGTTCCGGGTAGGTGAGTGCGTAGCCCCAGCAGCGCGCGCCGCGGTGGGGCAGCGGCACATCGAGTTCTTGCCACGGGATGAAGCGTGGCTCGAGCCCCTCGGGCATCGGGATGGCCGGGCCATTCCAGATTGCCTCGGAATTGAGCCGGCGCGGGTCCACGGTGACGCCGGCCTCGGACTGGGCCAGCACCCGGTACCAGTCGGCCGCCGCCACGCAACAGTAGCGATCGCATGTCATGCGGCGAGACGGGATTGGAATCCAAGCTTCCATCACTTCGATCGCGGGCAAGCGGAAGTTGCGACCATTGGACAGATGGCGCAGCCGGTCTAACGTGACCGGCCGGGTGCGGCCATCGAACGCGCCACGCGGCCGGCACCCTTCCCATGAGCGAGCCTGTCACCCCGCAGATCGAATTCCGGCGCCGCATCCAACTGACCCGCCTGATCGGCGAGGGCGGGATGGGACGGGTGCTGGATGGCTACGCGCCCGACCTTGGCCAGTACGTGGCGGTGAAAATCCTGCGCGCCGAGCATGCCGGCGATGCCGAGGTGCGCGAGCGCTTCGAGGAGGAGATCGCGCTGCTCGGTCACATGGATCACCCCGGGTGCCCGCCGGTCTATGGTCATGGCGAGGACGCTGACGGCATGCCGTGCTATGCGATGAAAAAGGTCGAAGGCCGGACCCTCGCGGACTTGCTCGCCGAGCGCGGACCGGCGACGCGCAGCGTGCCATGGCGCAAGCGGCTGCTGGCAATTCTGCTAGATGCTTGCGATACCATGGCCTACGCCCACGAGCTCGGCGTGGTCCATCGCGATCTCAAGCCGGAGAATATCCTGATCGACCGCCATCGCTCGGTGTACGTGATCGACTGGGGCATCGCCAAGCGGATGAGCGCGACCAATGGCGACGAGGGGCAGACGTTGCCGGGAAAGGTGATGGGATCGCCCGGCTACATGGCGCCCGAGCAAGCCGAAGGACGCGCGGCATCGGCCGGTCCGCAGGCGGATGTCTTCGCGCTCGGCGCCATTCTTTACGAGATCCTGACCGGTCGCCGGCCCTTCGGCGGCGCGGGTGGACGGGAGGAAGTCCTGGCCACCGTGCACCGCGATCCCAAGCCGCCGCATCGTGTCAATTGGCGGCTGCCGCGCAGCATCAGCGGCATTTGCATGAAGGCCCTGCACAAGGACCCCGCGAGCCGCTATGCCGATGCCCGCGGGCTGGCGTCCGACCTGCGGGCGTTCCTTGAGGGGAGGTTGAGCTTGCCAGAACGGCTGCGCGAGGCGGCGCGGACTCATCCGTTCCGGGCCATCGCGATGGCGGTGATGGGCTTGGCCTTGCTCGTCCTGATTGGCAACGTCGCGGCGCAATTCTGGACCGACCAGCGTCTGGCCAACCGGGCCCTGGGGCGGGTGGCGGAAATGGATGCCGAGCTGGCAACGATCGCCGGCGAAGCGGAGAGCGTCCGCGCGGAACTCGAGGATGCAAAACCGAACGCCGGCAAGCGGGCCGAGCTCAAAAAACGGCTCCACGAGCTGGATGCCCGCTGGATTCTCACCGAGTTCGAAGCAGTGCGCTTGCTCGCCAGTGTCGCCGAGATGCGGTTCATCTGGGTCGAGTCGGAGATCCAGCCTCTGGCGCGCAAGCGGCTGCTCGATCTGGTCGAGTCCTTGCTTGAACGCGACCAGCCGGCCCTGGCCAGCGGCCTGGTAAAGAACGTGCTCGCCCGCCACGCCGAGGGCGGAGATGCGTTCGAGCTGGGCGAGGCCGATGTCGCGAAGCTGAAACAATTTGCCGCTGAGGCGGACCGGCGCTTTGTTGCACCCCGGGACTGAATCGGTCCGGAGCTACCATGAATCTCGCGACGACGCTCATTTCCCTCAAGTCGTGGATCAGCGCCAAGCCGTTCCTCCGGGCGGTGGAAGATCCGCGGGAAGCCCAGAGCCGTCTGTTGGAGACGATCGTCGGGCGGAACCGCGACACCGAGTACGGGCGCAAGCATGGCTTCCGCGAGGTCAAGGATCTCGCCAGCTATCAGCGGAGCGTGCCCATCGTTCACTACGAGGACATCCGCGACAGCATCGACCGAATGACGCGCGGCGAGGAGAACGTGCTCACGGCCGAAACGCCCGTGATGTTTTCCCAGACGTCCGGCACCACGGGGAAGGCGAAGTTCATCCCGGTGACGCCCACCTGCCAGCGGCAGGGAGGCACTTCCACCTGGCTCTATTTTGCCCGTAATGATCATCCGGAAATGTTCGCCGGCAAGGTGATCACCGTGGTTTCCCCGGCCGTCGAGGGTCACACCGAGTCAGGCATTCCGTATGGCTCGACCAGTGGCATGATCATCCGCGAGCTGCCGAAGGTCGTGCAGCATACCTACGCCGTTCCCTATGAGGTTTACGAGATCGATGACTACACCGGGGAATACTACGCGCTGCTGCGGTTCGGCATGGCCGAGAGCGTCAGCTTTCTCGGCAGCGCCAATCCCTCGTCGATCCTGATGCTGGCCGAGATGGGCGACCGCCTCGCCGAGTCGCTGATCCGCGACATCCACGATGGCACGCTCGGCGACGAGTTCGACATCAGGGCATCGCTGCGCGAGGTGCTCGCGCCGCAGCTTCGCGCCGATCCCGAGCGCGCGAAACAATTGGATGGCTTCCGGAGGGCACGCGGCGGGAAGTTGTTGCCGGCCGACTACTGGCCGCAGTTGGCGCTCATCGGCTGTTGGAAAGGCGGCACGGTGAGCTCCTACATCGAGCGTTTCCCCGAGTGGTATGACCCGGATGGACGAGGCATGATTCCGGTGCGCGACATGGGCTATCTCGCCTCCGAGGCACGCATGAGCGTGCCCGTTTCCGACAACGGCGCCGGTGGCGTGCTCACGGTGCACCTCAATCTCTTCGAACTGGTGCCGGTCGAGGAGGTCGAAGCCAAGCCCGACAACCCGGAGCAGTGGAAGATTCTCGGCGTCCACGAAGTCGAGGTCGGCAAGGAGTATCACGTGATCATCACCACCACCGGCGGGCTTTACCGCTACGACATCAATGACGTCATCGAGGTGGTCGATCGCTGGCACAACACGCCGGTCGTCGTCTTCCGCCGCAAGGGCAGGGGCATGAGCAATCTCACCGGCGAAAAGATCAGCGTGAATCACCTCATCGAGGCGGTCGAGAAAGCCGCGGAAGCCAACGGGGTGAAGGCCGCCCACTTCAAGGCCGAGCCCGATGGCGGCGAGTCGCGCTATGTCTTCAAGGTCGAGTTCGAGCAGTCACCCTCCGAGGACGTCGCCCGCAGGTTCCTCGGCGCCGTCGATGACGCGCTGGGCGAATGCAACATGGAATGGAAATCCAAGCGCGACAGCAGGCGGCTGAAGGATCCGGTGCTCCAGGTGATGAAGTCGGGCTGGTACGAGCGCGGCAAGGAGAAGCTCGTCGCGGACGGCAAAAGGCTCTTTCAGTCGAAGACCATCATCCTCGACGCGAAGGCCGGCTATGAACCGGAGGAGGATGAAACCGAGTTCGAAGTCGCGTCGAACAACTGACGCCGGCGAATCCGGTGGACCAGCAGCGGATGCAGCAGGTTCGCCAGCAGGATGGTGGCCATGCCGGCGTAGAACAAGGGATGGAGCTGCTTGTGCTCGCCGAAGAACAAGGCCGCGGCAAGGATGCCGTAGAGCGGCTCGAAGTTGAACGCGAGGTTCATCGTGTAGGCGCTCAGATGCTTCAGCAGGGTGATGTGGAAGCCGTGCGCGAACACGGTGCACACCCACGCCAGCAGCAGCAGCCACAGCCAGTCGAGGCCTTGCCATGCGAGCAACGACACCCCGCCACCGGTGAACGGGAACAGCAAAAAGGCCGCCGCCAAGGCTCCCGCCATTTCCCAGGCCACCATCGTCAGCGGATCGCTGCCGCCGGTCACCAGCTTGCGGTTCAGCACCGGAAAGACCGAGGCGAGAAAGGCGCTCAGCAAGGCGACCGCCAGACCTAACAGGTGCTCCCGGCCCACAAAGCCGGCGACCAAGCCGATGCCGGCCACGAC
>CBKZPU010000138.1:0-13235 GCA_966696705.1 uncultured Verrucomicrobiaceae bacterium | reverse complement strand
GAATGTGTTCAGATGAACCAATTTAAGACTCGGGTCAAGCCGTGAGCCTCAACCGATCAAATCCCCGATCGATCCGAAGTCCGGCGTGAACAGGCGCTTGTACATCCGTGCCGCGTAGCCATCCGTCATGCCGGCGAGGAAGTCGCAGACGAGGCGGGCCTTTTTCTCCCCGGTGTCGGCCTGCTCGATTTCGCTGGCGGCGTCTTCGGGGAGAAGCTGGAAGGTCTGGCCGTCGATGCTGCTGCCGGTGACGTAGCGTTTCGTCAGCACGTCCCACAGGCCGTGCAGCAGGTGGTTGCCCTTGTGCTCGAGTTGCTTGAGCTGCGGGGACAGGAACACGACCTCGAAGGCGAGCTTCTTGAACAGCTTCGACTCGGCCTTCACCGCCGGATCGATCACGAGGCGGAATCGGTAGCGGTTGGTCGCCGCGCTGAGGAAATTCGTGTCGGTGGCGAGCGAGGCAGCGCGGATATACTTGCCGATCCGCGAGCCGACGAAGGGATCGACCCGGCGCTTGCGGATCGACGCGATGAGCTCGCCCAGCGGAGTCCCATCGCCCACGGATTCGCCGTGCTTCTCCGCCCACGCCTCGATGCGCTCGATGCGCAGGAAGCCGGCCCGCACGCTGTCGGCGAGGTCATTGAGCGAGTAGGCGGTGTCGTCCGCCCAATCCATGATCTGGCACTCGATCGATTTGAACGAATCGCGCGCCTTGCCCGGCGGCAGCTCGGCGGGGAAGTCGTTGCCCGCCATCGCCCAATCGAGCCACGTGTGCTGGAAATCGTAGAGGAAGTGGTGCTCGGGCAGCGTGTCGCCGGACTTCAGCTCGCTCCACAGCGACTTGTATTTCAGCACCGCATCGAGGAAGGCTCGGCTCGGGTCCATACCGGTGCGCTTGGCCGAAAAGATCCGCTCGGTCAGCAGGCGCAGCGTCTGCGCATTGCCCTCGAAGCCACCATACGGCCCCATCAGGTGATTGAGCGTCCTTTCCCCGGCATGACCAAACGGCGGGTGGCCGAGGTCGTGGGAAAGACAAGCCGCCTCGACCAGATCGGGATCGATGAAAAAGTCCTCCGAAAGCGGTTCGCCCCGCGCCATCAGCCAATGGCAAATCGAGCGGCCGATCTGGGCGACTTCCAGCGAGTGGGTCAGCCGGGTGCGGTAGAAATCGTATTCGCCGCTCCAAAAGACCTGGGTCTTGTTCTGCAAGCGCCGGAAGGCGGGCGTGTGCAGCACCCGGTCGCGATCAATCTGGAACGGGGTGCGGAAATCCGCGGCGTCGGCTTTCCCGGAAAAACGCTCGGTATCGAAGGCACCGTAGAAGCGGTTCGGCATCGCCGGCTTTGCTAAAGGCCGCGGCGGGGCTTGGCGAGCCTTTCAATCCCGCTCGATCACCGCCTTCGCCCGGAGCTCGGCGGCCAGGTCCTTCAGCACTCGCAGGCGGCGGCCGCGCTCGACTTCCTCGCGGATGCTCTCGGCGACTTCCTCAAAAGGCTGCACGGAGGCGGCGCGGGCCTCGGTGACTTTTACCAGATGATAGGCCTGCTCGTAGTGGAAGACCGGGCTGATCTCGCCCTCACGCAGGGAAAACAGCATCGATTCGAACGGATTGAGCAGCCGCTGCTGCTCGATCCATCCCAAGTCGATCTCGCCGCCCTTCTTTTGCGTGTGAGCCTTGGCCAGCTCGGCGAAATCCTCGCCATCGAGCGCGCGGCGGCGGAACTCGAGCATCGCCGCGTAATCCTCCCACGGGTCCGGGTTTTCCGGAAAGCGCACCAAGTGAAGCACCTTCGCTGCGGCCGGAGTGCGAAAACGGGCAAGATTCTCTCCATACCAAATACGAAGGTCATCGCAGGTGAGTTCTGGAAGCTCCTTCCACAGACTCCCGGTGAAGCGCTCCATGCGGAGATGCGAGATCGTTTCCGCACGCAACGCCTCGCGCTGGGCATCGAGCAAATCCCACGAGGCACCGTGGCGGCGCCATTCCCGCAAGGTATCCTCGAAGGCAGTGCGAACCTCCTCGGCCGGCGGCTCTGGCACCCGCCGCTCGGCCTCTTGGGCGAGCAGGATGCCGTCGATGACTTCCTCCTCGGCCCGCTCGCGGAACTCGCCGTCGCGTTCGCAGCAGGAAACCTCGCTGGCCATTTCCGCCTCGGCCTTGAGGCGGATGAAGGTGTCCTCGATCAACGCGGGATCGACCGGCTCGCCATTGACGCGCGGCATGTCGTTCAGCGCGGCGGGTTGAGCGGCGGCGGAGTGAAGCCTTCCATCATCGCCGAGCGCGCCTCCAAGTTGGCACGATACTGGGCGAGCTGGCCTGGGGTGAGGATCGCCGTCAGGGCGGAAATCCGGGCTTCGGCGGTCGCCCGCTGCGCCTGGATCAGCCGGCGCTGGATCTCCTGCGGGTCCTTCATGATCGAAGGGTCGTCCATCACGCCGCCGAGGTCTTCGAGCACCGACACCTGGTTGCCGCCGAGCATGCCGAAGGCTTCGTTCATCAGCGACCACCCCGCGGGACGCCTGGCAGCCGCCGTTTCGCTCAACTTGCGCATCACCTCCAGCGCCTGCTCGCGTTGCTCCTCGGAAAGATCCACCTGGCCGATCAGGTCGGCGACGTCGCGCTGGGCCTTGGCCTCGATGTCATTGTCCCTTTCGCGTTGTTTGAAATCCTCCAAGGCGGCGACCTGCTCGGGATCCAGCAGCTTTTTCACGTCCTCCATGAAACGCTGCTCGGAAAGGCTGGCCTGCTGGACGGATTCGGCCGGACTGCTGCCGCCGCCCTGCAACTCGCGGAAGCCGTCGCGGCGATTGGCCAGCAGCACCGCCAGGGTGGCCCGCTGCTCGGCACTCAGGCCGAGCGCCTCGGCGAGGCGCGACAGCCGGGCATTCTCGGCGCGGTCCGCGGCATTGCCGAAGGTTTCCTGAAAGCGAACCTCGGCCGAGACGGTCGCGGCATCGGGCTCCACCGGGCCGCCGCCCCGCGCCTTGAGCACCAACGGGCGCGATTCGCGGCTGCGGGATTTCCCGTCTGGCAGTCCTCCCGTACCCCCGCCGCTGCCTCTGCCGGTGGCTTTCGTGGCGCCATCCTCGGCGGTCGATCCCTCCGGGACGGGATCCGGCGATGGCTTGAGCACCCAGCCGGCGGCGAAACTGAGCAAGGCGATGGCGGTGACGACGACGGGCTTCATGGGGCAAAGGGACACGATAAAAGCGCCGCCGGGTGGAAAATTCGTCCGTTTCAGGCTTCGCGGATTTCCTTCACGGCCAGCGCCATGTCGGGCGCACGGAAGGTGGAAGAGCCAGCGACCAGGACATTTGCCCCGGCTTTCGCGCAACGGGCGGCGGTCAGGGGATCGATCCCGCCATCGACCTCGATGTGGTAGCCGAGGCCGCGGTCGTCGCGCCATTTCGCCGCCATTTCGATCTTCGGCAGCACCGTCGGCATGAACGGCTGCCCGCCAAAACCCGGCACCACGGTCATGCACAGCAGCAGGTCGATGTGCTCCAGATGCGGCACCACGTGCTCGAAAGGCGTCGCGGGATTCAGCGCCAGCCCGGCCTTGCAACCGGCGTGGCGGATGGCGCGCAGGGTCGCCGCCACGTCGTGGTGGGCCTCGACGTGGACCGTGACCAGATCCGCCCCGGCCGCCACGAATCGCGGCAGGTAGTGGTCCGGCCGGGTCACCATCAGGTGGACGTCCAGGTAGATGTCGTTCGTTTCATGGACCGCCTGCACCACCGCGGGGCCGAAGGAAATATTGTCCACGAAGTGGCCGTCCATGATGTCCAGATGGAGCCAATCGGCGCCGGAATGGATGGCACGGGTCACTTCCTCGCGGATGCGGGAAAAGTCGGCGGCAAGCAGGGAGGGAGCTATGACGCGGTCGCGGCAGGTCGGCGGAATCACGGCCGGGAACGTGGAGCCACTCGGCGGGGGTGCCAAGCGCCAAGAAAGACAGGCTTCCCGCCCGTTGCGGTCAGTTCCCTGTCACAGGGCACTTTTCACTTGGAACTTCGGGGTTCCGGACTCATTTCCCTCCCGCCCCAAGCCGATCACCATGAGCCAGAAGTCCCTGCGTATTGCCCTCGGCGCCGATCACGGCGGAGTTGACCTCAAGGATGCCCTCGTCGCCCACCTCAAGGCTGCCGGCCACGAGGTCACCGACTTCGGCACGCACGGTCCCGAGTCGGTCGATTATGCCGACTTCGCCAATCTCGTCGGCCGCTCGGTTTCCGACGGCACCCAGGACTTCGGCGTGCTGTGCTGCACCTCCGGCGTCGGCGTCTCGATCGCCGCCAACCGCCACCGCCACGTCCGCGCGGCGAATGTCCGCTCGGTCGAGGAAGCGACCGTCACCCGCCAGCACAATGACGCCAACGTCCTCTGCCTCGGCGGCAAGTCGCTCGACACCGCCACCGCCACGGCGATGACCGATGCCTTCATCGCCACCGAATTCGAAGGCGGCCGCCACCAGCGCCGCGTGTGCAAGTCCTCCGGCTCCCGCATCGCCGAAAACGACCCCGAGCTCTACGCCGCCATCGTGGCCGAGGAGCAGCGCCAGCGGAACAACATCGAGCTGATCGCCTCGGAAAACTTCGCCTCGCCCGCGGTCATGGAAGCCCAGGGCTCCGTGCTCACCAACAAGTATGCCGAAGGTTACCCCGGCAAGCGCTGGTACGGCGGCTGCGAGAATGTCGACGTCGTCGAGCAACTCGCGATCGACCGCGCCAAGCAGCTCTTCGGCGCCGAGCACGCGAACGTCCAACCCCACTCCGGCTCGCAGGCGAACACCGCCGTCTATTTCTCCGTGCTGAAGCCCGGTGACAAGATCCTGACCATGGACCTGTCGCACGGCGGCCACCTCACCCACGGCCACAAGGCGAACTTCTCCGGCAAGTTCTACGACGTCACCCACTACGGCGTGAGCAAGGACGACGAGCGGATTGACTACGATCACCTCGCCGAGCTTGCCCGCGAAGTGAAGCCGGCGCTCATCACCTGCGGTGCCAGCGCTTACTCGCGTGTCATCGACTTCGAGCGCATGGCGCAGATCGCCCGCGAAGTCGGTGCCTATCTGTTCGTCGATATGGCGCACATCGCCGGCCTCGTCGCCGCCGGGGTGCATCCGAACCCGGTGCCGCACGCCGACTTCGTCACCTCCACCACTCACAAGTCCCTGCGCGGCCCGCGCGGTGGCATCATCCTGTGCAAGGAAGAGTTCGCGAAGAAGATCGACGCCCAAGTCTTCCCGGGCATCCAGGGCGGCCCGCTGATGCACGTCATCGCCGCCAAGGCCGTCTGCTTTGGCGAGGCGCTCAAGCCGGAGTTCCGCACCTATCAGGAGCAGATCGTGAAGAACTCGCAGGCCCTCGCCGCGCGACTCACGCACCACGGCTTCCGCATCGTTTCCGGCGGCACCGACAACCACGTGATGATGGTCGATCTCCGTCCGAAGGGCCTCAACGGCGCCGATGCCTCGCACGCGCTCGATGAAGCCGGCATCACGGTGAACAAGAACTCGATCCCCTTCGACACCGGCACCCCGATGAAGCCCAGCGGCATCCGCATCGGCACCCCGGCCGTGACCACCCGCGGCATGAAGGAAAAGGACGTCGAGCAAGTCGCCGACTTCATCGCCGAAGCGCTCGCCGCCATTGGCGACGAGGACAAGCTGCACGCCATCCGCGACCGGGTCTTCGCCTTCAACCGGGCGTTCCCGATGCCGTGGTGAGAGGGCAAATCCGCCTTCCAACCAATTGAGAGTTTTGAAAGATGCCTCCTCGCCCCGCACGGGCTTGGGGGCGTCTTCTTGCATCGATGGGAGAAGGGTGGCAGGGTGACGGCATGGAATTGACGATTCCAGATTCGCTGCGCGACCGACTCTCGCCCAAGGATGCCGCGTTGCACTTGGCGATCGGCCTGTTCGTGACCGAAGAAGCCACGCTCGGGCAGGCGGCTCAGACGGCTGGCCTGTCACAAGCGGATTTCCTCCGCGAACTCGGCCAGCGTCGGATTCCAATCCACTACGGCCGTGAGGAACTAGAGGCCGATCTTGAGGCAGTCGAAGCCTTGACCGGCCGATGATTGTGGTCTCAGACACATCGCCACTCACCGCTCTGCTCGCCATCGGAGAGGTGGATCTGCTGCCTCGCTTGTTCACCGAGGTCATTATTCCCCCGGCCGTGCGCGATGAATTGCTGCGCAGTCATGCCAATCTGCCTGAATGGCTGCGGGAGGAGACCGTCAGGAACCCGGCTGAAGTCCGGCGATTGATGCAGTTCGTGGATAGAGGAGAAGCCGAAGCCATCGAACTTGCGAAGGAGTTGCGTGCGGATCGCTTGCTGATCGACGAGCGCAAGGGACGCCGCTTGGCGATGCAGGAAGGAGTTCCCGTCATTGGTCTATTGGGTGCGGTTCTCTTGGCGAAACACCGAAAACTCATCCCGTCCGCCCGTGCCCTGCTTGACCGTTTGGAAAAAGAAGCAGGCATGTATCTTTCAATCGAGATCAGGGAGCAGGCATTGAAGACCGTCGGCGAGTAAATCGCCCGGCCGGGTTCGTGTCCGCTCACCTTCCGTCCACCATCCGGTCCAAGAACGCATTCACCTCGCGGCCGTACTTCGCCGGGTCGCCCGCCCGGAGGTGATAGTGTGTGCCATGGGCGATGGACACGAAGCGGTAGTTGGGCCCCTTCGCGTGGCGGGCGATGCGATGACCTTGGTCGATCGGGATCAGCTCGTCGGCCTCGCCATGCAGGTGCAGCACCGGCACGTGGATGCGCTCGATGGCTCGCTCGGGCGAGACGTCGCCGGGATTGAAGGACGCGAGCTTGCCCGCCTCATCGACGAAATAGGGACCGAGCCCGCTGACCGGCAGCGTGGTTCGCATGGTCACCTGCCGCCGGGCGATTTCCCGCAGGTCGGCGAAGGTGCTCTCGATGATCGCGAAGTCGAACTGGTCATCCACGCCCATTGCCTGGAGCGCCACCGCGCCACCGTAGGACGTGCCCCACAGGCCGACGCGGATGCCGGGGAATTCCTTCTCGATCGCCCGGCGGAGCATGGTCATGTCGTTTTTCTCGAAGTAGCCGTAAGTGGCGAACTTCCCGCCGCTGTCGCCGTGGGCCCGGAAATCCGGAGCCATCGCCAGCACGCCGCGGCGGGCGAGAAAACGCAACGTTTCCACCTGGCTCGCCTTCGAATCCGAAACGCCGTGCAAGACCAGCATCGCCGCTTTCGGTCGTTCAGCCGGCCGGGCTTCCCACACGCGCATCTCCACCTTGTCCGGCAGGACGAAGGTCCGCGCGGCAATCCCCTCCGGGACCGGTGCCCCGACGCCCTTGCGTGCCGGCTGCACGATCGCATGGGAAACCCACTGCGTCGCCATGCCACAGGACCCCAAGCCGAGGGCCGCGGCGATGATCAGAAAACGCCGGATCCGCCGGCGTCTGGGTGTCACGATCCGCGAGGCCATATCACTGCAAGATACACGGCAGGCCGGACAAATCCATCCGGTAAAAAACGGCCCGCTCAGCCTTCAGGCTGGATCGCCATTTCCTCGTGCATCTTGCCGTCGATCATCTTCCGGCTCCGGTAGAGTCCGACGATCTTGCCTTCGGGATCGACCACCGGGGAAAGCCCGCAGGTCAGGGACGTGTAGCGCGTGGGCAGGAACTCCGACTCCTCGCCGAACCAGTCGTCAATTTTGCTCTCTTCCTTGAAATCCACGAACTTCATTCCCACCGAGACCCCCAGTGCCCCGAGATCAACCAGCATCTGCTCCGTGGACCGCCGCGAGTAGAGCACGGCATTGATCCGGTTCGCCATCACCGGGCGATAGGGATCGAGTTCCTCCTCTTCCGGCGGCGGCTTGGGCTTCACGCCACCACAGGCCGCGAGCAGGAAGGCGAAAGCGAGATAGGAAAACGGGCGCCGCTTCATGTCACTCGATCACCACGGAACGCGGGTCCCAACTGACCGTCGGGAAGTCCATCTTCAAGCCGCGCAGCACATCGACCATGATGCGTGACACGATGAGATTGCGGTACCACTTGCGGTCGGCGGGGATGACGAACCACGGCGCCACTTCGGTGGTGGTTTTCTCGATGAGGTCCTCATAGGCCTTCTGGAAATCATCCCAGCGGGCGCGGTCGGAGAGGTCATCCGGATTGAACTTCCAGTACTTGGACGGGTTGGCGAGGCGGGACTCGAGCCGGCGCTTCTGCTCGTCCTTCGAAATGTGGAGGAACATCTTGATGACCGTGGTCCCCTCCTCCGCCAGCATGCGCTCGAACTCGATGACGTGGCGGTAGCGGCGTTTCCAGACGTCCTCGCCGAAGATCTTCTTCACCCGCACGGCGAGGATGTCCTCGTAGTGGCTGCGGTTGAAGATGACGATCTGGCCGTTGCCCGGCACGTGCGGATGGACGCGCCACAGGAAGTCGTGGGCCAGCTCCTCCTCGCTCGGTTTCTTGAAGGCCTTGACATGCACGCCCTGCGGATCGACGCGGGAAAAGACGTGTTTGACGCAGCCATCCTTGCCGCCCGTGTCCATGGCCTGGAGCACGATGAGGATGCGGTGCTTGTGCTGCGCGTAGAGGACCTTTTGCAGCGACTGGAGCTCGTCCCGCAGCTTGTCGAAGACTTCCACCGAGCCCGACTTGCCACCTTCCATGAACAGCGAGAAATCGCCCGCATCCACGGCTGATAGATCCACCTTCTCGCCGGGCTTGACCCGGTAGCGTTTCAGCGCGTCGCCGATTTTCATCGGGCTGCATGTTCCGGGCGAGTGCCCGCACTGGCAAGCATGGACTCATTTCCGGCTGGGTCCGTCACACATTCGTCATTGAAAGCCGGGGGCTCCCGCGCTGTCTTCGGGCGATGCCTGCCACGCCCGTTTCCGACGCCACCGGTTCGCTCGTCACCGCGATCCACGTCGGGGCGAGTTCCGTGTCGATGATGGTCGCGGAAACCCAGCCGGACGGCACCCACAAGGCGGTCGATTTCCTCGAACAGCCCGCCCCGCTCGCCCGCGACGTCTTCCGCCACGGGAAAGTCAGCGCCGAAACCACCGAGCGCATCGTCGAGATCCTCCACGACTACCAGAGCGCGCTGGCGGAATACGGCGCCGATGGCCGCCAGGTCACCCGCGCGGTGGCGACGAACATCCTGGTCGAGGCCACCAATCACGACATTTTCCTCAACCGCATCCGCATCGCCTGCGGGCTGTCGATCAACCCGATCGACGACGGCGAGATGACGCGCCTGATCTATCTCAAGACCCGCCGCCGCCTGAAGGATACGCCGGCTATGAAGCGCCGCTGCGCGCTGGTCGTCCACGTCGGCCCCGGCAATACCCGCGCGCTGCTGTTCCAAGACGGCGCGATCACCCGCTACACCAGCTACCGGCTCGGCACCCATCGCACCCGCGAGGCGACCGACGGCTCGCACGCCGAGGGCCCGGCGATGCTCCGCGTGATCCGCGAGCACACCTCCGGCAACCTCGCGCAGATGCGCTTCGACTACCACGACGTCGAGCTCGAAGGGCTGGTGGTCATCGGCTACGAGATCCAACAGATCGCCCGCCAGCTCACGAAGGGCCGCACCGCCGTCTCCACCAAGGCGCTGCTGAAGCTCGCCGTGGAGGCCGCACAGATGAGCGAGCTGGATTTGGTCAATCGCTACCAAATCGACTATCAGACCGCCGAGGCGCTCGTGCCGGCGCTGGAGACCAATCTCGCCATCGCCGAAACCTTCGGCCTGAAGGAACTCCACGTCCCATCGAGCGACTATGAGCAAGGCATCCTGCTCGACTTGTTGGTCTCCGGCAGCCTTGCCGGGACGCTGGATCAGGAGGTGCTGCGCTCCGCCCGGATCCTCGCGCTGCGTTACCAATCCGATCCGCGCCACGGCGAACACGTCGCGAAGATCTGCCACCACCTCTTCACCGAGTTGCAGGACCTGCATGGCATGACCAAGCACGATGCGATGCTGCTGCAAGTCGCCGCGATCCTCCACGAGGTCGGCACCTTCGTCAGCCCGCGCGCCCACCACAAGCACTCCGAATACATCATCCTCAACAGCGAGATCTTCGGGCTCGACCGGCTCGACATCAACATGATCGCGATGATCGCCCGCTACCACCGCCACTCCGGACCGCGCATCGATCACCCGAACTACCGAGACCTCGACACGGTGGATCGCATCCGCGTCTCAAAATTGTCCGCCTTGCTCCGCGTCGCCGATGCCCTCGAGCGGACCCACGACCAGCGGGTGCATGAAATCATCGTCCGCCGCGACGACCGCCGCCTGCGACTGGCGCTCCCCGGCCTGACCGAAGCCGCGGTGGAGCGGCTCGCGATGGCGTCGAAGGCGGACTTGTTCGAGCAGGTGTTCGGCTTGGAGGTCGTGATCGATGACGCGGGGTAAAGCCAAGACGGCGGATGGCAGAAAATGCCAGAAGCCACTCACCAGCAACCGCCCCAGGACTGCCTTTTATCTACCATCCACGATCTTCCATCTACCATCTCCTCGAAGCCACCTGCCCCCACCGCGCACAATTGCCTTTCATCTGCCATCTACAATTTTCCCATCTACCATCCACGATCTCATGCAGGTTCCTTTCATCAACCGCGAGCTGTCCTGGCTCGAGTTCAACCAGCGCGTGCTGAATGAGGCGCTGCGTGGCGACCTCCCGCTGTTAGAACGGGTGAAGTTCCTCGCGATCACCGCTTCGAACCTCGATGAGTTCTTCCAGGTCCGCGTCGGCAGCCTGATCCTGCTGCGCCGCAGCGGGCGGAAAAACCCCGACCCGTCCGGCCTCACGCCGGCCCAACAGCTCGCCGCGATGCGCAAGCGGATGCAGCGGATGATCGAGGATCAGTACGGCCTGTTCACCAAGGTCCTGTGCCCCGCCCTGCAGGAAGCCGGGATTCGCCTGTTGGAAACCAAGCATCTTTCGCCGGCGCAGGCGAACAAGGTGGCGGAGGCGTTTCACGATTCGATCTCGCCGCTGCTCACGCCGCTCGCCGTGATCCCGGGCGAGGAGCCGCCACTGGTGCCGGCGCTGCAATTGATCGTCGCCTGCCGCATCGCCGACAGCGAGACCGGCGCGATCCGCCACGCGCTGATCCCGATCCCCGATGGCCTCGGCCGCCGCGTTTCCGTGGGTGATCCCGATGGCGTCTCGTTCGTCTTGATCGAGGACGTGGTCGCCCGGCACGCCGGCGAGTTGTTCCCCGGCGAGGACGTCGAGGCGACCGCCTGCTTCCGCGTCACCCGCAACAGCGACATCGCGGTGCAAGAAGACGATGCCGCCGATCTCGCGGGCGAAATGGAAGAAGTCCTCGCGGCACGGAAACTCTCCGACACGGTGCGGCTCGAACTGCCAGCCAGCCTGCCGCGCGACTTGGCGAAGCTGATTCAGGAAGTCTGCGGCGCGTCGCCGGAAACCACCTATCGCATCGCCGGGCCGCTGGCGCTTTCCGGTTTCATGGATCTCGCCTTCACGCCGGGCTTCGACCACCTGCGCGACGATGACTGGCCGGCACAGCCGTCGCCGGACTTGGAACCCGGCGACTCGATCTTTGAGGCGATCAGCCGCCGCGACCTGCTGCTGCATCACCCGTATGAGAGCTTCGAGCCGGTGATGCGGTTGGTCGAGGAAGCCGCGGATGATCCGCAGGTCGTCTCGATCAAACAGGTCCTCTACCGCACGGCGCGGCAGTCACGGATCATCGACGCGCTGATCCGCGCCGCGGAAAACGGCAAGACGGTCACCGTGCTGGTGGAGCTCAAGGCCCGCTTCGACGAAGCGCGCAACCTGCTCCGCGCCGAAGAACTCCAGCGGGCCGGCGCGCAGATCGTCTATGGCGTGAAGGGCCTCAAGACCCACGCGAAGATCTGCCTCGTGGTGCGCCGCGAGGAGGGCCGCCTGCGCCGCTACGTCCACCTCGGCACCGGCAACTACAACGAGGCCACCGCCCGCCTCTACACCGACATTTCCCTGCTCACCTGCCGGCCGGAATATGGCTCGGACGCCTCGCTGTTCTTCAATGCGGTCACCGGCCGCTCGAAGCTGCTGCGCTTCCAGCGCCTCGTCCCCGCGCCGACGGCGATGAAACCGCGCCTGCTCGACCTGATCGCCTCCGAGGCCGAACGCGCCCGCCAAGGCGAACCGGCGCGCATTCTGGCCAAGGTGAACTCACTCCAAGACCCCGACATCATCGCCGCGCTCTATCAGGCATCGAAGGCCGGCGTGGAAATCAGCCTCAACGTCCGCGGCATCTGCTGCCTGAAAACCGGCGACGCGCGGCACTCAAAGCACATCCGCGTGGTCTCGGTCATCGACCGCTTCCTCGAGCACGCCCGGATCTTCTATTTCCACCACGGCGGCGATCCCGAGATCTTCATCGCCTCCGCCGACTGGATGGGCCGCAACCTCGACCGCCGCGTCGAACTGATGGTGCCCATCGAGGACAGCCGCGCGCGGCGCCGCCTGCTGCGGGTGCTGGAAGCGTTTTTCCAAGACAACACCCAAGCCTCGAAGATCCTGCCCGATGGTTCCTCCGAGCGCCTGCGCCCCGCCGCCGGAGAGAAGAAATTCCGCGCCCAGGAGCATTTCTTCAAGGAAGCCCGCCGCACCGCCAAGGCCCGCGACCACGAGCGCGCCATGACCTTCGAACCCCATCGGCCGAAGTAGGGAGCCACGTGAGGGATGGTTTTCAAGAGGTAGGTAGTCCCGCCTTCAGGCCAATGCCGGGACTACGCACCGAACCCTTTGAGGCCGGCCCGTCCGGTTCGCCAGAGTTCCTCTCGCAGTTGGAAATCTTCGGATCGATGATCCTTGGGTTTCCCGAAAATTCGCTTGCAGGACCGGGGGAAATCGGGAAGAAAGCCGCCCCGCTTTCCCGGAAGCGGGAATTTTTTCACCGAGTCATTCGGGGTGTGGCGCAGTCTGGTAGCGCGCTTCGTTCGGGACGAAGAGGCCGTGGGTTCGAATCCCGCCACCCCGACCATCGGGCACCTTTCAGCCTGACCGGTCATGGCAGCGCGTTCCGGCTGTCCCCTGTTCTTGCGATTGAACAGTCGAGGTGTGAAGCGGTCCGCGGCGGGAGGATGAGAGCCACCCACGCTTTCGACCGCACTCGAGGTTGCGGACCACTATTTCACTCTCCGGAGTTTCGGGAGTGGCTGATGATCAATTGTTCCTGATTAGACATTGAAAATTGCCTGCC
>CBKZPU010000137.1:0-13243 GCA_966696705.1 uncultured Verrucomicrobiaceae bacterium | reverse complement strand
GCAGTGAAACTGGAGTGGCTCCGCGGGAAAGAGCGGCTCGAAGCTCTCGTCAAACCCGATGGTCCGGCTCGGACGGCACCTCCCACCGGACCCGAACCCGGGCAAGCGCCCTTGTTCAAACGGATGAATGAAATGGATCGCCGCTTGGACTTGCAGCAGAAAGAACTCGATGACCTCCGGCGCGAGCTTGAGAGGCTGAAAGAGGATCGCGCGAGGTAAATCCGAGATCGTCCATAGACAAACCGCCCGAACTGGCATCGCTTCCCCAAACGGCCATGAAAACGACAATTCCCCTCTTCATTCTCCCCTTTCTGATCGCGGCTCCGCTCCCGGCCCAAAGTGATCCCCAAGGCCCGGGACGGGATCTCATCGAACTCTTCGAAAAGATGCACCGCGAAGGTGCCACCGAAGACGACCTCCGGAAATTGCTGGAGGATCGCAGCCAGCAGTCGCTGATCGAGCCAGGCACCCAGCACGAACACGAGCCTCCCCAAGCCGACCGGCCGGCTCCGGAAGCCCCGGCTTGGAAAATCGGCCTGCTCGTCGAGCCGGTCCCGCCGTTTGTCCGCGAGCATCTCGGACTCGACAAGAACGAGGGCGTCCGGGTCGTCCGGGTGGCCGAGGGCAGCCCCGCGGCCCGCATCGGCCTCGAAGTGAACGACATCATCCTCTCGGCGGGTGACAAAAAGATCTCCAATCTGGAAGAACTGAAGCAGATGGTGGAGCGCGCCGGACGAGAGGGGCAGCAGCTCAAACTCGGCTGGATCCACAAGGGCGAGCGCAAGGGCGCGCAACTGCGCCCCGAAGGACCACCGCAGGTCGAACGCGAGCGTGACGAGCGTGCCGAGGGCGCCCCCCAGCGGCCCGCCATGATCCGCCGGATGGAGGAAATGGCCCGCCGGATGGAGCGACAGCAGCGGGAAATCGACGAACTGCGCCGCGAAATCGAGCGGTTGAAGCGGGAGTCTCAAGCGGACGAATGACTCGCCCCAAGTCTTGCCACCCACCCGAGATGGCCCGCCCGTGGGTCTCCAAATGAAGCTACCTCATGGAGGGGATGATTTCTCCGGGCGGAAGGGCATGGGTTGACACGACAAAAGCGCACAGCCTGTGCTTTTTGGGGGTAGATTTCTTCTCTCCCGATGCTTTCCAAGTTCCTCAAGCAGCACACCGGCCCGTTGACCGCGGATTTGGTTCTCGAGCCCGGCCATTTCGGCCTCGGCAAGGTGCCCAAGCGCCTGAAGCCGGCCTCCACTGTCACCTCGATCTGCGGCTACTGCGCCACCGGTTGCCAGCTCAAGCTCCACCTCGACGAAAACGGCCGGGCGATCAACCTGACCCCGCAAGCCGGCTATCCAGTGAACCTCGGCATGGCCTGTCCGAAGGGTTGGCAGGCCCTCGACCCACTCGATTCGCCGGATCGCGCGACCACGCCGCTGCTGCGAAATGAAGCGGGCGAAATGGTGCCGGTCGGCTGGGCGGAGGCGATGGATGCCTTTGTTTCCCGCTTCAAGGGCATCAAGGAAAAGCACGGCCGGGAGGCGGTCGGCTTCCTTTCCACCGGCCAGATTCCGTTCGAGGAAATGGCCTTCCTTGGCTGCCTGTTCAAGTTCGGCATGGGATTCATCCATGGCGACGCCAATACCCGCCAGTGCATGGCCACCGCCGTGGCCGCCTACAAGCAGTCGTTCGGCTTCGACGCGCCGCCCTACAGCTATGCCGATTTCGAGGAAAGCGACGTGATCGTGCTGGTCGGCTCGAATCTTTGCATCGCCCACCCCATCCTTTGGCAGCGGGTGATGCGGAACAAACGCAACCCGCGGATCATCGTCATCGACCCGCGTGCCACGGAGACCGCCCAAGCGGCGACCCAGCACGTGAATCTCAAGCCGAAGGGCGACCTCGCCCTGCTCTATGCGCTGGCACACTGCATCGTCCGCGACGGTCGGACGGATGCGGCCTCCATCAAGCGGACCGAGGGCTACGACGACTTCGTCGCCTTCCTCCGCGACTACTCGCCCGCCGCGGTCAGCGACAAGACCGGCCTTTCCGTCGAGGAGATCGAGGCGCTCGCCCACACCGTGTCCGAGCCCGGCAAGCGCGTCTCCTGGTGGTGGACCATGGGCGTGAACCAGTCCTATGAGGGCGTGCGCACGGCGCAGGCCATGATCAACCTCGCCCTGATCACCGGGAACATCGGCAAGCCCGGCACCGGCGCGAACTCGATCACCGGCCAGTGCAACGCGATGGGCTCGCGGTTGTTCTCGAATACCACCTCGATGGTGGGCGGGCACGACTTCGCCTACGAGGATCACCGCGAGAAAGTGGCCGCGGGCTTGGGCATTCCGCTGGAAAACATCCCGTCCGATTACTCCCTTGCCTACGACCAGATCCTCGCCGCCGCCGAGGAGGGCAAGCTCAAGGGCCTGTGGATCATCGCCACCAATCCCTTCCACTCGTGGATCGACAGCGGCCGGCTAGCCGCCTTGCGCGAGAAGCTCGAGTTCCTAGTGGTACAGGACATGTTCCACACCACCGAGAGCGCGCGCGCCGCGGACCTTGTCCTGCCCTCGGCCGCCTGGGGCGAAAAGGATGGCTGCTTCATCAATTCCGAACGCCGCATCGGCACGCTCAAGAAAGTCCGCGAGGCCCCCGGCATCGCCCTTTCCGACTTCCGGATCTTCCGCCTGATCGCCCACGCGTGGGGCTGTGACGACTTGTTCAGCCGATGGACCGACCCCGAGGCGGCCTTCCGCTTGTTGCGCGACCTCACGCAGGGCCGCCCGTGCGACATCACGGGCGTGGAGGGCTATGAGATGATCGATCGCCTCGGCGGCGTCCAGTGGCCCTATCCCGCCACCAATCCACCGGCCGACCGCGAGCGCCGCTTGTTTGAAGACGGCAACTTCTACACGCCCAGCGGCAAGGCGAAACTGCTCTTTTCACCTCCGGCGGAACTCCCGGAGCCAACCGACGGCGACTATCCCTTCACGCTCCTCACCGGTCGCGGCACCAGCAGCCAGTGGCACACCCAGAGCCGCACGGCGAAGTCGGACATTTTGAAAAAACTCTACCCGCAAGAGGCATACGTCGAAATCCATCCCGCCGATGCCGCCCGGCTCCGCCTCAAGGAGCATGACACCGTGACCATCCGCTCGCGCCGCGGCGAAATGAAGGCGTTCGTTTATATCGCGCCGACCGTCCAGCCCGGGCAACTGTTCCTGCCGATGCACTACCCGGAGGTCAACCGCCTTACCCACCCGTCCTTCGATCCCCATTCGCGCCAACCGAGTTACAAGGCCTGCGCGGTGGCGTTGATGAAGTCTTGAGTTGGTTGGCTCTTGGAACTTCTCGCATGGCACTTAGATTCCCATCGTGACCCGCGTCGTCATCCACGGTCTCTATACCTCGCCCGGCCACAACTACTTCGGCCACCACGGCCAGGCACCGGGCGAGCACGAAGTCGTGGAGCACGAGGCGGTCGAGTTGGTCGCGGGCCGGGGCATCCCCGGCGACCGCTTCTTCGACTGGAAGGACGACTACAAGGGGCAGGTCACGCTGATCGATCGCTCGGTCATCGATGACATCCGCCAGCACGCGGAGAACCCGGATCTGCCGCCGTCCGCTTTCCGGCGGAATGTGGTCGTGTCGGGCATCGACTTGAACCGTCTGGTCGGGCGCGTTTTCCGGCTTGGCGATGCCTTGCTGGAGGGCACTCAGAAGTGCGCGCCGTGCTATTGGATGGACGAGGCCTGCGGGAAGGCCGGCACCGAGAAGCTGATGCACGACCGCGGTGGCCTCCGCTGCAGGATCCTCGAAAGCGGGCGCATCCACCTCGGCGAGGCCGACTTCGCCGGATAGCTGCAGGAAGCCCCTTTAAGAAGCAGCAGAAGGCATTGAGCAGGATGCCGGAGCCACGGAAAAATTCGATTTCGCTGCTCAATGGTGAAAAAGAGTTCGCCTCTGGCGGCGTAATGCGTGCTCGGCGACTCCTTTCCACGCATGAAACCGACCTGCCCCGGCAATCCGCTCGACCGCTACGCGTCCCGCCGTGAGTTCCTCCATGTGGGCCTGGTCGGCGGACTCGGGCTCACCCTGCCCCAGTTCCTCCGCCAGCAGGCACGTGGCGACCAAAAATTCTACGAAACCCGCGAAGGCGTGGCCAAGGGCATCATCCACATCTTCCTGCCCGGTGGTCTGGCCCACCAAGAATCCTTCGATCCCAAGCCCTACGCCCCAGCCGAATACCGCGGGCCATTCGGTGCCATCGACACCAAAATCCCGGGCATCCAGTTCGGCGAGAAGCTCAAGGAACTGGCCACGCTCGCCGACAAGATGACCATCATCCGCTCGATGTCCCACGGCGAGGCGGCTCACGAGCGCGGCACCCACAACATGTTCACCGGCTATCGCCCGTCGCCGGCGCTGGAGTATCCGTCCTATGGCTCGGTGATTTCCCACGAACTGGGGCCGAAGAACAACCTGCCGCCTTACGTCTGCGTGCCGAGCGTGCCGAACGAATTCGCCGGCAGCGGCTACCTTTCCTCGGCCTTCGGCCCTTTCGCGCTCGGCTCCGATCCAGCACAGGGGAACTTCCAGGTCCGCGACCTGAACCTGCCCGCCGGTTGCGACGAGTTCCGCTTCAACCGGCGCCGCTCATTGCTGAAAACCGTCGATGCCCACTTCCGGGGATTGGAAAAATCCGATGCCATCGACGCGATGGATGCCTTCTACCAGCACGCCTACAAGCTGATCTCCTCCGAGAAAGCCCGCGAGGCCTTCAACCTGAAAGCCGAGCCGGATGCCTTGAAGGACGAATACGGCCGCAATGACGCCGGCCAGCGGATGTTGCTCGCCCGTCGATTGATCGAAGCCGGCACGCGCTTCGTTTCGCTGACGGTCGGCGGCTGGGACCACCACGACAACATCAAAGGCAACATCGAGAATCAGCTCCCGAAGGTGGACAAGGCGATCGCCGCCCTGATCCGCGACCTCGAGCGTCGCGGCATGCTGGAATCGACGCTGGTAATGGTCACCACCGAATTCGGCCGCACACCAAAGATCAATCCGACCGGCGGCCGTGACCACTGGCCGAACGTCTTCTCGGTGATGATGGCTGGCGGTGGCTTCAAGCAGGGCTATGTCCACGGCTCGTCCGATGCCCTTGGCGGCGGTGTGGACACCGATGGCGTCACCGTGGAAGACCTTTCCACCACGATCTACAACCAGATCGGCATCACGGCGGACAAGGAACTCATGGCGCCCGGCGGCCGGCCCATCGAGATCGTCGCCGACGGCCACCTGCTGGATGTCCTGCTCTCAAAAAAGGCATGATCGCACGCATCACGCTCTCGCTGTTGTTCTGCGGGACGGCTTTCGCCGGCTTCACCCCCGTGCTGAACCTCATCGAGCCGCGCGGGGGGCAACGGGGCACGGAACTCGAGATCCACTTCTACGGCGAGCGCCTCGACGGCTTGCTGGAACTGCTCGCCTACGAACCCGGCATCGAGGTCCGGTCGATTGCGGTCGAAAATGACAAGCACGCCTCGGCCAAGGTCTTCATCAAGCCGGATGCTCCACTCGGCGAACACGGCCTGCGCGTTCGCACCGCGGGTGGTGTCAGCTACTTGAGGTCATTCTTCGTCGGCCAGTTCCCGGTCGTCACGGAAGCCGACCCCAACGACAAGCCGGACCAAGCGCAGCGGATCGAGCTGAACACCACCGTCCAGGGCGTGACCAAACAGGAGGACGTGGACTACTATGTTTGTAGTTTGAAGAAGGGCCAGCGCTTCACCGCCGAGGTGGAAGCCATGCGGCTGGGCCGCACGATGTTCGACGCCCATGTCGCCATCGTCGATCCCAAGGGCTTCGAAATCGCGTCGTGCGACGATGCCCCGCTGCTGCGCACGGATGCCTTCGTCTCGGCGATCATTCCCGAGGACGGCGACTATTACGTGATGGTGCGCGAGGCGGCGTATGAAGGCAACGACAACTGCCAGTATCGGGTTAGCATCGGCACCTTCCCGCGCCCCACCGCCGTCTTTCCCGCGGGAGCGAAGCCCGGTGAAACGGTGGATTTCAAGTTCATCGGCGATCCCGCGGGCGAATTCGCCGAACGCATCACCATCCCGGCCGATGCCGCCGCCCGTTTCCCCCTCTTTCCCTCGCGCGATGGGTTCGCCGTCCCATCTCCCGTGTGGATCAAGGTTTCCCCCCTCAACCACGTCGCCGAGACCGAACCCAATGCGGGTCCGAAGCAGGCAACGAAGCTTCCCGACCTCCCCTGCGCCGCCCACGGCGTCATCGGCGAGACCGGCGACGTGGACTTCCTTTCGTTCACCGCCAAGAAAGGCGAAAACCTCACGCTAAAAGTGCTCGGTCGCGAACTCCGCTCGCCGCTCGATGCCGTGCTCTCCATCCGCGACGCGAAGGGCAAGAACCTTGCCAACAACGACGACCAAGGCGGCCCCGATTCCTTCCTCCAATGGGCCGCTCCTGAGGATGGCGAATACGTGGCCGTGGTTCGCGATCAACTCCGGCGCGGCGGCGCGGACTTCACCTACCGGCTTGAAATCACGCGCCGCGAGCCGGTCGTGGCTGCGGCCTTGCCCGTGGTGGAGCGTGACAATTCTCAGAAGTGGAAGGTGATCAATGTCCCGCGCGGCAACCGCTACGCCGCCGTGATCAACGTCACCCGCGAGAACATCGGCTGCGACCTCGCGCTTTCGGCCGAAAGCTTGCCAGCCGGGGTGTCGCTGAAGTCGCCCATCTTTCATCGTTCCGTCAATGCCACGCCGGTGGTCTTCGAAGCCACGACCGAGGCGCCGATGGCCGGCAGCCTGCATCGCTTCAAGGTGACGTCCGTTGGCGATGCCCCGCCGGTGGAAGGTCCGCTGCGCGATACGGTCCACCACGTGGAGATCAACAACCAAGGTGCCTACCACTCAGCCGAGAGTGACCGTATTGCCGTCGCGGTGATCGAGGAGGCACCCTTCCGTTTGGACATTGATACTCCTGCGGTGCCAATCGTGAAGAATGGCTCGATGCATCTGAAGGTCCGCGCCCAGCGCGCCGAAGGCTACAAGGAAGCCATCAACCTGCGCTTCCTGTGGAACCCGCCGGGCATCGGCACGCCCGCCACCACCACCATGCCCGGCGACCAGAGCGAGGCGCTCTACGAAGTGAATGCCAATGGCGACGCCGCGCCGGGTGAGTGGCAGGTCTGCGTGTTGGGTGAAGCCAATACCCCCAAGGGGCCGGTGCTGGTGTCCACGTCCCTGGTGACCCTGAAGATTGCCGAGCCTTATCTCGGCATGGCCATCGACATGGCTGCCACCGAGCAAGGCAGGCCGACAACCGTCGTCTGCAAGGTCGAGTATCCGGGCAACTTCACGGGCAATGCCACCGCCGAATTGATGGGCCTGCCGCACGGGGCGAAGACCCCGCCGGTCAGCTTCCCGCACGGCCAGGCAGAGGTGCATTTCCCGGTCGAGATCGCGGCCGATGCCGCGGTAGGCAAGCACACAGCCCTGTTCTGTCGCGTCACGGTTCCGGAGAATGGCGCCGCCATTCTCCATCAGGTCGGCCAAGGCGGCACCCTGCGCATCGACAAGCCGGCCGCGAACGCGCCACCGCCGCAACCCGTCGCCAAGGCCGAAGAAACGCCCGCTGTTCCCTCAGTACCGGCTGAGAAGCCCTTGTCCCGGCTCGAACAACTCCGGCAGCGGAACAAGTGAACGAGCCGGTTCGCTTCACCGCCGAATGCCGAGTTCATAGACATGGAATCCGCACCTGCCTGGCAGGAGAGACCATGTCTTGGCGACAGGCGGGCCGCAGCGATGCCTTACTTCTGCTCGGGGGCTGGAGGGAGAACCCGCATGCGCGGCGGGCGGTTTCCCTTCACGGCATGAGCCAAGGCGCGCTCCAAGGCACCCACGCGGGGCTTCCACGGGTCCGGAACCAGCGAAACCCCTTGCGGATCTTTCGTCGGTCCTTCGAAAATCACGCTTCCGTTCTTGGACACGATCCTCACTTCGGATTGGCCGTTGACCAAGGTGAGCACCGCCCTGCCATCGGCCGTTTCAATCGCGGCACTGCGCTCGGCGGGATTGAGCACCTTCATTGGCGTGTCCGGCAGAACGGCAGGCTTGATCGGCAGGTGGCCAAGCGTCTGATCGTCCTGCTGACGAGCGAGGACCACCGGGATCGTCAGCGATTCGCCCGATCGATAGAGACCGAGCTTCACTTCATCGCCGTCTTTCTTGAGCCGCAGCAAGGTGAAAAGCTGGGCTTCATTGGCGATAAGCTGGTCGCCGAACTTCCAAAAGATGTCGTAAGCCTTTACGCCCGCTTTCTCCGCCGGGCTGCCGGCGGCCACCTCGGTGACCACGAAACCGATGCCTTGGGGAAGGTCTGGGACATGGGCGCGCACCGCATCGTCCAAGCGGCCGACCGTCAGGCCGAGCCAAGGCGCGTCGCTCACACCATGCAATACTTGCGCGGTGGCCGGCTTCTCGATCCCTCCTTCTTCCGCAAAGGCGGGGCCGGTGAGGGCAATTCCGAGAATGATGACAGCGAGTTTCACGAATCAAAATGAGGTGACAGGCATCAGACGGACTTCCTCCCGCGGGCGGGAGACAAGGACCTCATAGCCGGTTTCGACATCGCGCAGCCGTTCCTGATCGACCACCCGGACGCGCCAGGCACGATGCGGGACGCCGTCGGTTTCCGACATCCAGTCTTCCGGCACCGCGTCTTCCACGACTTCAGAAGAGCCGATCAAAACCAATTCGCCCTTCGCGCCCGGATCCTCCTGCGCCGGAGCGTTTTCGACCACGCCGGGCGATCCTCCCTTTGGCAGGCTGACCGCCACGATCACCGCGGCGGCGGCCGCACCGATTCCGCCGAACCACCCCCAGCGGCTCGGCTTCTTCGCGGGCGGCAGTTCCACCGCCACCGTTTCCCCGGCGGCGAGGCTGTCGATCAGGTCATCCATCGACCGCTGGCCCTTCTCGCTGATCGCGGAGGGCATCAGCCGGGCGAGCGCCTTCTCGATGTCTTCAGGCGATTCCATGGCGTTCTTCCTTCAAGCGGCGCATGTCCTGCGCGAGTTGTTCGAGCGCGTAGCGGTAGCGCGACGCGGCGGTGTTTTGCGAAATGGCGAGGGCTTCGGAGATCTCGGCAAAGGTGAGTCCGCCCCAGATCTTCATCGTGACCACCTCGCGCAGCTTCGGGCTGAGCTTCTGGACGGCGTCGCGCAGGCGCACGGCGTCCTCATCGTCCTCCACGGACGGGTCCAGCCAGACATCGGTGAAGTCGTTCAGGTAGATGATCGATTCCTCCCGTTTCCGGCGGCGGGATTCCGAGCGGTGGTGGTTCAGCCCGCAGAAGCGGATTGTGGAAAAAGCCAGTGGCAGGTCCGGCACGCCGCAGCCCTTGTCCTGTTGATAATTCCACAGGCGGACGATGGCTTCCTGCACCAAATCCTCGGCATCCTCCCGGCTCGGGGCCCAGCCGCGCGCGAAAAGGAGCAACCGGGGGCCATTTTCGGCCAGCCAGGCTTTCCACTCCGCAGACGCACACGACTTCATTCGGGATAAAAATGCCCTCCGGCAGGCGGTTTGTCTCTAAAATCTTGCGGGGTCCCGCCATTCCCCGCCGGGACGACTCCTCCACGCGGAATTCCTTGCACGGCGGGCTGCTTTCCCCCACCCCTTCCCCCAACCATCCCCATGAACAAGGTCCTTCTCATCGGAGCCGGCGGAGTCGGCAGCGTCGTCGCCCACAAGTGCGCCATGGTCCCCGAAGTTTTCGGCGAAATCACCCTCGCCTCCCGAACCAAGTCGAAGTGCGACGCCATCGCGGCCTCCGTAAAAGCACGTATCGGCCGCGACATCGCCACCGCCCAAGTGGACGCGGACGATCCGGCCCAAACCGCCGCGCTGATCCGCCAGACTGGCGCGACCTTGGTCGTCAATGTCGCCCTGCCTTACCAGGACCTCACGATCATGGATGCCTGCCTCGAGGCCGGCGTGGATTACCTCGACACCGCGAACTACGAGCCGAAGGACGTCGCGAAATTCGAGTATTTCTGGCAGTGGGCCTATCAGGAGAAATTCGAAAAAGCCGGCCTGTCCGCCCTGCTCGGCTCCGGCTTCGACCCCGGCGTGACGAATGTCTTCACCGCGTGGGCACTGAAACACCATTTCGACGAGATCCACACGCTCGACATCATCGACGTGAATGGCGGCAACCATGGCCACGCCTTCGCGACCAATTTCAATCCCGAGATCAACATCCGCGAGGTCACCGCCGAGTGCCGCCACTGGGAAAACGGCACCTTCGTCGAAACCGCGCCGATGTCGAAGCACCAGCCTTTCACCTGTCCGGAAGGCGTCGGCACCTATGAGATCTACCGGATGTATCACGAGGAGCTCGAATCGCTGGTGAAGCACATCCCGACCATCAAGCGCGCGCAATTCTGGATGAGCTTTTCGCCGAACTACCTGAAGCACCTCGAAGTGCTGCAGAACGTCGGCATGACCCGCATCGACCCGGTTGTCTATCAGGGTGTGGAAATCATTCCGCTGCAGTTCCTCAAGGCCGTGCTGCCGAACCCCGGCGATCTCGGCGTGACCACCAAGGGCAAGACCTGTATCGGCAACGTCATCACCGGCGTGAAGAAGGGCCAGCCAAAGGCGATCTACATTTACAACATCTGCGACCACGAGGAGTGCTTCCGCGAAGTCGGCAGCCAGGCGATCAGCTACACCACCGGTGTGCCCGCCATGATCGGCGCGAAGCAGATGCTCGAAGGCAAGTGGAAGAAGCCGGGAGTGTGGAACATGGAGCAGCACGATCCGGACAGCTTCATGGCTGACCTCAATGTCCACGGTTTGCCGTGGCAGGTCATCGAGTTGACGCCTGAACAGGCGGCTGGCTTCGTGGTGGCGTAAGGGGTATCGACGTCTCGTCGACACAGGGTGGACGGAACGTCCACCCTTCTTATGGCCGCTCGCCTTCCCGAAGCACCTCCACCAACCGCTTCACCGGCAGCCCCATGACATTATCAAAGGCACCGTCGATGCCTTCGACAATCATCTCTCCGCTTTCCTGAATGCCATACGCGCCGGCCTTGTCGAGTGGGTTGGTCCTCTCGAAATAAGCCTCGATCGTCTCTTCATCGAGCTCGCGGAAACGCACTGCCGTCAGTTCGTGGAAGCGCTCTATCTTTCCGCCGGGAAAGATCACGCAAACGCCGGTGCAAACGGTGTGGGCCTGGCCGCTGAGCTTTCGCAGCATCGCCCGCGCCTCGTCGAGATCCTTCGGCTTGCCCAGCGGCTCACCATCGATCCACACCAGCGTGTCAGCGCCGATGACCGCGGCTTCCGGGTAGTCGCCTGCCACCGCGAGGGCCTTCAGTTCCGCATTCTTTTCGCACAGTTCATCCAGCGGAATGGCAGCATCGTGCAGTTCCTCCGCCGGAGAAGCCACCACCTCAAAGTTCACTCCCACTGCGGAAAGAAGTTCACGCCGCCGCGGCGAAGCCGATGCCAGGATCACGTTCACGCGCCGGGTCTAGCCACCGGGCCTCGCTTTGCAATCCTCGTTCTCACCAGATCTCTTCTGGAAACGCGACGACTGGCTCCAAGCTGAAAGTGAGCTCCAACTTGCCAAGCTCCTCGCCCGAATACTGGACCAGCGACGGCAAGCCCCCTCTCCACTCGACCACGGTCAGCGATTCGCCGGTGGTCTTGGCGGTTCGCGGAGCCTCCGCGGTCACGGGCTGAGGCGAACCGATGCCCGTTGGAGGAGTGTGGCTGAACCCGAGCCACCCGACTCCGATCAACAGAAGAAAAGGCAGCATCGCTAGCTTCCACGCTGCCCGGCAACGGCGCACCCGCCGCACTTCTTCCAGCGTCCGGTCCAGCACCTCGTGTTCTCCTGAATCGACCGCATTCATCTTCTAACAAGCATCGGGGTTCTCCAGCATCCCTCTCAGACGCTTCCGCAGACGGGCGAGCTTCGACTCCACCGCCTTGACGGTGGTCGCTTGCTCCCGTGCGAGGTCTTCCTGCGACCAGCCTTCGACGTAGTGTCTTACCAACATCGACCGGTCGATTTCTTCCAATTGAGCCAGTGCAACTTCCAGATCCGCATCCTCCCGGGTGACTGCCGGTCGCCGCAATTCCTGCCACTGCTGATAACGCTCGCTCACCCAACTCCGCCGCCGCTCGCGACGGCTTGAATCAATCACCTCGCACCGTGTTAGGCAGGAGAGCCACGCATCGAAATCCTCGAGTCTTCGGAATACCTTCGCGTGTCGGAGCACCCGCAGATAGACGCGCTGCACCACTTCCGCCGATTCGCATTCCGGAACGCCGCGAGCCTGGACCTGAGCCTTCAGCCGCGAATAGAAGCGCGCATGGAAGTCCCGCCACGCGGCATCCTCGCAGCGCACCAATCCACGCGTCAGGCTGGTCATCTCGTCCTCCATCGCATCACTTCGGCACCGGTTCTGCCTCGTTCTTAGCGGCGCCCGCGTTGAGTTTCGTCAAAACCACTTCGGTCAAATCGCCGCCCGCCTTCGGCGTAAGCACGAACGGCACCTGCGAGGTGCTGAGACCGGACGCATCGAACACGTAATCATAGTCCTCCGCCCTGGCGATCTCATCGAGTTGCTTGCGGATCTCGGCCAGCAGCCCCTTCATTTCCTGCATCATTCGCTCGTTGATCGAGCGCCGGCGTCCCTCGACGAAGTCGCGCCGTTCTCGCTCCAGCGCGACGCCCTCTTGCCGCCGGTCGCC
Source organism: uncultured Verrucomicrobiaceae bacterium (assembly GCA_966696705.1). GTDB lineage: Bacteria > Verrucomicrobiota > Verrucomicrobiia > Verrucomicrobiales > Akkermansiaceae > Haloferula. Next base: position 437 of record CBKZPU010000137.1, on the reverse strand, counting down.
CGCCTGCTGGAGAAGCTTGTTCTTCTTCGACTCCGCAATCGTGGGATCTTCCAGCTTTTTGCGGAGCTTCTCCAACTCCTCATCGATCTCCCGGATCCGGGAAAGCCGCTCGCCATTTTGTTTCTGGAGCCGGGCCAGCTCCACGTTGCATTCCTTTTGGGCCACCTCCGCTCGATAGTAGCCTTTAAAGAGCCGTTGCATGTCCACGGTTCCGATTTTCAACCGCTCCTCCTTTGCAAAGACCGGGACGGCGAGAATCAACAGCGCAAAGATGGCGAGCTTGATCATTTCACCCGATCAACGCGTGGCGACGCGATAATCCCTCGCGGGGCAATGATTTTTCTCACCGGGACATTTGGCGGGATTACTTCACGCCAGAACACCCTTCACCACCTTCGCCGGTTTCACGCCGGTGAGCTTCTGGTCGAGCCCTTGGA
>CBKZPU010000136.1:0-13250 GCA_966696705.1 uncultured Verrucomicrobiaceae bacterium | reverse complement strand
AGCCGCACCATGTCCTTCACGAACTGGCCCCACAGGAACATCAGGCCGCGGAAGGAGTATTCGAAGTGGCCGTCCCCGGTCTCGCGGATGATCCCGGCTTCGAGGTTGTGGCGGATCTGGAATTTCATCTCGTCCTCGATCGTCTGCTCGATTTCGTCCGGGTCGGGCATGACCAGCGAGTCGGTCGGCACTTTCAGCCGCTGCAGGAACTCGTGGTGGTCGCGGAGGATGTGGTGAAAGCAGTTCCGCTCGCAGGGGACGTGGTTCCAGCGCATCTGCGGGGGGCATTTCAGGGTCGGCGAGAACGGGAAATTGGTGGTCCGCCAGATCCGGCCTTTCTCGTCGCGGGAGGTCACCGAAATGAACGCGAAGGCGACGTCGCCCTGCTCGCACAGGCAGACGGCGCTCACCGCCCGCTCCTCCGGATGCCAGAAAAGCCGGAAGAACTGCTTCATCCCGCCCCATTCCCAGCCGCAGTCGTCCACGTGCTCGAATCCGGCATCCTCCATCGCCCCGGCGGCCTCCACGGCATTCGGGAAAAACGAGGGATCCGGCACCTCGCGGCTGCGCAGGCGGTTTTCCAGCGGCAGGCGCATCCGGCGGATGCGGGTGAGCAGCTCCACCCACGGCAGGAAAAACCACAGCGCCACGCCGGCCAGCCCCCACCACAGGCAGCCGGTCAGGTAGTAGAACCCCATGAAACTGGCGCCCAGAAAGACCAGCGCGCCGAGCTTGCGCCACACCGCCCGGCGCGCCGATCGCAAACCGATGGCGAGGACGAACAGTCCGAGGACGATGAGGCAAGAACGCATGAATGGGTGACGGGAGGGCGGAAACCAAGCGTCCCGCGCCGCCACGTCAAGAATGACCTCGCGGGTTGCGTGATTGCCGACTCGAACTTCTCAGCGTGATCCCGGCGGCTGTCCAGCGATTCGTCGGGGAGCCCCCGGCATGAATTGGCCGCCCCGGTGAAGCTCAGCGCGGCCGGCGGCGTCGCAGCAGGGCGAGCAGGCCCAGCGAGCCGAGCAGCGCAGCGGCCGGCTCCGGCACCAGGATTGCCTGCGCCGGGGCCACCAGCAGCGCGCCGAGAAAGAGAACGGGGAGAGATTTCACGAGACCCGCGATTCAAGCCGGGCACCCCCGGCCAAGGCGACCCGCCGCTCGTGACGCTTCCGCCAGCGCTTCCGCCGGGCCAAAAGAAAACGGCCCCGATGGATCGGGTCCACCGGGGCCGCCTGTCCAGCCATGACAGCAGCGCCAGAAAACCTCAGGGCGCCTCCGTCACATCCATCCGGAAGAACTTCCTCGCACCGGCATCGATAGTCAGGCGCCAGACGTAGAACATCGCGTCGTTGGTGATGCCCGCGTTCAGGCGGCCATCGCCACGGCTGATGACGTTGCCGGCCGCGTCGAGCATCTTCACGTCGGACGACTGGAAGTCGTTGTCGTTGGCGACGAAGAGGAAGAAGTCATTGGCCTGCTCCGTGGAGAGGTCCGGCACCAGCGCCATGCCCTCAATCTTCTCGTTGAGGGTGTTGTCATTCGACGGGTTGGTGTTCGTGTTCAGGCCGAATTTCGCGAGGTCGTCCTGCTGGAGCAGGTTGACGACCTCGGCGGTGGCGGCGGCGTTCACGCCGGGGGTGAGCACCCCGGCGGGGCTGACCGCTTGGCCGACATCGTCGAACTGGCCGAGGATGTTGGTGGCCGAGGCGAAGTCCACGAGCTGCACCGACTTGAAGACGATCGGAGCGGTCGTCCCCTTGCCCATGCCGTTGCCGTCGCGCGGCAGCATCAGGAAGGAATTCGGGCCGAGAGCGATGATCTCCGATTGGGCCGCGGTGCCGTCGAGGCCGGAGCCATTGCCGTTCAAGTCGATCTGCGGGAGGCGAACGAGATACTCGCCCACCGGCACCGGGGTTTCGCGGTTCGCACCGGCGATGTCATAGACAAACAAGCGGGCGTGATTGCGGGTTTGCTGCTGGCTGCCGTTGGTGTCCTGGACGGTCGCGCTTTGCAGCAGGGCGAACAGGCGGCTGCCATCGGGCGTGACGGACATGCCTTCGAGCCCCTGGTTGTTGCGGCGGCCGCTATCGGGAGCGGCGACGGAATCGAAGTCCAGCACGCCGTCGTCGTACGGCTGCGCCGCGCCGGGGAGCTGGGTCAGACCGGTGATCGTCTTCGTCGCATCGAAGCGGGCGATGTAGGTGCCGTATTCGTCCGAGACGTAGCCGGAGCCGTCCGGGAAGAGATAAACCGCCTCCGCGTCGAAGGAGAGCAGGCTTTCCTGCGCGCCGCCGGGGCCATTGGCCGCGACCGCGGTGCCGACGGTCTGGCCGAAGATGCTGGAGGTGCCGGCCGGATTGAGGCCGGTGGTGAATTTCACCGTCGCGCCATCCTGATAGGTGAACTTCGTGGAGTCGGCATAGGTCGCGGCCACCTGCCCCTGCGCCACCGCGGTGGTGCCGTAGTACGGGGTGAAGGTGAAATCGACCTCGTGCAGGCGGGCGGCGTAGTTCGAGGTGCCGTCGCCATAACCGCGGTCCGGCAGCACCTGGAAGGTGCCGCTGAACTGGCCGGCCGCATAAGCCCAGTCCGTGATGAAGAGACCGGACGCGGCACCCTGCGTTTCACCGAACTTGTCCAGGCTCTCGCCGCTCAGGCGACCGACGCCGACGAGACCTTCATTGACCACGCGCACGCCGCCGAGGGACGCGCCGACAGGATCCGAGGTGTTCGGGGTAAGGTAGGCCGGCGAGATGCCGGGCGAGGACGGACCGGTGCCGGGCAGATCGTAGGTGAATGACGTTTCATCGCCATTCACCACCGAGTTGGCCACAATGTAGTCGAGGCCGGGCAGCGCCGGAGTCCAAGTGCCGAGATCACCGGAAAACTCCAGCGCGCCGGTGGTGCCGGGCGTCGAGGTGAGGCGACTGAAGGACAGGCTCAGGTCGCCGCCATCGGCAATGACCCGCGGCAAATTGGCAAGATCGGCCGGGTCATTCGGATCCTGGCTGAAGAAATACTCGACGCGGTCCGTGAGTCCGTCGCCATCGGAGTCCTGGTCGATGCCGCCGGAGGTGAAGCCATTGACGGCGAGCCACGCGGTGAAGGGCGTGAAGTAAACCGGATTCGATACGCTGCCGGGCGAGCCGATTTCATCCGCATCGTGGATCGCGGCGAAGGCGCCGTTCACGCCGGCGGAGCTCAGCGCGCTGACCGCACCGACGTTGACGCCAGCCGCATTGTCGAAAGTGCCAAACGGCGCGGCCGACGGGGCGATGCCGAAGGCCACGTTCACACGGCGGACCGGAGTCGGGCTGGCGGTGTCGTAGAGGTTCACCGCGTCGCCACCGGTGCTGAGACCGATGCCGCTGCCGCTGTAGCTGCCGACTTGCAAGCCCGGCGGCGGGTTGTTGCCGAACCAGAGGTTGAGGAACGCGGCGCGGCTGGCGGCGAGGTTGGAAGTCTCGATGAAGATCACCGACTCGCCGGGGGCGATGCTGTCGATGCCATTCAGGGCGAGTGCCGCGGCGGGCGACTCCGAGCCGTCATCGACCTTCCAGCCGGTGATGTTGACCGGGCGGGCGCCGAGATTGGTCACTTCGAACCAGTCGGCTCCGAGCGGGCTGTTGCCGCTGCTCCACGGGGCGACTTCGGTGACGCGCAGGACGCCGGGGGCGGAATATCCGGGCGAACCGATCTCCACGGAGGAATTCGCGGCGACGAAGGCTCCATTCACGCCGGTCTCGCTGAGCAGCGAAAGGGTCGCGTTGTCCGCGGCGACCGTGTTGTCGAAGGTCTGATAGGGCTGGACCGCATCGGAACCGCCAAAGCTGACACTGGCCTGAGGAATGCCGCCGGCATTGAAGAGGTTCACCTCGTCGCCGCCGCTGCTGAGGCCGATGCTTCCACCGGAGTAGTAGCCGACTTGCAGTCCGGCCGGGACGTTGGCGCCGAACCAGTTCGTTTTGAACGTCTCCGCCGTGGTGGCCGAGCCTTCGAGGAAGATCACCGACTCGCCGGGAGCGATGGTGTCGATGCCATTGAGAGCGAGCGAGCTGGCAAAGGCGTTCGAGCCGTCATCGACCTTCCAGCCGGTGATGGTCACCGGGTTGTCGCTGATGTTGGTGACTTCGAACCAGTCGGCTCCGACCGGGCTGTTGCCGCTCGACCACGGGGCCACCTCGGTGACGGCCACGACCGCGGCGGTGGTCTCCACCACTTGGTCGGTGACGTTGAGCGTGTGGTTCACCGTCGCATCCGGCGTGGCTCCCACGGTGGTGTCATCGACTTGGACGGTGACCGAGTAGCTGGACTTGGTCTCGTAATCGAGCACCACGCCGGCCTTGAGAAAGAGGGCGCTGCCGGTGATCTCGAAGGAAGCCGCGTCGGCTCCGGTGAGGCCGAGCTGGTTCGTGCCAAGGCCGTCGTCAGTGACCACGATGTCGGCCACCTTCACCGGCGAGGCGGTGCTGAGGTTTTCCTCGAGCGCGGCGACCGTGTTGTTGAGCGCGACCGCGGTGGGAGCCTGGTTCGCCGCCTCGGACGGCGCATAGACCCAGAGCTGCGGGTGATCGATGTCGCCGCCGCCGTTTTCGTTCACGACGTAGATGTTGCCGGCGGCATCCATGGCGATGCCCTCGTGCTGCTGGTCGGCGGGGCTGAGCGGATTGCCCGGATCGGAGGCAATGTTCAGCGTGCTGTGGATCACGCCGCTACGACTGATGTTGACCACGCGGGCGTCTTCCTGGCCGATGACGAGCAGATTGCCCTGCTGCGGTTGGCCGGCCAGGGCCGGAATGTTGGACAGGGCGAAGACATCGGCGGTGTCGGTCATGCCGAGCAGCGCCGTGTCGAACAGGTCGGTGGAGTTCACCGTGGTCGGCGAGCCATTGGTGGCGGTGCCGTCATTGAAATCGACGCCGGTCTGGAACACGCCGATCGGGGATTTTTCCTTCAGGCAGATGAAGCCGCCGGTGAGCGGATCCCACGACAGGCCCTCGGTGCCGGTGTTGTCGTCGAAGGTGCCGAGATCCACGGTCTGCGCCGCGGCGCGGGTGAGCGTGGTGCCGGCCTGATAGGTGAACTTCACGATCTGGCGCTCGCGTTCCTCAGTGAAGACGAACTGGCCGCCGCCGATGTAGGTGATGCCTTCCGGATCGTAGAAGGCGGTGCCCTGCGGCGCGCCGGCCTGGAGGTCGAGCGACATGGTGTCGATCAGCGCGCCGGTCTTGGAGACCTGGGTGATCGAGCGGCCGCCGTCGCCGCAGATGAAAAGGGTGTCGGTGTCCCAGTTGTAGGCCACGCCGGAGGCTTCCTGGCAGAGCAGGTTGTGGGCGGCGGTGCCGGGCGGCAAGGCGGTGCGGGTCGGCTCCGGCAGATCGTAACGACCGACGCGGACGTAGGTGGAGAGATCCACCGAGCTGATCGCAAGGACCGAGGGGGCAGCCGTGGCAAACAGCACGGCGGGAAGAAGGGGGCTTGATCTCATGGAGGTTCCTTCGTTTAGGACATCACCGTCCGGCGTCGCGTGTTCCTCTGTAGCAATGCCGCCACATTCGCGGCTGACAGCCCGGGCCCCGCGGTCCACCTTGCCCGCGCCATGGCCATCGAGCGCTACGAGTCCTTTTCCCCACAGATCCACCCGTCCGTCTTCATCGCGCCGAGCGCCGACGTGATCGGCCGCGTGACCTTGGGCGAGGAAAGCAGCGTCTGGTACCACACCACCCTGCGCGGCGACATCAATGAAATCGTGATCGGCCCGCGCTCGAACGTGCAGGACAACGCGGTGATCCACCTGGCCGATGACTACGGCTGCTACGTCGGTGAGCTCGTCACCGTCGGCCACTCCGCCATCCTGCATGCCTGCACGGTGAAGGACGAGGTGCTGGTCGGCATGGGCGCGATCGTGCTCGACGGCGCGGTAATCGGCGAACGTTCGATCATCGGTGCGGGTGCGCTGGTCACTGGCGGCACGGTGATTCCGCCCGGTTCGCTGGTCATCGGATCGCCGGCCAAGGTGGTGCGCGTGCTGTCGCTCGACGAGCAGGCGAAGGTGAAGACGTGGGCGGAGAAGTACGTGGTGCAGTCGCGGAAGTATTTGGCGAGATGAGGTCGCAAAGTGGTCCGCACTCTCCGAGTGCGGTTCACCGGTCCGGGAAGGAAAGATGAATGCCGCCGTCATCGGGCTTCGGCCGCACTCGGAGTGTCCGGTTCACCGGTCCGGGAAGGAAGGATGAATGCCGCCGTCATCTGGCTTCGGCCGCACTCGGAGAGTGCGGACCACCTTACAGCAACTCCATCTGCTCCCTCCCCTCCGGATCGCGGAAGCGGACGCCGACTCCCAACAAGCGCACCGGCTTTCCCCCACCCCGCTGCCAGGCTTCGGCGAGGAGTCCTTCAAAGATCTCCGTCTCCAGCACGGCATGCGCCTTCTCCGCCGTGGTCCGGGTGAAGTCGGCGAACTTCATCTTCACCACCAGCGAGCGGATTTCACGGTCTTCGTAACGGGCAAGATCTCCCGCCAATTCATCGAGCATCGAATGCAGCGGCGGGCGCAGGTCTTCGAGCGACGTCAGATTCTCCCTGAAGGTGTTCTCCGTGCTGATCGACTTGCGGACATGCACGGTCTCCACCTCGCGGTGGTCGATGCCACGGCATAGCTCCCACAGCTCGAGTCCCCATTTTCCGAAGCGGCGGGCCATCTCGATCTTGTCGAAGCGCTGCAAGTCCCCGCAGGTCTTCACGCCGAGCGCCTCCAGCTTCGCCCGCATCTTGCCGCCGACGCCCCACAGCTTGCCCACCGGCAGGTCCCGCATGAAGGCGTCCACGTCTTCCGGGCGGATTTCGTGCTGGCCGTCGGGCTTGTTCCAATCGCTGGCGATCTTCGCGATGAGTTTGTTCGGCCCGATGCCGGCGGATGCCGTGAGCTTCAGTTCCTCGCGGATCTGGTTGCGGATCTCGCGCGCCACCGACTCCGCGGAGGAGTTCAGGTGGGAAAGATCGAGATACGCTTCGTCAAGCGACAGCGGCTCGATCTTCTCGGTGAAGCGGCCGAAGATCGCACGGACCTGCGCGCTGACACCCCGGTAAAGCTCGAAGCGCACCGGCACCAGGACGAGCTGCGGGCAAAGCTGCAGGGCCTTGAACACCGGCATCGCCGAGCGGCAGCCGAACTTGCGCGCCTCGTAGTTCGCCGTGGTCAGCACGCCGCGCCGCGAGCTGCCACCCACGCCCACGGGCTTGCCGCGCAGCGAAGGATTCTCACGCTCCTCGATCGCCGCGTAGAAGCAATCCATGTCGATGTGGACGATCTTGCGCATTCGGCCGGCGGGAACATAAGGGGTGCCGACATTCTGTCGACACGACGTGAACAGAATGTCCCCGCCCCTTACGGCTTGCGTGGCACCGCCCGCACCGCGCCGACGGAAATGCCGCCGTCCACCAGCAGCGTCTGGCCGGTCATGTAGGCGCTGGCGTCGGAGGCGAGGAAAACGAGCGTGCCGTCGAGATCGCCCGGCGCACCGGGACGCTTGAGCGGGATGCGGTCGGTGAGGTAATCGACCCAGCCGGCGTCCTCATACATCACGGCATTCTGCGCGGTCTTGAACCAACCGGGCGCGAGGCAATTCACGGTGATGCCATGCTTCCCCCAATCGTCGGCGAGGCTCATGGTGAGCTGCTTCACGCCGCCACGGCTCGCGCCATAAGGGGCCAGGCCCGCGTAGCCGTTCACGCAGGTGACCGAGCCGATGTTGATGATGCGGCCATACCCGCGCTCGACCATGCGGCGGGCGATGGCTTGGGCGGTGAAGAAAACGCCGCGCAGGTTGGTGTCGAGGATCAGGTTCCAATCGTCCCACGTCACCTCCAGCGCGGGCTTGCGGACATTGCAGCCGGCGTTGTTGACGAGGATGTCGAGGTGCCCGGCGGCGGACCACGCGGCTTCCGCGGCGGCGTCGATGCTGTCCTTGTCGCGCACATCGAGCACCACCGGCCATGCCTTGCGGCCCAGCGCTTCGATTTCGGCAACGGTCGCATCCAGCGAAGACAGCGTGCGACTGGTGACGACGACATCCGCGCCGGCCGTCGCCAAAGCGAGCGCGAAGCCCTTGCCCAGCCCCCGGCTGGCTCCGGTGACGAGGGCGGTTTTCCCGGCGAGGTCGAAGGGGTTCATTCAGTTCAGTTGTCGCGTTGAATGACCCAGCGGCGCATGTGCGTGTCGAGCCGCTCCATGATCTCGCGGAGCCGCTCGTCGGTCTTCGCATCGGGATCCGCAGGGCCTTCGAAATACCGGAGGCCGATCTTGTGATACTCCAAGGCACAGGACCGGCAGAGAAACTTCTCGTCCGCCCCGGCTCCATCGATCACGCGTGCCAAGCTGTCGGTCGCCACGGCTTTCCCGCCACAAAAGCGACAGCGCCCGGCTTTCAAGTTTCCAATGCAGTCCCTCGCAAACGCGGGCGTATGCGTCTTCACGCAGTCGTCGCAAAGCGAAATGCTCGGCGGCTCCGCTCCCGGCTGGCTGATGTAGTGCGTCACCAGCTTGCTGTCGCAAGCCTGGCACATCTCACGATACGTTTGATCCATGACTAAGAGTGTTTGGTCCCGGTTGGTTCAGCCACGACGAGCACTTTCAATGCTCCCGGAGCCTTGGCTTTATCGAATGCCGACACGCCATCTTCCAGCGACACTCTGGCGGAAATGAGCGGCTTCACCCGGATGCCGCCGGAAGCGATGGCTTCCAGCGCTTCCGGATACTCGCCCGCGATGGCGCAAGTGCCGACCACATCGAGCTCGCGGGTGACGACGACCTGCAAGGGCAGCGGAACCGTCGGCGAAAGGTTGCCGACGAGGACCACGCGGCCACCTTTCCGCACCGAGCGGATGGCGAGATCGACCGTCGGTGCGGCACCGACGACTTCCATCGCCACGTCCACCTCGGGAACGACGGCACTGCCGCCGGGGATGACTTCATCCGCGCCGAGTTCCTTCGCCAGCTTGAGCCGGCCTTCATCGAGATCCACGGCGATGATCTTCGATGCTCCGGCACGCTTGAGCGCCTGGATGACGAGCAGGCCGATCAACCCGGCACCTACTACAAGTGCCGTACGTCCGGCGACCGCCCCTGCCCGCTTCACCGCATGCAAGGCCACGCCCACCGGCTCGGCGAACGCGGCCTCCTCAAATGAAAGCGCATCGGGCAAGCGGTGGAGGATGCGCTGCGGCACGGTGACGAATTCCGCGAACGCGCCATCACGGCGGAACTCCGCGCACGCGACGCCGACGACTTGCCGGGCGTCGCAAAGATTCACGCGGCCCTCGCGGCAGTAGCCGCACTCGCCGCACCAGACGGTGGAGTCGAAGGTGACGCGGTCGCCGGCATTCCAAGCGGTGACGCCTTCACCCACGGCATCCACGGTGCCACTGGCCTCGTGCCCCATCACCAGCGGCGGGATTCTTCTCCCGCTGCTGCCGTCCATGCCGTGCAGGTCACTGCCGCAGATGCCGCAGGCCCTCACGCGCAAGCGGACCTCGCCCGGCCCGGGAACGGGCGCGGGCAGGTCCACCACCGCGAGGGTGGACGGGGCGACGAGTTGCAGCGCTCTCATTGACCGGCCTTTTCGAGGTCGCGCACTTCGACGCGGGCCCACCAGCTCTTGAAATTGTCGATGAAGACGTGGTGATCCGGGTCTTCCTGGTAGGCATCCTGCGCGGCGACGGATTCGAAGGTCATCGTCAGCGCGTAGTCCCAGGATTGATCGACCACCGGGCGCTCCATCACTTTCGCCGGCACGGCCCAGAAGCCGCCGAGGAGGCCCTTGAGCTTGAAGAGGCTCGAAAGCCCGCCTTCGAAGGCCTTGAGATCGGCCTCGTTCTTGTGCTCGTCCTTCAGCCAGAAATACACGTGGTGTTCCATACGCCGCCCGTGTAGCGGCGGCGGGCCGCGGCGGCAAGGGCGGCGGATGTCTGCCAGAGGAGAGTTAGATCCCTGCCGGTTTCGGGAGATCCGGGCGCTCCCGGGAGACTGGAGCCCTACCGCGGCTCAGCTCTCGACGGATACCGAAAGATCCGGCCCGAGGTTCTCGATCGCCGCGATCAGCGCCGATGGATCGCTATTCGCCGCGAGCGAAACGATGCCCTTGGCGTGGAAAATCGGATGGCCGGACATCGGCGCGCTCTCCAAGGCGGTGGACAGGTCTTCCACATTGCCGCCCGCCCCGGCGATCGCGGCGGAAAGCGAGCGGATGATGCCGGGGCGGTCGTTGCCCACGACATCGAGCGCCAGCGTCTCGCGCTTTTCCGCGGGAGCGGCCACCTCGCGCTTGGCCTGCACCGAGATGCCCTGTCCTTCCAAGCCGGCCAAGGCGGCGAGCAGCGCCTCGCACTCCGCCTCCGGGCACTCGACCCGCAGAATCCCGGCGAATTGCCCCGCCAACCGCGCCATCCGGCTCTCCTGCCAGCTCCCGCCGCGGGCGGCGATGGTCTCGGAAAGGGCGCGGACAAGGCCGGGGCGATCGGCCGCGAGCACGGTCAGGACGATGGAAGCAGGCATGGCCCGATTTGAGCATCGACTTCAGATTTCCGTCAGCCAATTTTTTGAAATTCCGGCAAATTATTTGAGAAAAAATGATCGTTGACCCACTCGACGCCAAAGGGTTACACCCTCCCCCAATTATTTGTCCCCGCCATGATTCTGCCCGACAGCCTATCCCCCCTGCCCGTGATCCCGCGTGGCGATGAGCCGGCGGGTTCGCCCCGCGCGGACATCGAGGACTTCGTCACCGCCGTGGACGTGCGGAAAGTCCTGCTCGGCACCGCGGGCGAGCTGCCCGTGGAAGGGCTGTCCGCCGAGGAGTTCGACTCCTTCGCCGGCCGCGCCGACGTGCCGCATCCGGCGCGCTCGCCATTCGCCACCGGTCGCCAAGTCGAGCTGCGCGTCCCGGATCTGGCGATCGAGCCGCCGACCATTCATCCGGCGTTCGAGGTGCTGCCGCCCTCGGCCCGCCGGGCGGCGCCGCCGAAAGTCGGCCCGACCTTGGACTGCGAATCGACCTTCGGCCGTGGCCGCACCGGCGAGCGCTGGTGGGTCATCGGCATGGGATTGGCCGCCGCGGCCATCCTGATGTCCGGCACCCTGGTCGATTTCATTTCGCGGGAAGCCGTCCGCCGCAGCCGCGCCACCGCGCCGCTGAACGTGATCCACGTGATCCCGGGAAAGGCCATCCCGCAGCCCGGCGACGAGCAAGCCGGCGCGGCCTTCGCCGCCGCCATGGACCCCGACGACGAGGAGGAATGAGCGCCCGCGGGTGAATTGGCAATTGGCGAAAGCCGAGCTTTACAAGCCGGGGCTCGTTGCTAATTTCCCGCCCCCAGCCGCAAAAAGGAGAGATGGCTGAGCTCGGTTTAAGGCACTCGACTCGAAATCGAACGTAGGCTAATAACCTACCGTGGGTTCGAATCCCACTCTCTCCGCCACTTTATTCAAGACGGCCCGCAAGCAATTGCGGGCCGTTTTGTTTTGCGAGGTCCGCATTGCCGTTGGAGAGAGTGGGATGAGAACCCTTTCGCAGCGAGAGGGTTTGAACGCGGCGGGAGCTTCGCGACCATTATTTCATCGGCGCAGTCGACAACCTGGCGTGGACCGGAGGTCAGTCCCACTCTCCCCGCCACTTTGATCGAAACGGCCCGCAGACCCCTGCGGGCCGTTTTGTTTTGGCGGGTCCGCATCGCCGTTGGAGAGAGTGGGATGAGAACCCTCCTGCAAAGGCCGTGGGTTTGAAGGCGGCAGGAGCTTCGCGGCCCCAAGCCATGACACCATGACACCCTAAACTTGAGTTCTCACCGTTTTTGCGACAGCGATCAGACTCCGGACATTCTTCATTGGGAGAAGACGTCGCAACAGTGGTCGGAGACCCGGACTGCGGCAGCCCTGCTGCCGCTCGATACCAGCAGCCCTGCTGCGGGGTGGCACGGGACGACGTGGAGCACAACGAAAAACGGACGAAATTGGAGCAAAGGCCAACCCTATCCTCTCCGCCATTCGTATCGGAACGGGCGGCAATCACCACAGGCCTCACCTTTCCAACAAATCACCTGTGCTTGCACCGAAAAGCCGGACGATGCAACGCTCCTCAAATGAAGCTCGAAGCAGGCGACGCATTCGAAAAGGAGAACGCAGATTGGCTTCGCGAGAAGCTACCGACCTATGAAAAGCTGTGGAGCGAGTTCATCGGGAACGACGGAACAGCCCATCCGCTTGAAATTGAGAACCTGGCAGAAGATTTGAAGTCCGCCCGACGCCAGTTTTATCAAGCTCATTATTCGATGGCGCTCAGTGCTCGACGATTCGATTCGCTGCTCGAGGAATTGGACGAGCTTGCCGCTGCGGAAGCTACCGTCCCAGGCATTCAGGAGCAGTTCGAACTGCTCTTCCATTTGATGGCGAAGCTTGGGCACGTCAGGGACATGATCGCAAAAATGGACACTTCGCTGGGAATGAAAGGCAGCGCGGCGAATCGAATGCAAGAGTTCTACGACAAGCGGAGCCACGTCATGCACGGCCCTCAAATTCCATTTGATGTCGGAATGGAGTCATCTTCATCCCCAGAATCGCGGGTAGAAACGAGAAACCTGAGGAATGGTCTTCACATGGGGAGTGGGAGCAGGTGAACCCTCAAAAGTTTGTATCTCTGTGGGATTTCTGCCACGAGGTCAGCAAGGAAGCTTTCGAGTTGCTCCCAGCGGTTCACGAGCAGATCTACTCCGCTGCAAAAGTGAAATACTCAGAGTGCAAACTCACAGCCCCTGATCCTTCCTCAGCAAGGTTGACGCGATACAAGACGCTTTATGGCGATAGTGACCCGTCTCCGCTCTCCGGTTCCAATATTTCGGGGCATTATTGGTAACGGGTCACCGGCACGAGCATGTTCAAAAAATCGTGGCTCGGGATGCTTTGCTTCCGGGCGGTGACCTTGCCGGTGGGATTACGCCGGACCTTTTCCAGCCGGGTCACATCGAGGGACATTTTTTTCGTGGGAACGGTGAAATAGGGTGTCACGTGTCATAGGGTGGCGGCTACCTCACCCGTTTCGAAAACGGTGAGAATTCAAGTTTAGGGTGTCATGGTGTCATGGCGTGGCACGCTGGGGACTTCCCGGGAATCCTGCGTGAGGAACCCGGGCCGGATGACCCACCACCGCCGCGCAAGGTCACGCATCCCTTCGAGTTGGCCGGGATACTTCTTCGCC
>CBKZPU010000135.1:0-13317 GCA_966696705.1 uncultured Verrucomicrobiaceae bacterium | reverse complement strand
AGACCTTCTGCGGCTGGAGCGAGGGCGTCCGCGCGATCATGCGGAAGTACGACCTCGCGTTCGAAGAGAAGGACATCATCAAGAACCCGGCCTTCCGTTGGGAAATGGAGCAGCGCAGCGGCCAATCGCTGTCGCCCTGCGTCGAGATCGACGGCACCATGCTGCCCGATATTTCCGGCGACGAGGTCGAGGCGTGGCTGATTGAGAACGGCTACCTCGAAAAGAGCGACTCCGCCGCCGACGCCCCGACGAATTCCGCATGCAGCGACGAGCAGCACGAGGCGATGGCCCGCGGTGACTTCCGCCTGCCGGGCAAGATCAAGTTCTTGGGCTGAAAGCCCCTCGACTTGATCGTAGGCGCGCTGGCGACAGCGCGGGAACGGTCCCTTGGGCGGGCGACACCCGTGCTTCCGCGTTGTCACCAACGCGCCTACGGGCAAAGAATGCCTCACGAAAACAGCGCCCGCACCATCTCCACGCTCTTCCTGCCGGGCAGGACGCTGAGTTCCATCTGGTTCATCACGTAGGCGAAGCTCACGCCGCTTTCCGGATCGCCGAGGGCGTGGCTGCCACCGGCACCGGGATGGCCGAATGCGTGCATCGACGGCCCGTAAAGTTCGCGGACCTTCTTTCCGGATGCATCCGGCGGATCGAGCTGGCAGCCGCAGGAAAAGGCGGTGGGCTGCATCAACACGCGGTCGTCGCCGGAAACGCGGACCTGCGCGAGCGCCTGCCGCACCCGGTCATTCAGCGGGCTCTCGATCGCGCCGATCGCCGCCTGATAAAACTTCGCCAAGGCCGACGCGGTGCCAACACCGCCCATCGCCGGCAAGCCGGCCGACCATGCCTTCGCGTCGTTCATTTCCTGCACCGATCTCAGCCCGGTCGGTGAGCCGAAGGCGCGGCGAGGCAGCGAGCCCTCGGTATTGAACTCCTTGTAGAAGCCATCCTGCATGTCCTCCGCGGATGCCTTGCCGGGATAGAGTCGGGCGACCCGGGGCCACTCGTTTTCCGGCAGGCCGATCCAGAATTCCAAGCCGAGCGGTGCCGCGATCGTCTCACGCCACATCGCTCCAAGCGACTGACCCGTGAGACGACGCACCGGTTCCCCGACCATCGCGCCGAAGGTCCGCGGGTGATAGCCATGACCATCGCCCGGCCGCCACGCGGGAGCCTGCGCCTCGATCGCCGCCACCACCTCGGCGTGATCCCACACCGAGGCCCGGCGATCGAGTGCCGCCAAGCCGCATTGGTGGGAAAGCAAGTGCGCGAAGGTCGCCTCTGCGACTGGAAAGGCCGGCCACACCTCGCGCACCGGCGTGTCAGGGCCGAGGCCCTTGGCGTCGAGAGCGAGCAACAACGTCGCCGAGGCCGGCCCCTTGGTCGCGGAATAGACCGGCACCAAGGTCTCCGCAGTCCATGGGCGCGTCCGCTCCTTCTCGCACCACCCTTCGGCGGCCGAAAGGACTTCCTCGCCCCGCCACCAGACGCTCACCGCCGCGCCGATCTCACCGCGACTGCGGAAGTTCTCTTCGAAGACGGACAGCAATTCACCCAGCGCGGACGGAGACACGGCGCTGACGTGAACGATGCGGCTGGACTTGGCAAGCGAAGCGGTTGGTGAGGACAAGCGCCCCGCTTGTCCGCGTGGCGCGGGTAAGCCGGCGGCAGGGACCGTTCCGGCCGGACGAGGGCGTCCGGCCCTTGCTTCAAAGCCGGAAATCCTCGCCGAGGTAGTATTTCCTCGCCACCGGGTCGTTCACCAACACGTCCGAGTCGCCTTCAAGGATGACCCGGCCGTCATGAATCAGGAACGCGCGGTCAACGATCGACAGCGTCTCGCGCACCGAGTGGTCGGTGATCAAAATCGTCAGCCCATCCCGCTCGCGTAGCTCGCGGACAATGCCCTTGATGTCTTCCACCGCGATCGGATCGATACCGGCGAACGGTTCGTCGAGCATCAGCAAGCGCGGCTCCGTGCACAGGGCGCGGGCGATGGCAAGGCGGCGCTTTTCACCACCGGACAGCGCGATGGCTTCCGAGTTGCGGACCTTGGTGATCTTGAAGCGCTCCAGCAGTTCTTCGGCGCGAGCCTTGCGCTCCTTCTTCGAAAGCCCCGGCCGGGTTTCCAGCACGGCGAGCAGGTTCTCAAAAGCGGTCAGCTTGCGGAACACCGATTCCTCCTGCGGCAGGTAGCCGAGACCGAGACGCGCGCGGCGATGCATCGGCAGGCGGGAAATGTCGGTGCCATTGAATTGCACCGAGCCCGCGTCCGGTGGAATCAGGCCGGCGATCATGTAGAAGGACGTGGTCTTGCCGGCGCCATTCGGGCCTAACAATCCGACGATTTCGCCGGGGCAAACGCCGAGGCTGACGCCATCGACCACGGCACGGCCGCCGTAGCACTTGCGGAGGCCGGTGGCGGTGAGAAGCCGGTGGCCGTTCGAAGAGGAGGAGGAAGACATCGGTCAGCGGTTCGGTTGCTCCTGCTTCGGCTTGTCCTGCTTGGGCTTCTGATTCTTTTTGTCGTCCTCCTTCTGGGGAGTCTTCACGTTGAACGTCGATCCGCCGCCTTGGTTTTCGAAGAGCACCTTGGTCAAGTTGCCGTCCTCGTCGGTGTAAACGAGGATGTAGGCATTCGGTCCGTTCGCCTGCCCCTTCATGCCGTCATCGCCTTCCTGATAGACCCACGGCGAACCGCCTTGAAGGAGGATCTGGTGCTTCTCGAAATCATAGACCACGGTGTGTGCGGACGCTTCGACCGGCGCTGCCCCAGGTTTTCCGGACAGGTAGCGGATATGAACGGCGGGGCCGGTGGCAACCAAGCGCTTGATGTCGCCGAACTTGCCGCCTTTCCCACCGGCGTCGATGCCGGCGGCCAGTTGGGCGGCTTTCACCTTTTCCAACTGCTCGGGCGTTGGCTTCGCCTTCTGCCCCTTGGCGGCCTTCATCTTGTCCACTTGTTCAGGCGTTAGTGCAGCATTGGGATCGAGAGGCGTCTCCGCGGCAGCGCCTTGTTCCGCCGGTGCCGGCGCTGGCGTTGCTTGCTGCGCCTCTTTCGCAGCCTTGGCCGCTCTCATTTTTTCCAACATCTCCGGCGTCACCGGCTTCGGCTCCTTTGGCGGGGCATTGGGATCCACGGTCCCGGCTTCCGCCGGCTTTTGCGGATCCATGAAGATCTTCACCTCGCTCGCACCTTTGAGATCGAGCTCGGGATTCTTCACGGTCACGTTGCCGAGGAAAATCAGGATGCCCTCCTCCGAGTCGAAGAAGGTGCCGTCCTTGCAGTTGATCACCGTGTCGTCCGGGTTCCCCAAGGCAGGAGGACGCGGCACATCCGGCAATGCACCGGGAGCCGGCGTGGCCAGCATGCTGGCCAGCGAGGCAGCCTGCAGGAAGCTGTTCATGGTGATGCGGGCGTCCTCGGACTGGGCCTTCACCTCGGCGAGATCCTTGCCGGCAGCGGAGTTCGCGGTGGCGAGCTGCGGGACGCGGCTGGCCTTGTCCGCCGCCAACCGGTCGAGTTCGGCTTGGGAAAGGCGCGCCTTGGCGAAGCGCTCGGCGGTGGTGGTCGCCGGTGCGGCGGCGGCAGGTGCCGGAGCTGCCTCTTGCGCAGGGGCGGCGGCCATCAGCATGGCACCGGCGGCGAGGGCGCGTTGGGCGGGAGTGGCATTCATGGAAGTGCGCTTGTCGATGGTTTTGGCCACCGCCGTGACGGGGCCGTGCAGGAATCCACGGTTATTCTTCGTGTCGAAGGCGAGGGCCGAGCCATCGACCTTCAGGTCGTCGGAAACAAAAGAGACGGGCTCCTCCGATGTGAGCAGGGTGATTTTCTTCCCGACCGTGAGGAGTGCCCGCGACATGGCGATGTTGCCCTTCGACGTGCGATCGAGATTGAAGAAGCTGATCCGGAGGTCATTGATCTTCACCTTGTCGAGAACATCGACGGTCTTGGCCTTGCCGGTCTTGGCATCCACCCGGGGTTCCTCGCGCGTGAAGATGGTCAGGTCCCCGGCTTTCACCGAGGAGACCATGTTGCGATCCTTGTCGTAGCTCGGCAGCCTCACGCCTCTCAGGATGCTGCCATTCGGCAGCAGTCCGCCGGAAAACAGCCCGCCGGAATCATCCGTCTGCCCGCCACCGGTCGGCGCGATGCCTTCGGGCACGGTGGTCTGGGCCGTGGCGATCGCCAGCCCCAGCGCCGTTGCCAGCAGCCCCCCCGCGAGCGAGCCGGGAAGGAGCAATCTTGAACGCTGGGGGCCGGGAAGCATGGGCGGGAGCGGGTCAGGCGCCGTGGGCGGCGTGGTGAATGGCGACCAGTCGGACGAGCAAGTCCTCCAGAAATTCGAGAGGAATTTGATTCGGTCCATCGGAAAGCGCGTTCGCCGGGTCGGAGTGCGTTTCCATGAAGACGCCATCGACGCCGGTGGCAATGGCCGCGCGGGCGAGCACGGGGGCGAGTTCGCCATCGCCGCCGGTCGCACCGCCGAGGCCGCCGGGACGCTGGACCGAGTGGGTGGCGTCGAAGATGACCGGCAGGCCTTCCTTCCGCATCCAGTAGAGCGAGCGCATGTCGGCCACCAGGTTGTTGTAGCCGAAGGTGGTGCCGCGCTCGGTGATGAGGAAATTCCGGCAATCGAAGGAGCGGAGCTTGTCGGCGATGTTCACCGTGTCCCACGGGGCGAGGAACTGGCCCTTCTTCACATTCACCGCGCGGCCGGTCTTGGCGGCGGCTTCCAGCAGGTCGGTCTGGCGGCACAGGAAGGCCGGGATCTGCAGCAGGTCGATGTATTCGGCGGCGATCTCCGCGTCCTGCGGGCTGTGGATGTCGGTGGTCACCGGCACGCCCAGCTCCTTGGAGATTTCCCCCAGGATGCGGCAGCCCTCCTCGACGCCGGGTCCGCGGAACGACTTCACCGAGGTCCGGTTGGCTTTGTCGTAAGACGCCTTGAAGAGGTAGTGGATGCCAGTGCGCTTGGCGATTTCATCGATGGAGCGGGCCATCTCCCACGCGAAGGACTCCGACTCGAGCGCGCAGGGGCCGAGGATGAAAAACGGGACGGGCCCGCCGACGGGGACGCTGCCGATTTGGAAGGGTTCGAAGGACATGATTGAAACTTAAGGAGGCGGAAGAAATCCAAACACCCGTTTAGCCTGCGGCTTTCTCGTATAGCGGGCGCAGGTTGGCAAGAGCGGTGGTGAGAAGTTTTTCCTCGGTCTCGGTCAGATTTCCCGCGGTTTTGCCGGCGAGCATTTCCAGCGAATCGAGCACGGACTTGGCGGCGCGCAAATTGAGCGTCTTCTCGCCGGTCGCCGGATGCGGGATCTGGCCGAGGAAAAGCCCGGCATTCTGGGCCTGGAGGATGACGAATTCGTTGAAGCGGGGATCGGCGGCGGCCATGGGGCGGAGAGACTGGAGTTCCGGCGGAAAAGTGCCAAGTGCCAAGAGTGACCGGCACCGCCGGCGCGTTCTAATGCCCCACCGGCAGGGCCACGAGGAGCAGCACGAACAGACCGATGAAAAGCACTCCGCCCAATGCGCGCTTCGGCTTGGCGTTCTGTAGAAGAAACGATGCGATCAGGCCGACGGGGATCAGCGGCAAGCCGGTAACAAACAGCGCTCCCAGTGCACCCGGACCGAGAGCCCAACCCAAGACGGGCATCGCCAGTAATCCACCGATCGCTCCGGCTTGGACGATCTCGGCGAGCCGCCTAACGACGGTTCGAACAGCTTCTGGGGAAACCATGGGGAACACCAATCTACTGGAGCTTTCATACGTGCCAACGCAACCTCCAAAGCAGGCGGGAAGAACAAAAAGGAGCCATGACGATCGCCATGGCTCCTCCTTCGAATGAGGCCATCGACATCAAAGACCGAGCAGAGCCTCGATCTCCTTCTTGCTCAGCGCGCGGTCGCCGTTCTTGTTGAACTCGTCGAATTTCTTGCCGGCGGCGTCCTTGTCTTCCTCGCCTTCGAGGTATTCGTCGCGCGAGACCGAGCCGTCCTTGTTCTTGTCCTTCTGCTTGAGAAACTCCTTCACGGCGTCGCGCTTGCGTTCCTTCTCGGCCTTTTCCTGCTTCTTCCGCTCTTCCTCTTTCTTCGGATCTTCCCGCTCGCGCTCGCGAGCCGGAGCCATTTGGGCGGGAACGATGAATGCGGCCAACAATAGGGCGATGGTGGTGGTTCTCATGGGTTTGCAGGTTGGATTGGGAGATGGAATCATCCGGAACATGCCTGCCGGTCCGGAGAAACCCCATACTGGCATCCGGCATGTCACCGATCGTTCGATCAGCGGAAAACTTCCCCGAGATCATGGGGGAAGGCAATGGAATGTTGCTTCCGGAACAAAGCCGCCCATCCCGTTTGCCTTGCCTGCCAAACGCAGGATCGTCCCATCCCCGCGATGGGACGCCCCTCATGCAAGTCACTCCCTCGGCAGCACCCGCGCGACGACCGGCTTGGTGCCGAGCAGCGCCATGGCCGCCGATTTCACTTCATCGGGCGTGATCTGTTGGAAGATTGCAGCGACCTCGCGGTGATGAGTCACCGGCAGCCCGAACAGCACGTCGATGGCCGCCAGTCGCGCGATCGACGCGGGCGATTGCAGGCCGAGCGCGAGGCTGGATAGCACGGTTGCCCGCACCCGCTCGAAGGCTTCCTCCGGAATGCCGTCCTCGGCGATCTTGGCAATCTCCGCCGCCAACTCGCGCTGGGCGAGATCGACCTGCGACGGATCGGTCGCCAGGTAGAAGCCGAAGAAGCCGGCATCGTGGCCGTGGAATTGGGTCGCGCCGACTTGATAGGCCAGTCCCAGCTCCTCGCGAATGCGGATGAAGAGCGGCCCGGCCATGTCGGTGCACCACTCCTGGATCATCCGCAGCGCGAATCGCACCGGCGCGAGCGCCGAGCAGCCGGGATACGCGAGCGCCAGCACCGCCTGCTTTTTTGGCAGGAAGGCCTCGATCTCGAAATCCCCGCGCACCGTCGCCGCCGGTGGAAGCCATGCCTCGCCTTGCGGCAGGCGGCCGATTCCTTCCGCGAGCACTTCCCGCGCATGCACCATGTCGAAGTCCCCGGCGAGGGCGACCACGGTATTGCTGCCTTGGAAATGGCGCGAGTGATGGGCCGACAGCGCGAAGCGATCCAGCCCCGCCAGCGAGGCCTCCGTGCCGAGCGCGTGGAGCCCGTAGCCGATGCCATCGAACAGATGCGCCCGGGCCAGCCGGAAAGCGGTCGAAAGCGGATCTTCCAAGGCTTCCCGCAGCGAGGCGGTCTGGCTGGCTTTTTCCCGCTCGATCGAGTCGCCATGGAAGGCCGGCTCGACCAGCACTTCCGACAGCAGCGGCAGCAAGGTGGAGAGATCCGGCGAAAGCCCCGAGAGCTGGGCGAGGAGGGCGTTGTTCCCGGAGGCCGCGCCGAGTGTGGCGCCATGGGACTCGAGCAGGCCCGCCAGTTCCGCGGCGCTGCGCCGGACGGTTCCTTGTGGCAGCGTGGCCGCGAAGAGCGTGTTGAGACCCGCGTTTTCCGGGATCTCGGAAACGAGGCCCGCCCGCACCGCCACCTGCGCGGTGAACAGCGGCACCCGCGGGTCCGGCAGCAGGGCGATGGTCGCGCCATTCGGCAGCGTCACGCATTCCGGTTCCGGTCGCACCCGCGCCGCCGGTTTCAGCGTGGCCGGGGCTGGCGCGTCCTCGGGATCGAGAATGGAAAGACTCATCTGGTCCTCGGTCAGCCGGGCCATCGCACGACGGACATCGGCGGCGCTGGTCGCTTTCAGCGCGGCCAGATAGCGGCGGGTGAAATCGAGGTCGCGGGCCTCGTGCCAGTTCGAGGCGAGGTCGGTCGCGCGGCCGGAAGCGGTGGTCAGCGACTTGAACTGGCTCGCGGCGATTTGCCGGCGGGCTTTGGCGAGATCGTCATCGAGCGCGGTGGTCGGAAAATCCGCGAGTTCGGTCAGGATCGCGGCGATCAATTCATCGCGCTTTTCCGGCTCCGCCTCGGCGGAGATGGCGAACAGGCCATCGCGCCCGGCCTGGCTCCACGACCATGCCGATATCTCCAGCGCCAGCCCGCGCTCCTCGCGGAGACGCCGGTAGAACCGCGCCGACCTCCCCCGCCCCAGCACCGCCGCGGCCAGATCGTAGGCCGGCACGTCCGGGTGCCCCAAGGGCGGGATCTTCCACGCCATGCTGATCTTGCTGGCCGGCACCGCAAAGGTGGCCCGGCCACGGCGCGGCCCGAGCTGCACCGCATCCTGCGGCACCACCGGCTCCGCGCCGCTGCCGCGGGCGAAACCGCCGAACAAGGTCTCAATCTGCGCCTTCACCGCCTCCGCGTCGAAGTCGCCCGAGAGGCACAGGCAGCAGCGGTCCGGCGTGTAGCGCGAACGGTGGTAGCCGGTCAGCCCGGCGAAGGTGATTTCATCGAAAAGCCCGCGGTGCCCGATGACCGGATGCCGCCGCGGGTCGGAGGTGAAGGCAGTCGAGAACATCAGCCGGCCGGCCACGTCGTCCGGATCGTCCAGCCCCATGTCGATCTCCCGGCGAATGACGTCCTTTTCCTTCTCGAACTCCTCCTCTGGTAGCGCCGGGGTGAAGACCATCGCGGCCAGCACTTCGAGGAAGGTGTCCAGCCCGCTCGCCGGGCCATCGATGTAATACACGGTCCGGTCAAAGGTGGTGTAGGCATTCCAATGCCCTCCGGCCGCCTGCACCGCGGTGGCCAGCTCGTCCGCGCCGAAACGCCCACCACCCTTGAACACCATGTGCTCCAGGAAGTGCGAAACACCGGAGCCAAGCAGCGCGCCCTCGTGCAAGCTGCCGGTCTCGACCCACACTTGGGCGCTGACCACCGGGGCCGCCGGATCGGGATCGAGGATGACGGTGAGTCCGTTCGGCAGGTGGTCGAGAGAGGCGGCGGTGGCGGGGTAGTCCATGAATTTCCGGCTTGGACGGAGAGAAATGGAGGATACACCCATGACATGCAACGGTGGATCGTGCTCGGCGCGCTGGTTCTCTCCCTCCTCGGCGGCGGGCTGATGTTCGGCTATTGGAAGGTCCACCAGAGCCGCCCGGACCGCCAGTGGGTGCCGATCCCCTTCAATCCCGAGTCCACCCAGGAGCAGCGCGACAAGAGCGTGGAGGAACTCCGCAAGGCCCTCCTCACCGATACCGTCCTGACCGGCATCGTCCGCGACTGCGGCATCGAGTCGAAATGGAAGCTCGCCTCCGAGCAGGCGGCCGTCGAGGAACTCAAACGCCGCGTCATCATCGAGGAAGGCGAAACCGCCTTCAAGGGCATCCCCACCGCCACCCTCAACATCGGCTTCAAGGGCACGGTCGGCGAACAGCCCGAGCTGAGAATGCTCGCCGAGCGCATGATCGCCGACGTGCAACGGCTGGTGGCCCCGAGCCCACCCCCGCCGCCGGCGTCGACCCCGGCCTCGACGTCCTCCGCGCCGAAGTTTTGAGGCCGGACTCGCAGCGCGGGAGCGATCCCGCGCGCCCGGCCGTCACTCGAGCGAATACGCCGCTATTAGAGTGGCGAATGCCGCGGCAAGTTCCCGGTCATCCAGCGGCCGCTCCCAGATGAGAAAGCGGGCGATCTGGCCGTCGAAGGACTCGACGCCGGGATGTTGGATTGCATCGCGCTCCTGGCCGACGGCCATGCGGGAAGGATTGGCCTTCTCCGCCACGGGAGCTTGGCCTTTCGCCGCGGCGACGGGGGCATTCACGAACAACTCGATCGCCACGGTGCCGGTGCCCGCCGCCATGCGTCCGGCTAACAGGTGAAACGTGCCGGTCTCCAGCTTCGGCCCGAGCAGTTGCGGGTTGTTTACGTCGAAGCGGCCGAAGGTGATGCCATTGCGGGTGCCATACCATGGCGTGTTGTCGTCATTGAGGCAGCCCCACAGGCCTTCGTATTTCTCGCCGTTGCGGAGGTTGCCGAAGAACGAGTTCACGTCCTTCAGTCCGACGCGTTGCTCGTGGACCGATAGCACCGCGATCCAAGTGTGGCCCTTGCCCGTGGTCAGGCCGTCGAAGGCATCTTCATCCATGCAGACCAGTTCCTGCTGGCGGAAATCGAGCGCGGCCTTCCCTCCGAGCGCGGCGACATTTTTCACCAAGGCCGGGCGTCCGCTGCCGGCTTCCTTGCGCCCCTCGTCACGCTTCACGAAGTCCTTTGCCACGACACCGGGAGCTTGATTGCTCCATGCCACCACCCGGTCACCGTCCTCCAGTTTCAGGCCCTTTTCCGCGTCGAGATCGAGGACGAGGGCGGCGGACGGAAGATCCCCCGCGGCGGCAAGAACGGGAACGAGCAGGCAGGCAAAAAGGGGCAGTCGCATGATGAGAAGCATACGCGGCCGGTCACCACCGGCCATCATTCGTCCGCCGCGAATGTCCGATGGTGGTAGTTTCCTGTCGTTCCTTCGATAGCCGGACCGTTGGAAGGCATCTTCACCCACGACTTCCATGACCTTCGACGCTCCCGCCAACCGCGATGCCAGCTTTCCCCACCCCGGGCACGAGCGGGTGCGCGAGATCGAGGCGACCCGCCCTGAATGCTTGGTGGTGTTTGATTTCGAGGCGTGACCCGCTTGGACCGGGACCAGTTGCTCGACGCCCTCGGCTCTCCGTGAACACTTGCTTCCCCTGACGCGAAATCTCGTTCAAGCTGGCGGAAATCCCCCCCGCCATGCCCGCCTTTTCAGTTCGCAAGTCGATCCGCATCGCCGCACCGGCGAAGCGGGTGTATGAACTCGTCCGCGATTTCAAGCGCTGGCCGGAGTGGTCGCCATGGCTCATCGCCGAACCGGACGCCAAGATGACCTATTCGCCCGATGGCCGCGGCTACGCGTGGGACGGCGACATCACCGGCAGCGGCGAGATGGAAATCACCGGCGGCGATCCACCGTGGTCGATCCACTACCGCCTCACCTTCCTGAAGCCGTGGAAGTCGGTGAACCATGTGGCCTTCCACTTTTCCGAGCATGATCACGAATCCATTGCCGAGTGGACCATGGATGGGACGTTGCCGTGGTTCATGTGGTGGATGAGGGGAATGATGAGCGGATGGGTCGGTGCGGACTACGAGCGCGGGTTGAAGATGTTCAAGGATCTGGTCGAGACCGGCTCGGTGCCGTCGAGGCTGGAGTTCACTGGCACGCAGCCGGCCGGGGGATTCCGTTATGTCGGGGTGAAATCCCCCTGCCCGACCGCGGACATCGGGCCCTCGATGGAGCGGGACATGGCGAAGTTGATGGCGTGGATGGAGAAAAACGGTGCGATTCCCCTCGGTCCGGCCTTTGCGATCACGCACAAGTGGGATCCGGTCAATGGGATGGCCGAATACACCGTCGGCTTTCCGGTCGCCGGCGGGATCGAGGTGCACGATGACTTCGTGCGGGGCGAGATTCCGGCCTGCCGGGCTTACGTGGTGAAGCACACGGGAGCCTACCGCCACCTCGGCAATGCTTGGGCGGCCGGAATGATGCACGGGCGGGCGAAGAAATTCGCCGCCGACAAGAAGATGCCGTTGTTCGAGATTTATGACAACGACCCGACGGTGACACCGGAGGCGGAATTGGTGAGGCGGGTGCATCTGCCGGCGAAGTCTTCGTAAAGGAACGGCTCGATTTTCTCCGGTCCGCCAGAAGCCGGAACGGCGCAGCCGTTCCGCCACAAGATCGGCCTTGCCCGTCGCGCCGCGCCGCGGCATCCCGGCGCATGCAGTTTTCGGCGGTGCTGTTCGATTTCGACGGAGTGCTCGTGGACACGGAGTGGGCCATCTATGAGGCGTGGCACCGGACCTTCCTCGCCCATGGCCACCCGCTGCCGCTGGAGACTTACACGCAGTGCATCGGCTCGGACTTCGACACGTGGTCGCCGAAAGTCCACCTCGAGGAACTCACCGGCAGCAGCTTCGACTGGCACCAACTCGACGAAGACCGGCAGGTGGAAATCCGCCGCGATCTGGAGCAGGCGGGGCCGATGCCGGGCGTGGTGGCGTTGTTGGAGAAACTGACCGCGCAAGGCGTGCCGCTGGCCGTGGTGTCGAGTTCATCGCACCACTGGGTCGATGGCTGGCTGGAGAAACTACGATTGATGTCGTACTTCCGGCACGTCGTCTGCCGTGGCGATGCGCCGCGGATCAAGCCCGCGCCGGACTTGTGGCTGGAGGCGGTGATGCGCCTCGGCTTTCCTGCGAACGAATGCCTCGCGATCGAGGACTCGCTCAATGGCGTGAAGTCGGCGAAGGCGGCGGGACTCAATGTGTGGGCGGTGCCAAACCGGACGACAGCGTGTTTGGATTTCTCGCTGGCGGACCGGGTGGTGGCGACGCTGGAGCTGCTGTGAAAAAAATGAACCGCAGAGAACGCAAAGATCATAAACTCCAGCCCAGAGGCCTTTCTTTGCGATCTCTGCGATCTTTGCGGTTAAATCCTCTTCACATCTCCGGCCTGACCGGGATCCCGCGCTCGGCGAAGTAGCGCTTGGCCTCGCCCACGGTGTGCTTGCCGAAGTGGAAGATGCTCGCGGCGAGCACGGCATCGGCCTTGCCCTTCTCCAGCACCTCGACCATGTGATCGAGATTCCCCGCGCCGCCGCTGGCGATGACGGGAATGCCGACGCTTTCGGAAATCGCGGCGGTGAGTTCGCAATCGTAGCCCGCTTGGGTGCCATCAGCGTCCATGCTGGTGAGCAGGATCTCCCCTGCCCCGCGGCGCCAGACTTCCTTCGCCCACTCCACGGCATCGAGCCCGACCGGCGTGCGGCCGCCGTGGGTGTAAACACCCCACTTGCCCGGCCCCTCGCGCTTGGCATCGATGGCCACCACGATGCACTGGCTGCCGAAGGCCTTGGCCCCGGCATCGACCAGCGACGGATCTTTCACCGCGGAAGTGTTGATGCCCACCTTGTCGGCCCCGGCCAAAAGCATCTCGCGCATGTTTTCCACGGAACGAATGCCGCCGCCCACGGTGAGCGGGATGAAGCAATGCTCGGCGGTGCGCCGGACCACATCCACCATCGTCGCGCGGTTGTCGGACGAGGCGGTGATGTCGAGGAAAACGAGCTCGTCGGCCTGCTGGGCATTGTAGGCCATGGCGCACTCGACCGGATCGCCGGCATCGATGAGATCGACGAAATTGACGCCTTTGACGACGCGGCCGTCGGTGACGTCGAGGCAAGGGATGATGCGTTTGGCGAGCACGGCCGGAGGAAAGCCCGAGCCGGGGCCGATGTCCATGGCCGGAAGCGCGGAAACTGTGATTTCCCGGCGCGAGGGGGGTAAAGTGGCTGCGGCATCTCGCC
>CBKZPU010000134.1:0-13343 GCA_966696705.1 uncultured Verrucomicrobiaceae bacterium | reverse complement strand
TGCTTGCCTCGCGCGGACCGGACGGAGGGGCGGTGGAAGTGTACAAGTTCGCCGCGCCTTCGCCTTGAACTGGCGGCAGCCCCCATCTAGCCCGGTGTAGTATAGGCTTGTGGCGGCAGTATTTCGGCCGCGAATCGAGGCGGAGATGCAGCCACGAGACGCCCATGACGGCGGTGTTGTGAGCGGAGCTTCTGCCATCAAGCGATTGGCTAGCCTCTCCCCGGCTCGCTCAGTCTCTTAGCTCGAACGAAAAGCAACCCTCACGCTTCGCTTCCTCAAGACGCTCGACGCAGAAATAAATCGATTGGAATCCAAAATTCGCGGGCAACACCTTCAACCTCGCCCGGATTTCCGCTCGGGAAAGGGATTTGGGAATCCGCCAAATGACTCCGCCTTCCTCCTCCGGTTCGACCTTCGTAATGCCGAGATCATCCAAGAGTTGGACGGCTCGATCTTCGTTGGCAACAGCCGTCACGATAAGATCGGCTCCGTTCAGGGGATATCCGGCGTCGTAGGCATGAAGATCCCGTTCCAAGGTATAGGCCGATCCAAGTACCACGACCTTGCCGGTGCGTTTGTTCACGATCAGTCCATTGCTTCCCAATCGAACTTCACCGTCGTCAGGAAACCGCCACGGGAAGTACCACCCCAGCTCGATCTCGCGTGCGCGATCGCGGTCGGGCCACTCGTCTTCCTTGGCGTGGACCGCGGCATATTCCCATGCTTCGTCGAGAGTCATTTGAACTTTGGAAATGCGGTTCAGCCGGCGGCGTAAGCCTTGTAGCGATAGTATTTCGGCCGCGAATCAAGGCGGAGATGCAGCCACGAGACACCCATGCCGGCGGTGCTGAGCCAGAGCGGTGAATCCGACATGCGGCGCTTCATACTCCTGCCGACGGTTTGCCAGAAGGCGTCGATCTGTAAAGCGGGGGCCTCGCGCAGAAAACGGCCCAAGTGAGTGTAGCAGCCCGCGTCGGGCGCAACGGGGGCTGGGACCACGAGCAGGGCATCCCCGCCGAGGTTGGGGAAAGCGATGACGCTTTCCTTCGGATGGGCCGCGAAGTGCTCCGCGAACGGCTTGGGATCGGGCCGCAGGAATTCCAACGAAGCGCCCTCGACCACCACGAATTCGAATGGCTGGTCCACGGTGGAGGAAGTGACCGCGGGAACCTCCCAGAAGTAGGAATCGTAGCCGGCCTGTTGGATCGAGCGGGTGAAGAACGAACGGAATGCCGCGTCGGTTTCCAGCAGCCCGATGACGTCGCTGAATGACAGCGGAGCGTCTGCCATCAGGCGCACCTTGATCGTGCGATGATCCAACTGGCGGGCCTCGCTTTTCCAAGGGTGTCCGGACGGCATGAGCGCAAAATGAGGGGTAAGTCCACCTCGATCAATCCGCTTACTTGGCTGGATCGTGCCGGTCCAGCAGCTCCTTGAGTTGCGGGACTAGATGCCTTCTGGACGGGTCTTGTCCGATCGCGGTCAGGGAATCCGGATGGCGTCGGAAGTAAGCGGCGACTTCGTCCAGCACGCCAGCTGTGGGAGTTCGGCTGAGGTCGGCAGGGCTCAGTTGTCCAGAATCGATCGCGTGCTGAATGTCGAGCGCCGAGCCATAAAGGAGCAGTTGCCGGATCTTCTCCGCTTCAGTGATCTCACCAGCCTCCTCTTTCTTCGCCGCGAGGGTGAGATAGACGGCATTGGTGAGATTGTGTGCGAGCTGGGAACGAGCCTCCTGCACGGCCTCGCCTTGCTTGCGTCCCTTCTCCAATCCGAATTGATGAGCGGCAAGGCCGGCGAGAATTCCGGTGCCGATCAGAGCCGTGAGCCAAGCGGCGGTGGTCGTCTTGGTCATGGAATTTCCTGCGGTGGCGACGCCTGTGTTCTTTGCACTAAGGCGGCCAAGTTGTTCTCAAGGAGCTTTCGTTCCTTATCCTCCAAGTCTCCCGCGAGTTGGTACTCCAAGAGGCACTTGTAGAAATCGTCGCGAAAGCTCGTCCGCAGGTGTCCCTTTTCGACCAAGTCCCTTTCGAGTTCGCCGCGCCCGAAATACGCGCCGTTGAGCCAGTACAACTTGTTGATTTGGTCATCCCGATCGAGCTGGAAGAAGCTTCCGTCTTCGATTCCGGGCAAAACCGTTTTCAGGTGCTCCAACGCCGACTGCGATCCACGGCGCGCTTCAGCAGCGATGAGTTCGATCAAGAGTGATCGGATCGGGAGCATCTCCATCATCACGCCAGTACGTAGTCCCTTCCCGGCTCGGGGATGATCGCCTCGGTGTCCGGCAGCTTGTCGCGAAGCTGATCCTTGAACCAGTTGCTGGCCTTGGGGTCGCCGTGGACGAGGAAGGCCTTTTTCGGGCGGACCTTGAGGATGAATTCCAGCAGCGACTCGCGGGTCGCGTGGCCGCTGAAGTCGAAGATCTCCATCTCGCACTTGCGCGCGATGGGCGGGAAGCGGGAGTCGAGGACGACTTTGTCTCCGGTCTGCCCGGCGCGCAGGTGGCCGGCGGGCGAATCGGGATCGGCGTAGCCGACGAAGTGCAGCGCGTTCTTCGGATTCTCGAGAAAGCCGGCGCGGGCGAATTGGTTCGAGACCGTGTTCTCGCTCATCATGCCGCTGGAGAGGCAGTAGATGGCACCCGGGTTGAGCGGGATGGGGCCTTGGCGCCGGCGGTTACCGGCCTCGAGGTCCATGTCTTCCAGGATGCGGAAGCTGTCGTCGCTGCGGCGAGTCCGACCCTTGGCGTACTTGTCGTAGATGACCGTCATCTTGGTGCTGAGACCGCCGATGAAGATCGGCGTTTTCTTTGGGATCAGCCCCGCCTTCTTGAAGCGGTGGAGCATGGTCAGCACCTCCTGGGTCTTGCCCATGGCGAAGACCGGGATCAACACGCTGCCGCGGCGGTGGAGGGTGCGGGCGATCGCTTCGGCGAAGCGCAGCTCCTCATTCTCCCGAGTGTAATCCGGCGGTCGCACGCTGTCGCCGCGGGTGGTCTCAATGATCAGGGCATCGACATGCTCCTCGGGAAAACGCGCGCCCTTGATCAGGGTGGAATCCTCGAAATTCACATCGCCAGTGTACATCACGCGGTGGCCATTCGCCTTCATCGTGATGCCGGTGGAGCCGAGCACGTGGCCGGCGTCGTGGAAGGTGCCGATCAGGCTGCCTTCGGGATCGAGTTCGAAGGGGCGCTCGAGTGCGCGGGTTTGGAAGACGCGCTCGATGTCGTCGATGCCGCGGTGGGTGAAGAGCGGATACTCGACGATGCCGAGTTCGAGGCGCTTGGCCTGCATCACGTTCACCGAGTTATGGAGCATCGCGGCGGACAGCTCGGCGGCGGCTTGGGAGAAGAACGCCTTGGCCTGCGGCTGGTGATTGAGCAGCACCGGCAGCGAGCCGATGTGGTCGAGATGGGCGTGGGTGATGACCACCGAGTCGATCGAGCCGTCTTCGAGCAGGTCGTAGCGGGGCAGTCCTTCGAGGCCGTCGTGTTTCGGGTGGAGTCCGGCATCGAGGACCACGCGGGCCTTTCCGGTGTCGAGCAGATAGGAATTCGCGCCGATCTCGGCGCTGCGGCAAAGGCTGCGGAAAAGCATGAACGAAAAAACGGAAGCCCCGGAACCATGGGGGCCGTCCGGGAAATGTCCATGGCTGATTTTCAGCGGGATCTGCCGGGAATTTCAAATCAACCGCAAAGAACGCAAAGAGCGCGGAGAAGCAAATTCGGGGGTATCCCTGTGATCATTGCGATCTCTGCGGCTAAATTTCCTCAGGCGCTCAGACCCCCGCCGAGGCCGTGACGGGCAGCACCTCGACGCCCAGCAGGCAGACGTCGTCGTCGAAATGATGGCTGTCGGAGTACTGGAGGACGCGGTTGAGAACGAGATCGAGCATCTGCTCCAAGGTCTCGCCATTGCAGCCCCCGGCGGTTTCCATGAGGCGTTTTTCGAGGAAGGGTTCGCCGTCGGGATTCTCCGCTTCGAGGATGCCGTCGGTGAAGAGCAGCAGGCGCTTCACGCCCTCCAGCGGGATTTCGCCGGCCGGGTAGTCGGCTTTGGCGATGAGCCCGAGTCCGGGACCCTTTTGCTTTTTCCCGGAGGCGAGCTGTTGGACGCCGGCGGACCCGGTGGCGATGCCGCCCGGGTGGCCGGCGCTGGCGTAGCGCAGCGTGCCATCGGCCAGATCGAGCACCGCGTAAAAGGCGGTGGCGAACATGGTCGCTCCGGCGCGGTCGAGGATGGCGTGCAAGCCGTTGTTCAGCCCGCGCAGGAAGGCGGAGGGGTCGGCGGCACTGCGGCGCTGCTTTTCCAACACGCCTCGCAGCATGGCGACGATGAGTGCGGAGCGGACGCCGTGGCCCATCACGTCGCAGATCAGCATGCCGACCGAGTCGTCGGAAATGCGCAGCACCTCGAAGAAATCGCCGGCCAGTCCGGAGATCGGCAGGTAGCGGGCGCCGAAGCGCAGCGACGCACGCTCGGTCGAGACCTCGGGAAAGGACGAGCCGGCGAGGGCGTGCTGGATCTCGCGGGCGAGCTGGAGTTCCTCCTCGTACGCTTGGTTGCGGATTTGCAGCTCGGCGGCCAAGTCGGTGGCGGCCTGCTTGGCGGTGACGAGTTCGGTCACGTCGCTCGACACGCCGAAGGTTCCTTTCACTTGGCCGCTGCGGTCGAACCACGGGAACTTCGAGGTGAGGACCCAGGTCACCTTGCCGTCCTCGCGGACCTCGCGCTCGACCTTTTCGGTGATCGCCTCGCCGGTGGCCATGATTTGCTTCTCGTCCGCCTCCGCCTCCTGCCAGTGGGCGGAGGCAAAGAAATCCCGGTCGTGCATGCCGATGACCGCTTCCGGTCCCGGCTGGCCGTTCCACTCGGCCATCTGGCGGTTCACCAGCACGAAGCGCGATTCGAGATCCTTGAAATAGATCTGCAGCGGCACACAATCGATCAGCGAGCGCAGGATATGGCGCTCATCTTCGATCTGGGCCTCGGCCTGTTTGCGCAGGGAAACGTCGATCATCGAGCCGGCGATCCGCTGGGCCTCGCCGCCGCGCCCGCGGACCACGGTGCCGCGGACCCGCAACCAGCGCCAGTGGCCCGCGCCGGTCTGGATCCGGCAGTCGATGGCGAACAGCTCGGGGCCCGAGGGGCTGAGCACATTCGCCAGCGCGCGGGCGAAGCGGTCGCGGTCGTCCGGGTGGATCTCTTCGTGGGGGGAGAGGAAAATGTTCGGCGCGGCCACTTCGGCGCATTCGAGGAATTCCAGGATGCGGCGCGAGTAGTAGATGTCCGGCTTGCCGACCCACCAGTCCCAGATTCCCTCATTGGAGGCCTTCAAGGCGAGGCACAGGCGCTCGGCGTCCTCGGGGGTGAATCCGCTGCTTTTCGGCGAGCTCATGGAGCTTCAGACAAGCATCCGCCCCCGGCGGCGGCAACCTGTTTTCCCGGCTGCTTGCTTTCGCTACCCCGTCTTCCATGGTCGAAACATGAAAGCCGCGTTCCTCCTCTGCCCGCTCGCCATCGCCGCTCCGTTGGCCGTCGCCGAACCTCCGGAGGTGACGGTGCCTCCCTGCTGCACGGGGAACAGCCGCGCCACCGCGATCGAGAGCGACCTTTTCGCCGATCCCGCCAAGTGGACCTTCGCCGACGCCAAGGCGTGGAAATGGAGCGGCGAGGGGAAGGACCGCGTCCTGCAGCTCGTAGCGCAAAGCACCGCCAAGCCGAGATACCGCAGCCCATTCAATCTCGCATGGTTCGCGGCCAGGGAGTGGAAGGACTTCACCCTGACCGCGGAGGTGCGGCTGACGAAGTTCGACGCCAGCAACAACGACCTGTGCATCGCCTTCGGCCGCGCCGCGGAGAACCGCTTCTACTACGCCCACCTCGGCGAAACGGCGGACGAACCGCACCACCAGATCCACATCGTCGATGAGGCCGATCGCAAGCCGGTCACCGCTTTCCGCACCGCCGGCACGCCGTGGAAGGAAGGCACTTGGCACCTGGTGAAGATCGTCCGCAACACCGCCACCGGCGACATCGGCGTGTGGTTCGACGACATGGAGAAGCCGGTCTTAACAGCGAGGGACAAGACGCTCGAGTGGGGAAAGATCGGGCTGGGGTCGTTTGATGACCTCGGGGAGTTCCGGAATGTGAAGGTGAAGGGGACCTCGCGCTAAAAGGCGAATCACCAATCACCAATCTTCCAATCACCAATCAGAGTGCCTGAAGAGAAAGTGGCTGACGCCCTTGGCGATGCCGGAGCGATGATAGTTGGCCGGCTGGTTTCTTCCGGCCCGGGCTTGGTCTTTGCCGTTAGGCCCATCATTCTTCCAAACACTTCGATTGGTGATTGGAGGATTGGTGATTGATGATTGGCCTCCTCACTTCTTCTTCTTCCGCGGCAGCAGCTTGGTCAGTTCCCCGAAGTAGGTCTTGTCCTCGATGTCGGTGTAGACCTTGCCGCCGGGGCCGAAGTACTTCCATTCGTGGCAGCCGTAGCAGATCTGGAGCACGCGCTGCTTGCCGCCCTTGGTCCACACCAGCGCGTAGTCGGGATGGAAGCCGGCGCAGGTCGTCTTTTCCGCGAGCGCCTCGTGGGAGGCGGAGCGTTTGTAGATCGTCAGGACTTTTTCCGCGGTGCCGGCGGGAAACGATGCCGGTTCGGCGTGGAATTTGAAACCCTCGAACTCGACCCAGCCGCCCTTCTTGACCTGGCTGTCGTAGCGCGCTTTTTCCGAGATGGGATGGGCGAGGCCGCGGTAGATTTTGACGTCGTTCGCGGACTTGTTGATGTCCACCTCGGCTCCCCACTGGGCGTGCATTTCCGTCTCGCGCATCGGGATGCCGCCTTTCCAGCAGGTGGCGGTGCTGCAGGAGGCGATCAACAAGGCGGAGAGAGCGGCGAGGGCTTTCATGAACGGGAAACTAGCAGTGGAAATCGCGTGGTGTCACGATGGCTTTCGAGAGGGCGGAGACTTGCAGAGCCGGCTCTCGATTTCTTGGAGCCGGGCAATCGCGGCCGGGTGCACGTTGGCTAGTGCGAACCAGCCCGACTCGAAGCCGCAGGCCCTCACCCGGCGCAACCGTTGGAGGCCGCCGAGGAGGAAACTGGGAGTGCCAATTAGGAGGATTGTGGCCGCATCCGAGAGGGACTCGGGCAGCATTCGGCTCATTTCGAAACCGCCCAAGACGACCAGAATAACGATCAGACCCTCCAGCCAGGAACGCTGGCTTTCGTTTCGCTTGGCCCGGGCGCATTGGAACACGTGAAGGTGCGCGCGTTTGCTTTGCCTCCATACAAGCCCTACCGCTATGAACATCACGAGCAGCATCCCCGCGAATCCCCCAAATTCGAGGGCGTCCCACGGTTCAGATTGGAAGACGACCCAAACCAGAAAGGCGAGGAACGCAACGGACGGTAAGTACCGGGCCCAAGCGGAACTCCAGACGATATCGAGGTCTTTCCGTTCTCCAGCTTCGCTGGGCGATGCTCCAGAAAGGCAGACATTCGGCAGGTTCGCCCCGTCGCGGACGTGGAGAACACCCTCCGAGACATACCACAGGGTGCCTTCCCGGGGATCCGCCTTCGTCAAGACGGGCACCTGAGGCACCGCGTAAGGATTCTCCCCAGTGTTCACCGCCGTCTCCCCCGGAACCTATTCCGCGGATCTTCCTCCGGCGTTTCCTTGTCGCGGTAGCGCAGGATCCCCTGCTGGCGGAGGTTGCGGATGAAAACCTTGGCATCGTCCGTGACCTCGCGGTCGTAGGCGAGGGTGCCTAACAGGCCTTCACCTTGCTCCGCGCGGTCGATTGCCTGGCCGGCCTTGTCGGCGGCGCGGGAAATCGAGGCCACAGCCTTCGGCACTTCATCCAGCGCGGGCTTCAGCTCTTCAATGCGCTGGTCGGCATTGGCGAAGGTCCCTTGGGCGCTGGTGGAGGCCTTTTCGAACGCCGCGATCGCCTCGCGCGCCTCGGCCACGGCCGGGGTTAGCTCGGCGGATGCTTTCTCGAAGTTCGCCAACGTGCCATCGATGCTTTTGAGGTTCTGCTCGGAGAGGATCGAGTCGTTGACCTTGTCGAGCGTCGTGGACAAGCGGCCGGTGACGGCCCGGATGTCATCGATCGCGGCATCCACCTTTTTAAAGGCTACCCCGGCATCCTCCATCAGCTTGCGCGCGTCGCGGCTGATCGATTCTGCGTTGTTCTGGATGGCGTCCAAGCCCGACGGCCCGCCGCCGCGGACGACGGCACCGGATTCGAGGTAGCGGCCGGTGGTTTCCGACTTTGGCGGCGGCGTGATGACGATCATCTTGTCCCCGAGCAAGGTGGCGGAGGCGATCTGGATCATCGAGTTCTCCGGGATGCGGATCGGCTCGTCGATGCTCATGACGACCTGCACTTTCACCTCCGAAGTGAGCCCGGGATGCTCCTCCACCTTGCCGATGCGGGCACCGCCCATGCGGATCTCGGAGCCCTTGATCAGGCCGGAGGCGTCGTCAAAGACGACCAGGATCTGGTATTTCCCGTGCAGCCGGTCGCCGAAGCGCCCGAACTGGACGATCAGCCCCCCGAGCAGGGCGAGTCCGATGAACACGAACAGCCCGACCCAGAGTTCCGTCTTCCTGGACGATTCTCCCATGCGTGCCGGAAGCTTCCACGGCCGGGCCTAGGCGCGCAAGGTCGATCCTGGCCACGGCTCGCCGGAGTCGCCATCGACGAATGGCCGCAGAATGGGGTCCTGCGTGGCCTTTAGCTCCTCCGGCCCCCCCATCCAGTGGACGCGGCCTTCCTGGAGAAAGACGATGCGGTCGGCGATGTGGAAGACGCTGCGCATCTCGTGGGTGACCACCACGTTGGTCATGCCGTGATCGGTCTGGAGGTCCTTGATGAGGTGGTCGATCGAGTCCGCGGTGATCGGGTCGAGCCCGGCGTGGGGCTCGTCGTAGAGCACGCAGGCGGGCCGGGCGACCACGGCGCGGGCCAGCGCGACGCGCTTGCGCATGCCGCCGGAGAGCTCGGAGGGCATCTTTTTTTCCTGTCCGGGCAGGCGGACGATTTCCAGCGCCTCCGACACCCGTTCGCGGATCTCGCTCTTTTTCTCGCGGGCCTCCCATAGCGGGAAGGCGACGTTTTCCCCGACGGTCAGCGAATCGAAAAGGGCGCCGGCTTGGAACATGATGCCGACTTTCCGGCGGTAGGGCGCCAGTTGGCGTTCAGTGAGCGTGGAAATGTTCTCGCCATCGATCTCCACGGTGCCGCGCCAGGGCTGCAGCAGGCCGGGCAGGTGCTTGAGCAGCACCGACTTGCCGCCGCCCGAGCCGCCGAGGATGACCAGCGTCTCGCCGCGGACGACATCGAGGTCCACGCCGCGCAGCACGTGCAGGGAGCCGAACTTTTGTTCGAGCCCACGGACGCGGATGAAGGGGTCGGCCATCGCGGTTGAGATTCGTTCACCCCGGCTGGCTCTGGCAAGCACCGCCACAGCGACTTCGGCGGATGCAAAATGCATGTCCGCAGGCCCAAAAATACAACTCCGCCGGAAGGCGGAATAAGATAGACGTCGTTTTTAATAAATCGGTTTAGTGAAGAACGGTGGAATTTTTCGGTGCGGACCGCCGTTCGCCGATCACGAGCGATGATCCGTGTCAGCAGGCGGCGACGAATCCGCATAAAATTGACACGAATTGTTATTTTTCCAGTGAAAAATCAGGCAGATGGCCGACGTTCCTAGTCGTGAATCGCAAATTGGCGCGATTCGCCGTGGTGAAAAAAGATGTAAGCTTGACGTAAAACTACCCGAACTGTGCATTGAAATCCGCGGATGAACCCCTCCGCCACGCCGGCCCAAAGGCGTAACAAGTATAACCCAAAAACCCGTGAAAAAAATAACTGCGAGATATCAGCAGGGTGTCCGATCCGTCGTCGCGACGGCCCTTGCCCTACCCGTCGTCCAAGCTGCCCTCGTCGGCCAATGGCGCGGAACCGACTACGTCGATGGCCAGAACTGGACCTCCACGCCTGCCACCGGAAGCATCGTTGCCGACGTCACCGGAACACCGGCCGCGGTAACTGACGGCTATGCGGCCGGAACCAAGGCCGTCAATCTGCCGGGGGCGTCGTACTTCGTCGTCCCGGAGGCCAACAATCCGATCTCCGGGGCGACCGCTATTTCGCTGGTTGCCATCTTCAGACCGGTCGGTTTGGGGGCCACTGGCGCTGGCTTTCATCAAGGCAGCGGCTTGCTCGGGATGGAACTTGGCGGAGTCACCAACGACTGGGGATTTGGCTGGAATGGCAACCGGATCGGTGGTGGAGCGCCCGGTGCCGGCGTCTATGAACGGGCCATTTTCTCCGACCCGCTGTATGCCCAAGATCTGAAGGTGGCGATGCTCACGTGGAACAACACCGGCGTGCAGCAGGTCTTTGTGAACGGGGTGCTGATGAGCACTCAGAACACCGGCGTCCTTGCGCCTCGAAATGCCGCGGCGTTCGCGCTCGGGGCCATGACCTCGGCGGGCGGCAACCCCTTCACGGGCGACATCGCCGAGCTGCGCATCTATAATTCGGACGAGTCGGCCAACGCCGCCACCATCGCCGCGGAATTGCGCAATACCTACGCCGCAGAGGTCCTCTTGGAGCAAGCGGCGCTCACCACGACCGGCGGTCGCTTCGTGCTGGTGGACACCACGGCCGCACAGGTGGATTCGGCCGGCACCTTCGAGCTGACGCTGGCCGGGGATCCGGTTCCATCCGGCTCCATCCAAGTGTCGAAAACCGGGGGACGCACCACCGTCACTTTCACCGCCACGATCGATCCCGGCGAAGTGAACTACAGCTTCGACCTGACCGTGCCGAAGGTCGGTGGCGGAACGGTGCTTTATCTGGACAATTTCACCTCGTATCGCCTGCCGCTCTCGCTTCCCGGCCTCGCCGGCAGCGTCGGCTCCTGGGGCATCCGGGAAATCTCGACCGGGGACACGCCCTTGCCCGCCAATGCCACCAACATCGCCAGTGCGGTGACCGGTCTGCAGGGCAATCCGGCGACGGCGGAAACCACCGCCCCGGTTTTCAATCGCCGCGATCCGGACACCAATGGCTTGGATAGCTGCGGCAACTTTAACAACGACGCCAACATCCTGACCAACGCGGGCGGCGACCAGAACTTCATCGTGGTCGGCAAGACCCAGGTCACGATCGCCGCGCCGGGCGAAATCCACACTTTCTCGGTGCATGGTGACGATGGCTTTGCGATGCGAGTCACCGGAGCCGGAGGCGGACGCTTCATCGGGGTCGGCGGCGACGCGCAGATCGACGCCGGCGATTTCCAGACGCTCTTCCGCGACGGCGGGACCGGCGACTCGAACTCGCGCGGCACCTATCGTTTCGATGCGGCAGGCACCTACGACATCACCTACCTCGGTTGGGATGGCGGCGGCGGAGGCTACTACGAGGTGGCTTGGGCGCCGGGCACCCATTTCGATGACCGCGACACCAACCTGTGGCGGCTGATCGGAAACGACACCGATCCGTCGATCCCGGCGTTCGCCGAGCGTTTCGCGGTCAACCCGCCCGGCCCTTTTGCGGGCAATGGCACCTTTGGCGTGCGGACCTTCCTGTCGTCGGCTGGCGTCACCGACCTGAACAACGCCAGCACCTTCCTCAACACCACCACCCGCAACCCGTCCGATGGCACCGGCACGACCATCGACGCGCAATTGCCGTACCTGAACCACCGCGACCCCAATAACGGCGCGCTTTACCGGTTCATCGATGACCAGCCGTTCCCAGGGAACAACACCGGCACCGACGAAAACAACGTGGTGACCGTGGCCAAGGGACGCATCTCCATCCCGTCCACCGGCACCTACACCTTCATCACCACCTCGGATGACGGCTTCGTGTGCCGCTTCAAGGGCGCGGGCGGAAATCCCGATCCCTCGTTCCGCCGGGTCACCTCGGTGAGCGGCGATCCGCGGTTCCAGATGTCGAACCCCAACGAGATGTACTACTACAACGCGGGCAATGAAACCCGGGGCATCATTGACCTGCAGGCAGGCTCGTATGATATCGAGTACATCACGGTCGAGAACGCCGGCGGCTTCGCCTACGAGCTCGGCATGGCCGCGGGCGAGTGGCCGAACGCCACCGAGCCGCCGAACGGCTTCCAACTCGTCGGTGTCCCCGGAGGAACGCTCCAGTTCCCGACGATCGCCGCTCCCGGTTGGACGGTGGAAAGCTCGATCCCCGGGCTGAACCAGTATTCCAACACAATCGCCGGCGCCGAAGCGCGGATCAGCCACACCCAGGCGCTCGCCACCAACGACCCGGTCTGGGCCACTCTGGGGCTTGATCCGAACAATCGCACGACCACGTGGCCCGCGATCGATTTCAACGATCCCCAAGACGGTCCGCAGGGCAGCTTCACTCCGACCAGTCCGTGGCCGCTCAACACCGGCAACGCCGACAACGACTACGCCGTCCGCGCCACCGGCATCCTCAATATCACCCAAGCCGGCTACTACCACCTCGGCTTCCAGGGTGACGACGGCGGCTACATGTATCTCTACGGTGCCGGCGGAAATACCGACCCGGTGATCGAGTCGATCGTTTACACCAACCACATCCCGCAGGCCACGATCGGCGTGGCTCCCGGAAGCAGCGTGAACAACGCCATCCGCGTGGAAGTCGGCACCGGCAACAGCCGCACCATCGTCCGCACCCTCCTGCAAACCGGCCAATACCAGATCAAGACGCTCTTCTACGAAGGCGGCGGCGGTTCATGGTGGGAAGTGATCGGTGGCCCCGCCGCGACCGCCTACAATTACCCGTTGCTGACCACCACCGGCGGGACCGCCACGGTCAATGGCGGCCTCACCCTGATCGCCCAGCCGGCCATCAACCCGAACGACCCGAACTTCAAGATTAACAGCATTGTGCTAACCGGCAGCCCGGTCACCTCGGTCTCGTTCAACATCGTGACCCAGGCCGGCGGAAGCTACACGGTTCAAGGCTCGACCGATCTAAGCACTTGGATCGACCTCGACACCGATGTGTCCGCCAGCGACGACAGCACACCGTTCTCGGTCAATCTCGCCGATTTCCCGGCGCTGAGCGGCCAGTCCAAGGTGTTCTTCCGCGCGGTCCTCAACGAATAAGCGTCTCCCTCCCTTCCCAGCCGCCGCCGGATCGCACCGGCGGCGGCTTTCTTTTTCGTCGGTACGAAGCTCTTGGCGGAAGGCCGGACTCCCCTACACTGCGCCTCCCATGTCCGCTGTCCGCACGCGCTTCGCCCCATCGCCCACCTGCTACCTCCACGTCGGCGGCGCTCGCACCGCCCTTTTCAAT
>CBKZPU010000133.1:0-13444 GCA_966696705.1 uncultured Verrucomicrobiaceae bacterium | reverse complement strand
GAGGTATCCGCCTGCTCGCGGCGGCGGCGGCCTTCGAAGCTGAACGGCATGGTGGCGAAGACGACGACAAAGGCGCCCTCTTCCCGCGCGATGCGGCAGATGATCGGCGCGGCGCCGGAGCCGGTGCCACCGCCGAGGCCGACGCAGAGGAAGACGATCTTGCGGCCCTTCAGCGAGGCGCGGATCTCGCCTTCGGCTTCGAGGATCGCCTGCTGGCCGAGTTCCGGATCGCCACCGCAGCCGAGGCCCTTGGTGAGATTGCGGCCGAGTTGGATGCGCTCGCGGGCGACCGAGCCGGACAGCGTGCGGATGTCGGTGTTCACCGCCAGCATTTCCGCGCCGTCCATGCCGTCGAGGACGACCCGGTCGAGCATGTTGGTCCCCGCGCCGCCAAGGCCGACGATTTTCACGGAGGACGATGGAATGGTGTTCTGGGGGTCGCGTGGGAATTCGATCATGTCAGGGATGGCGGCCGCGCCGCCGGGGTGTGGTTATTTCGAGAAGGGCCAGAGACGGCGCAGGAAGCCGCGCTTCGGTTCGCGCTCGGCCTCGATGATCTGCGCGTAGCGGATCAGGCCGATGGCGGTGGTAAACTGGGGGTCCTTGAAATTCGCTTGCACGCCGCTGAGTTCCGGCGGCTCGGGACGGTAGATGTCCCGCTTGAAGATATCGTGCGCCAACTCGCCGAAGCCGCGCATCAGGCTGCTGCCGCCGGACAGGAAGACGCCAGTGCCGACGCGCTCCATCGCCCCATCGGGCAGGCGGCGCAGCAGCAGCTTCAGCGTTTCTTCCATGCGTTGGCGGATGATGTCGTTGAGGAGCTGGCGCTTCACCTCGGCTTCGGCGAAGCCCTTGTCGTCGGACACCTTGATCACGCCCACCGAGCGCGCCGGATCGGCGGAGGCGTCGCCTTCGCGGACCTTCAGCGTCTCCGCCTTCGAGAAAGCGAGACCCGTGACCAAGTGGATGTCGTTGGTGATGTGGTCGCCGCCGACTGGAATGCAGCCGGACGCCTCGATCGCGCCGTCGAGATAAAGTACGTAATCCGTCGTACCTCCGCCGATATCGATGACCAGCGCGCCGCGCTCCTTCGACTCGCGGTCGAGCGCGACCTGCGCCGAGGCGATGGGCGCAAAGACGAGATCATCGATATCCAGCGGCATCTCGCGGACGCACTTGATCTGGTTCTCGATGCGCGAGCGGATGCCGTGGATCACGTGGAAGTCGGCATCGACCGTCTTCCCGGAAAGCCCCACTGGCGACGTCGCGTGCTCGAAGCCATCCACACCGAAGCGGCGGATGATATGGTGCAGGTAAACGTGATCGGCCGGAATCGCCACGGCACGGGCGATCTCCTTGGCCTCTTGGACGTGGGCCGGGGCGATGACCGATTCGTCATCGGGCAGGCGGAAGCTGCCGCGGTTGTTCACCCCTTGGATATGGGCTCCGGTGACCGAAAGATAGACGCTGCCGATTTCAACATCGCTGGCATCCTCGGCCTTCACCAGCGCGTCCTTCAGGCAGGCGCGCACCTGTGGGAAATCGTAGATCTCGCCCTTGCGCAC
Organism: uncultured Verrucomicrobiaceae bacterium; assembly: GCA_966696705.1. GTDB lineage: Bacteria > Verrucomicrobiota > Verrucomicrobiia > Verrucomicrobiales > Akkermansiaceae > Haloferula. The sequence continues at coordinate 11,879 of CBKZPU010000133.1, read as the reverse complement.
GCCTACGGACTTCGACTGGCCGACACCGAGGATTTTCACGGAGCCGTCCGACTTCACTTCTCCGACCACCATGCAGATCTTGCTGGTGCCGATTTCAAGGCCGACGTGGATCTTCGAGCGAGCCATGGGGGTGATTCAACGATTCAGGAGATTTCGCAAGTCGCGGGAGCGACGGTCGGGTGATGGGGCGGTCGCAGGCGCGGGTTCGTCGAGCAAGATCGCGCGCGGCGCGCTTTCGCCGCGGACGACGACGGGGATGTTTCGCTCGGGGATGAGTTCGATCGACGCGATCTGCTGGTCTTGCGCGCGGGCGTGTTCGAGCGCGGCGCGCAGATCGCCCATCTGCCGCTCGTGATCGCCGAGGCCGAACGAAGCGGCGGTCCCGTCGCGCGAGACCAGCTCCAACGACCAAGCGCGGCTTTGGCGGAGCGTGTCGATCCACTTGTCCGCGCCTTCGATCTCGGTGCAGGCCACGTGATAAAGACGCATCAGACGGTCAAGTTCGGGATGCACCACCTGCTTTCCAGCAGCAGGCGCCTCGCCCCCTTCACCCAGTTGGAAAACAGGCAATTCGGAAGCCTCCACCAACAAGGCGGGCGGGCAGTGGAACGCGAAGCCGTTCCGGTCAACCAGCAACCCTCGTTCCGGATCGCGCGGGGGAACCCCGTGTGACGGCGAGGAAATCCACGCGTGTGGCTCGCGCGCCACCGCCTCGACGACCAGCGTGCCGGGGAACTCGCGACGCACACTTGCGGATGCCAGCTCGGGCAAGGCACGCAGCTTTGCTTCGATCTTTCCCACCTCGCAGTCGAAGAGGCTGCCGTTCAAATCGATGCCGGCGACCTTGACCAACCGGCGCTCGTCGATCGCGGGATTCGGCGTGAGCTCGATCGCCTGGAGCCGGAACTCCTCGTTCTCCAGCAATCCACGACGAATGCCATACCTCACGCCCCACCCCGCGCCACCGATCACGGCGAGGATCACCGCCAAACGCACCATCTTGCGGCAGCTCTTCAACACGCTGAACCAGACAATGCGCGGCGAAACGACCTTCGCCTGAAGCTCGATGACCTGGCGGCGGTGTTGGACGCGGGAGGTGCGGCGCTTGAACATGGGGGCGGATTGGTTAGGAACGAAGAGCGAGGGACAACTCGGCGATCTTGAGACAGAGGGTGGTGAAATCGATGCCGTGGGCAGCGGCGGACTTCGGCAGCAGGCTCGTTTCCGTCATGCCGGGGATGGTGTTCGCCTCGAGCACGAAGGGATTGCCGGCGGCATCGAGCAAGACATCGACGCGCGAGTAAATCTCCACGCCCAGCGAGCGATGGCCGGCAAGTGCGGCTTCCTGAACGCGGCGGGTCGTCTCGGCATCCAGATCGGCAGGGCAGTAGTAGTCGCTGCCCACTCCCCCGCTCAGCCACGGATACTTGTTGGCCATGTCGTAGAAGCCATCGCGCGGAGCGATGTGGACGATGGGCAGGGCGGTGTCATCGAGGATGCCGACGGTGAGTTCCTTTCCTTCGACGAAAGCTTCGACGAGGATGTCATTGCCATACTTCGCGGCGGTCTCCATGGCAGCCATCGCTTCGGAGGCGTCCTTCACGATGGTGACGCCGACGCTCGATCCTTCGCGCGGCGGCTTCACCACGAAGGGCACGGGAATGGCCGGCAACTTCGGGCCATTCGAGACATCGACGATCTCCGAGGCCGGCGTGGGCACACCCGCGGCGAGGAATTTTTCCTTGGCGAGATTCTTGTCGAAAGCGATGCGGCTGCTGGCGACACCCGCGCCGGTGTAGGGCACGCCCTTGTCCTCGAGGATCTGCTGGAGCTGCCCATCCTCGCCGAAGGTCCCGTGGATCACGTTGTAGGCGAGACCCGTGCCGGCGGGCAACTCGAAGTCCGGGCCGGCGACATCGACCGCGACCGCATTGTAGCCGGCGGTCTGCAACGCCTTGAACACGGCCTTGCCGGACACGAGCGAAACCTCGCGTTCGGAGCCAGGGCCGCCCATCAGGACGGCGATGAGGAGATCTTTCGGGATCATGGAAGAAATATGGCGCTCCGATCCACGTGGTACGTAGTCCCGCCTTCAGGCGGACTTGCAGCCGGTCCAGCCAAAGTCGGGACTATGTACAGCATGAATCGGGAGCTCATGGTCAGAAGGTGAATTCGTCTTCACCGAGGACTTTCACCTCGGTCTCAAGTTCGATGCCGCGGGTCTCGCGGGCCACGGCCTTGATACGCTCGATGACTGCAAGCACTTGGCTTGCCGTCGCGCCGCCGCCGTTGACGATGAAATTGCCGTGCACTTCGGAAACGCGGGCGTTGCCCTCGCTGCAACCCTTCAGGCCGAGTTCATCGACGAGCTTGCCTGCGGGCGTTTCGGCCGGGTTCTTGAAGATGCAGCCGGCGCTCGCCGCGACCGGTTGGGTCGAGCGGCGCTTGGTGCGCGAGGCATCCCAGCGGCCTTGGATCGCTTCGGCGGTGTCGGGTTTGCCTTCAAAGACAGCCTGCAAGGCGAAGTTGCGGCGCAGCTCGGGCACGTCGCGGTAATTCGCCACGATCTCGTCGCGGGACCGGACGCGGATCTCGCCGTCCTCATCGAGGAAGGTCACGCTGACCACTTGCTCGAAGGTCTCGGCGCCCATCGCGCCGGCATTCATGCGCAGCGCGCCGCCGACATTGCCGGGGATGCCTTCCATCCACTCGAAGCCGCCGATGCCCGCGGCCTGCGCGACGCTGGCCAGCTTCTTCAGGCGCACGCCGGCACCGGCGATGACCTTGCCATCCTCGACGTGGCACTCGGAAAAGACGCCACCGCTCGGATGCACGACCGCACCGCGGATGCCGCCGTCGCGGACGAGCAAGTTCGAGCCGCGACCGACGACGCGCAGAGCGATGCCCCGCTCGCGGCAGTGATTCACCACCGCGGCGAACGCTTCGAAGCTGTGCGGCTCGATCCAGAACTGCGCGGGACCACCGACCAGCAGGGTCGTGTGGCGGCGCATCGGCTCGTAGAGCTTGGCATCGATCTCGTCGCGCGGGGCGAGACGCAGGATTTCCTCCAGCACCTTGAGATCGTTCGCGATGCGGGTGCCAGCTTCGTGGACGTTGCCCGCGCCGAGCGTGATCAGCAGGTCGCCGGGTTCGAGGAAATTGCCGACCACATGATGGGCGGTTGGAAGGCTCGGCAGCGAAACCACATCGCCATCCCCTTGGCGCTTGGCGGCGTCCACGATGGTCGCGCCAGTCACGCCGGGGATCGGCAACTCGCTGGCGGGATAGACGTCCGTGACGAACACCTTGTCGGCGGCTTGCAGCACCTTGCCGAAGTCATCGGCCAAAGCCTGCGTCCGAGTGTAGCGGTGCGGCTGGAAGAGCACGACCACGCGACCGGGCTTCAACGATCGCGCCGTCTGCAACGTTGCCGCCAACTCGGTCGGGTGATGACCATAGTCATCGACGATGCGCATCCGCCGCGAGAGATACTTCGTTTCGAAGCGGCGCTTGGCCCCGGCGAAAGTGTTGAGCGCGCGCGACACCAGCCGGAAGTCCGCGCCGAGCTTGTCGGCGGTGGCGATCGCGGCGAGTGCGTTGAGCACGTTGTGGCGGCCGGGAATGCCCAGCTCGACATCACCGAGGATCTCGCCGTTGCGAACTACGGTGAATGCCGTAGCTCCGCGCAGCTCGCGGAGTTCCGCGGCGGTGTAGTCGGCACCGGACCAACCGTAGCTGACCGCTTGATCGGACTTGCTGGCGACCTCCGTGGCCACCGGGCACTCCTTGCAATACACCACCGGACCGGAAGTCTGCCGCACCAGCGTGGCGAAGACCGCCTTGATCTCCTCCAGGTCCTTGTAGTGGTCGAGATGCTCCGCCTCGATGTTGAGAATGATCGAGCACGCGGGGTGGTAAAGCGCCAGCGTGCCGTCGCTTTCATCCCCTTCCGCCACCATCCACTCGCCGTCTTCCGACCAGCGGGCATTCGTGCCGAGCACCGGGATTTCCGCGCCGACATAGTGGCTCGGCTGCAAGCCGCCCTCGCGCAACGCGTGGGCGACCATCGACGAGGTGGTGGTCTTTCCGTGCGTGCCGGAAACCACGATGCCCTTCCGCGTGTGAAGAATCGCCGCCAAACACTCGGCGCGACGGATCACCGGAATGCCGGCCTCCTTCGCCGCGGCGTAGGCCGGGTTCTCGGGGCGGATCGCCGACGAATACACCACCACGTCCGCGCCTTGCACGGCCTCCGCGGTGTGCGGCGACGAGAAATTCAGCCCGAGCTTCTGCATGCGCTCGGTTTCTCCCGAGGTCACACGGTCCGAGCCGCTGACGCGGTGGCCCATGCCCATCAGCAGCAGTGCCAAGCCGCTCATGCCCGAGCCGGCCACCCCGATCAGGTGGATGCGCAGAGGATGGTCGCGGTCGGTCAGCTTGGAGCTCAGGTCATTCATTTCCGGGAAAAGGTCGATTCAATCGCGTCGCAGACCCGGGCGGCAGCGTCGGGCACGGCGAGCGAACGAGCCGCTTGTGCCATGCGGTCGCGGGTTTGCAAGTCGCTCATCAGCGAGGTGACGCGCGCGGCCAATTTTGCCGCATCGAGCGCACCTTCGGGCTCCAAAAACGCGGCCCCGGCTTTTTCAAACACCTCGGCATTGCGCGTCTGGTGATCGTCCGCGGCGTAGGGAAATGGCACTAGGATCGAGGGCAGCCCGAGAAAGGACAGCTCGGTCATGCTCGACGCCCCGGAGCGCGATAGCACGGCATCCGAAACCGCATAGGCGGCCGGCATGTCATCGCAAAAACCCACCACTCGATAACCCTCGCGACCGGCGGCCTCTTCCTCCACCCGCGGCTGGTCGAGCGGCCCGGCGATGTGCAGCACCTGCGTGCCCTTCGGGAAATCGGCGAACGCCATCGCCACCAGCGAATTCAATCGCCGCGCGCCCTGGCTGCCGCCGGTCACCATCAGCGTCGGCCGCGCGGGATCGAGCCCGAACTTCGCCGCCGCCTCCGCCCGGCTGGGCAAGCTGCGCATTTCCGCCCGCACCGGCGTGCCGGTCGCCACCACGTCCTTGCCCGGGAAAAAGCCCCGTGCCGGCTCCATGCCGATGAAGACCTTGCGGCAAAACTTCGCGGTCAGGCGGTTCGCCTTGCCGGGCAACGCGTTCGAATCATGCACGAAGGCCGGCAGGCCCGCCTTCTTCGCCGCCCAGCAGGGAGGCAGCGAGGTGAAGCCGCCCATGCCCAGCACGGCGCCCGCCTTGAATTCCTTCAGCAGCGAGCCGCAGCGGCCCGTCGTGCGCCAGAGTTTCCACAGGAACGGCAGCATCTTCGGCGAAAAGGTCGCCGGCTTGCCGATCGCCGGGACCGTTTCAAACCGGTACTGCGGGTACTTCCGGCGTGCCTCCTGGTCGATTTTCTTCTCGGAGATCAGCAGCAGCACGTCACCGCCGCGAGCCGTCCACTCCTCCGCCACCGCCAATCCGGGGAAGAGATGCCCCCCCGTGCCGCCGCACGCGATTACCAACGACGATTTCCCGCCTGAATGCTCCATAAATCCGGTGTCCCGAGCCCTCCCGCCCAAGGAGCCGCCCGGCCTCGGCAAAGAATGCAACATTTCTTGATTATCAAGGCAATCGCCAAAACGGCAGGGCGCACGGTTTTTCCCTTTCTTTTCGCCGCCCGAAAGTCGTCGCCGGCGACGACTTTTCAGACCGAAGCCGCGGTCATCCAACCTCCCCTCGCGACCCACCTGGCCGTCCGATTTTGAGAGCCATGTGGTGAAATTTCATTTAACCACCAATCCCTTGTCTCGAAATCAGGCAAGTCCAGATTGTTAATATATCCTTACCAAATTCGCGTTTCCACTGAATCCCAATACTTTACCAATCAAAAAGGCCCCCAAACCTGAAAGTCTGAAAAAGGGAAACATATATCCCCCTACGCGATCACGTACCATGAAAGACCTTGTCCTGTGGCGGCATCGGGTGTTGGATCACGCCGTTCCCAGCGAACGACCCGATTCGAAGGACTCCCCCCGACCGACGACTCAGGAATCAGACGAACCGACCGTGGGAGCTCCCCCAAACCCAAGGCCGGTTCGCCCGAAAAACCGACTCGATTCCCCCCACGAATTCGAGCCGGAAAATTTCCCCCGACAGTGTGTGTGTTAGTGTGTGTTGTCAGCCGCCCGGCGGGTCAAATCCCCCGATCCGCCGGGCGGCTTGCTCCAACCGAAGCAGCCCCCGCCGCCACTACTCCCCCTCACACACACGTCCCCTTCTCCGTGGCAGCGGCCTCTTGACGCCGGGCTCCCGAAGCTCTCGCCAGCACTTCGCGGCACGTCGGGCTAGCCTTGCCGCACTGACCGGCCGGGATGCGCTGCAGTGGTTCGTAGTCCCGCCTTCAGGCCAATGCCGTTAAGGACTGGAGTAATTCTAGGCAGATTCGCCGTTGCCGCACATGCAGCGCCGGTTTCAGGGCCAAGGGCCCGCCCTATACCAGCCCAGGCCGCAAGGCCTGGGGAATGGATGCGAAAGGACTTTGGAGGGCCGAAGGCCCGATCCATGCGGGGGAGATGCAGATGAATCGGAGCGCTTCTCTCATTTCTCTTATGGATCGGGTCTTCAGCCCTTGGTTGCTGTCGCTCATCTTCCCCTAGGCCTTGCGGCTTGGGCTGGTATAGGCAGGGCCTTTGGCCCTCGGGAGCCACCTCGCAAGGACCCGCGAATTGCCCCCCGCGAGTCCTTATCGGCATGGCCCTCAGGCGGACATGAAGGGACCGTTTCCAATTCGCATGAAGGCGGGACTACCTGCATCGCAAACCAGCCCCTACAGCCCCAGCCCCCGCCGCGCCCGCTTTTCGAAAAGCTGCGTCTCCCCATAGCCGGCTGACTTCGCCCACTCGATTGCCTTTCCGAAGTCCCGCGCCACTTCACCCGGCGCGTGGGCATCGGAGGAAATGACCAGCGGAATGCCAGCCCGGCAGGCCAGCTCCAAGAATTGCGGATGCGGATACGCCTCGGCACAGGGCTTGTGCCAGCCAGCGGTATTCAGCTCGATGGCGCAGCCGGATGCGGCGATCGCCTCGATCGCCGGCTCGTAGAAGCGGGCCAAGTCGCCGGCTGGCCGGTAGGAGAATTTCTTGATGAGATCCGGGTGGCCGAGGATGTCGAACAGCCGGCTCTGCGCCATGGCGGCGTAGGTTTGCCAGTAGCTGCCCCACACCGTATCCACATCGGTCTCCGCCCAGCGGCCGAGCCACTTCGGATTGTCGAAATCCCAGACGCCGAGGTAGTGGACGGAGCCGATCAGGTAGTCCCACGGATAGCGCCCGGCGAGGTCTTCGATCCAGCCTTCGCAGCCGGCCAGCCAGTCGCACTCGAGCCCGGCCCGCACCGGCAGGGCCCCGGCGGCGGCGCGGGCGCGGTCGATCCACCCGAAGTAGGCCGGCAAGTCGCTTTCGAGCATCCGCCAGTCATCGAAGGGCTCCGGCCGGGCCGGCGCGTGATCCGAAATCCCGTATTCCGTCACTCCCGCGGCCAGCGCGGCGGCGATGTACTGCTCCGGTTCTCCCTCCGCATGGCGGCAAAGCGGGGTATGAGTGTGGTAGTCGGCCGGCACGGCGGAAATGTCGCGGGGATTCGGGTTGCTTGACTTTCGTTAGGGATACTAAAGTGCCGCCCACACGCAAGCACCGCCGGGATTTCCGATGAGCCAAGACCTTTCCAGCCCCGTCGCCGTGGGCAATCCGTTCACCGACTATCTGATCGCAAAGCTCCGGAGCCACCCGAAGCGCATCGTTTTCACCGAAGGCGAGGACCTCCGCGTGCTGCGTGCCGCCGAGCGCCTGGTGGCCGCGGAGGCCGCCGTGCCGGTACTGCTCGGCTCGCGCGACAAGATCCGCGCTATGGCCGCCGACAACGGCGTCAGCCTGAAATTCACCAACGTCATCGAGCCGGCGAAGTCGTCGGACCTGGGACTCTTCTGCCAACGCTTCGCCAAGGTGGAACGCTACCGCAATCACGCCACCGCCAGCCCGGTGGACGTGGTTTCCCGCCCCCACTACTTCGGCGCGATGATGGTGCAATATGGCCATGCCGACGCCCTCGTCGGCGGCAACCTGAGTCTGCCCGCCACCCTGTTCCGCGCGCTGATCCAGACGATCAAGCCGCTCCCGGCCGTGCCGAAGATGTTCGGCATGATGGTGCTGGTCGCCCCACACCTGCAGCACTTCGGCAGGGACGGCATCCTCTTCATGGCAGACTGCGGCCTGCTCCCGCAGCCGACCGTCGATCAACTCGCCACGATCACCTTGGAGACCGGCAAGCTCGCCAAGCACTTCCTCGGCCGCGACCCCCACATCGCGCTGCTCAGCCACTCCACCAAGGGTTCCTCCGGCACCGAGGACGCCCGCAAGATGGCCGCCGCCGCCGCCTTGGCGATCGACAAGGCGAAGGAGGCCTACCTTGACTTCAAGATCACCGGTGAAGTCCAGGCCGACGTGGCGCTCGACCCCACCGCCTCGGAAATCAAGCTGCCGGACGCGCCGCACCGCGAGCCCGCCGACGTGCTGGTCTTCCCGAACCTCGATGCCGCCCACATTTCCCTGAAGCTGCTCCAGCACTGTGCCGGCGCGCTCAACTACGGCCAGATCCTCGCCGGCCTCGCCCGCCCCTGCGCCCAAGTGCCGCGGACCGCGAGCGTCGAGACCATCTTCGGCACGGCCCTCGCCGTCGGCGTGGAAGCGGTGAAATACCACCAGCTCTACCCGGAAGGCGAAGTCTGAGGAGCCGCGATCGACGACAGGGACCTTTCTCCGAAAAGGTCAGGCTTCTGGCGCACCTCATCAGAAATCGGCTTGCCCCCGGAACAGCGGCCGTCCCCAGCCTGACCGCTCGGAGAGCGGTCCCTGCCGTTTTTCCGCAATCTTAAAGGTTTTCCCTCAGGGTTATTTCGTCTCTTCACCCAGCGAAACGGTCATCACCAACGGCCGGTGATCCGAAGCCACCGCTTCCGGCAGCACCGTCACCGGCGACACCGCCTTCAAGCCGCGCAGAAACACGTGGTCGATCTCGACCTCCGGCACAGCCGCGGGACAAGTCAGCCGGGGCTCGCTCTTTTCCACCGGCGTCAGGTCATCGCCGAATACCTTCATCGCCGGCGAGTCCGGCACGTCATTGAAATCGCCGGCCAGGATCAGCGGCTCTCTTGTCGTCGCCAGTTCCTTCACCAGGGTCTCCGCCTGCTTGAGCCGCCGTGCGTCCTGCTGGTGATCCAGATGCACGCTCACCAGTCGCAGCGGCTGGTTTTTGAAAACCACCATCGCCTCGAAGGCGATGCGCGGCTCGCCATCGCCCGGCAGCCGGTGGACCTTGGTTTCCCCGAGCGGATGCTTGGATAGGATCGCCTGGCCGTATTCGCCGCCGTCGTGATCCATCGCCTTGCCGAAGGCGCTTTTTAGACCGGTCAGCCTCGCCAGTTCCGCGGCCTGATCGACCGACCGGCTGCGGCGGCACTTGTTATCCACCTCCTGCAGCATCACGACGTCCGGGTTTTGCTCCCGGATCCGCGCCGCGATCCGCGAAAGATCGAGCTTCCCATCCTCCCCCACCCCGTGGTGCAGGTTCCATGACATCACGCGGATCTCCCGGCCGGGTTGCGCCGCGAGAGGAAGGGACGACACGAACAACAACAGGGCAATCCGGAGCATCATGAGCACGAGACGTGAATACGCAGGAAAAGCACACTTTGAATCCATTTTACGCCGAAAATTTACAACTTGCCGTTCGTCGAAGTAGCCGCCGGCAGAAAGCGGGTTTGCGTCGGGCTACCGAACTGTTTATCTAGCATATCGGCCATGATATCCTCCGGCCGTATCCCCCTCCCATGAAGCAACCGATTCCTTATGTCCTCGCCCGCATGCTGGTCGCCAGCGTGTTCGTCGGCCTCGGAGCTGAGCGTCTGTTGGTCAAAGCCGGCGTCTTGAACGGCAGGGTTCCGCCCGGCGCGGCAGGCGTTGCCTTTGCGATCTTCGAGCTGTTAGCCGGGATCGCCATCATGGCCGGTTGGCAAGCCGGCCGGCTCTCGCTGCTGCTGGGCGTGTTCCTGGCCGTGGATGCCTTCATTGCCTACCCGTTCTGGAACCACGGCGGAGTCGAGCAACACGCACAGCTCCTTCATTTCATGAAGAATCTCGCCATCATCGGCGGGTTGTTGCTACTGTCGTGGGCCGAAGCCGTGCGCCCGGCCCAGCCATGAACGACCTGCTGCGTCCGCGCCACGGCCATACCTCGGAAAAGGTCTCGTTCATCGAGCTGTTCTTCGATCTGGTCTTCGTGTTCGCGATCACGCAGTTGTCGCATTCGCTGATCGGCCATTTCTCGGCGACCGGTGCGCTGCAGACGCTGATGCTGCTGTTAGCCGTGTGGTGGGTGTGGGTCTTCACCGCGTGGGTGACGAACTGGCTCGACCCCGAAAAGCTGCCGGTGCGTTGCCTGCTGCTCGTCATGATGGTGGTCGGCCTCGTGCTATCCGCCGCGATTCCCGATGCCTTCGGCACCCGCGGCCTGGTCTTCGCCGGGGCCTATGCGGCGATGCAGATCGGCCGCACGCTCTTTTTCCTGTGGGCGGTAAAGGGTGAGGCCGGAATGGTGCGGGGTTTCCAACGCATCATTTGCTGGCTGGGAACCGGCAGCGTGTTCTGGATCACCGGTGGCTTTCTCGAAGGCGGGGCCCGCATGGCCTGTTGGGGAGTCGCCCTGCTCATCGAGTATATCTCTCCGTCGGTCGGCTTCCAGGTGCCGGGACTTGGAAAATCGGCGTCCACCGACTGGCAGGTGTCCGGCCATCACATGGCGGAGCGCTGCGGGCTGTTCATCATCATCGCGCTCGGTGAATCGATCCTCGTCACCGGCGCCACTTTTAGCGGCCTCGAATGGACCGCGCCGCTGGTCGCCGCATTCATGGCATTGGTCATCGGCAGCATCGCGATGTGGTGGCTGTATTTCGACACCGCCTCGGACTTCGGGACGCAGGTGATTTCCTCATCGGAGAATCCCGGCCATCTGGCGCGGCTGGCCTACACGTATCTGCATCTCTTTCTCGTCGCCGGCATCATCCTCAGCGCCGCCGCGGATGAATTCGTGCTCGCCCACCCGGCCAGCCACACCGATGCCAAAACGGCGATCGCCCTGCTCGGCGGTGCCGCGCTTTACCTGCTCGGCAATGTCCTCTTCAAGAAGGCCATCTCCGGCCGCACCCCGTGGTCACATCTCGCGGCCATCGCCGCGCTCGGCATGTTAGGCACGGCGGCCGATCACCTCGCGCCGTGGTTGCTGGCGGCATTGGCGGCCGCCGTGCTGGTCACCGTGGCGTGGTGGGAACGCCACTCGCACTGTCTGCGAGATTGAAGCGGCGGCGGAATCGGTTCCCTGTCGCAAAAACTTGCCGCCCATGCCACAGTGGCGGGGGATGACCCTCGCCAGCAAGATCACGCTCGCCCGCATCGGCCTGGTGCCGGTGTTTGCCGTGTATGTGGCTCGCTACGGAATGAGCGTGGCCCATGGCGAGCCCAAGGAGCACCTCCGCTGGACCGCGCTGGCCCTGTTCATCTTCGCCTCCGCCACCGACGGCGTGGACGGCTGGATCGCCCGCCGCTTCAACCAGAAGTCGAAGTTCGGTGCCTTCATCGACCCCTTGGCGGACAAGTTTCTCCTCATCACCGCGATCATATGCCTCAGCGCCTTCCCCTGGGGCCCGGAGGACTGGCGGATGCCGCCGTGGTTTGCAGTGCTGGTGATTACTCGCGACCTGCTGATCGGCGCCGGCATCATTCTGGTGAAACGGACGGCCCGCGAGGTCCACTACTCGCC
>CBKZPU010000132.1:0-13693 GCA_966696705.1 uncultured Verrucomicrobiaceae bacterium | reverse complement strand
GCGGACCGGGAGGGATTCGAACCCTCGGTGCCCTTTTGAGGCACGCACCTTTAGCAAAGGTGTGCTTTCGACCACTCAGCCACCGATCCAAACTTGCGTCGCGCGGACCTTGCACACAGCCGCCGGAGATCGTCAACCATCCCGGAGCAGAAATCTTGTTCATCCGGGCAAGACTTGAACGGACGGGGGAGTCGTGGCGCTATTCCCTGCATGAGACTGCTCCTGCTGTTAGCCCTCGCCGGGCTGTCGTCCTGCTCGCTGTTCAAGGATGAGGAGGAAAAACCGGAGGGGTCCGCGACCAAGCCGCGCCTCGTCGGGCGGGTCGCCTCGGTCCAAGAGAGCAGTGGCTTCGTCCTGATCGAGTCCTATGGACCTTGGAAAGTGCCGGATGGCGGGCTGCTCTCCGGCATTGGTACAGAAGGCCGGACTTCCAACCTGGTGGCCACGGGGGAGAAGCTCGGACAATTTTCTGCGGCAGATATTCGTTCAGGGGTGGCGAAAGTTGGGGATTCGGTATATTATCGGCCGATTAAGGAAGAAACCGGGCCAGGGAACCTCGTAGAAACCCCTAGCCCGAGCCATCCCGCGCCAGAGCTTGAAACAAAATCGAACACCGGTGAGTCCCCTCCAAAGCCATGAATTTCAAAATGATCGGCCCAAATCTTGGGTGTTAGGCGATAAATTTGAAATTTGGTCTTGCTTACAGTCCGGTATGCTTGTTAGGTTCTCCCCCGCAAAGGCTGTGCTCCCTTACATGTCCCGAAAGATGAATACTACAACCAGCCATGAAACTGAGCACCTCGGGCGCCCCCGGCGCCTCTCTGCATGCCGATGCCGATCGCCTCGCTGACTTCGTCCTGTTCACGCAGCGTAGCTGCATCCTGAACCTGTCCAACGAACTCAATAAAGGCAACGTGTCGTTCCCCCAGTTCTTCCTCCTGACCTACCTCTCCAGCGAAGAGTATCTGACGATGTCGGATATCGCGAAAAAGATGGGTCACTCGACCGCCGCGGCCACTGGCCTCGTCGATCGTTTGGAAAAGCTCGGGTACGTCGAGCGCGTTCATGCCGCGGAAGACCGCCGCAAGATCATGGTCCGCATCACTACCAAGGGTGTGGATCTGGTCGGAAAAATGCGGAAGGAAATCGCCGCGGACCTCGCAAACATCCTCTCTGAAATGGACGAGGATCAGGCTGAGGCCGTCGAGCACACGAAGCGTGCCATTCGGGCGCGCGCTATCGCGTGAGCGACGAGGCCGCCGACATCCCCCTTGGCGGATCGATCGCGCCTCCGTTACGATTTGTGCCCGTGACGGAGGCGTTCTCTTTCCCCAAGTCCTTTTTGAAACCCCTCAACCGCCTGCCCGGGATCCGGGCCGGCTGGATCGGTCGTTTGGACAGCGTCGAGGCGACGACCGATCGCGATGAAACCCTCGCCCGCCTGCGCCCGCTCCATGAGGAGATCGTCCGGCGCGAGTTCGGTCGTGACCACTGGTGGCGGGCCGAACAGGTCCACGGCAGCGGCGTGGCCGTGGTCCCCGGCGAGGCGACCCGGATGGCTGGCGATGGCCTGCCGGTGATCCCGGCCGTCGATGGCCTGATCACCGCCGCTCCCGGCGAAGTGCTGGGCATTTACGTGGCCGACTGCGGCGCGATCTGGATGGCCGACCGCAAGACGGGAGCCATCGGGCTGCTGCACTCCGGCAAGAAGGGCACCGAGTTGAACATCCTCGGTCAAGCGATCGACCTGATGGGCGAGAAATACGGCACCCAACCCGCGGATCTGGTGGTGGTGCTGGGCCCGTGCATCCGGCCGCCGCATTACGAGATCGATTTCGCCGCCGAAATCGCCCGCCAAGCGGAAGCGGCCGGAGTGGGCGAGTTTCACGACGAGGGCGAGGACACCGCCTGCGACCTGACGCGGCACTACAGTTACCGCATCGAAAAAGGCTGCACCGGGCGGATGCTTGCCCTCATCGTCCGCGAGGAAACCGCATGAGCGCCCTGACCGTCGAAGCCCCCGCCAAGCTGAACCTGACCCTGCGCGTGCTGCGGAAGCGCGAGGATGGCTTTCATGAGATCGATTCGTGGATGGTGCGGCTGCCGGGCCTGCACGACACGCTGACATTAGCCGCAGCGGAGGCCGATGCCTTCACCTGCAACGACCCGAGCGTCCCTTCAGATGACTCGAATCTCGTGCTCAAGGCGCTTGCCGGCTACCGCGCTGTTACCGGCTTCGCGCAACCGCTGGCGATTCACTTGGAAAAGCGCATCCCTCACGGTGCCGGACTCGGGGGCGGCAGCAGCGATGCCGCGGCCACCTTGGCCGCGCTCGACCGGCTCCATGACCGGCCGCTCGGGACGGAGCGTCTGATGGAAATCGCGGCCACGTTTGGCTCCGACATTCCGTTTTTCCTCGGCCCGCCCTCGGCCCGCTCGACCGGGCGCGGGGAGGTCATCGTGGCGGCGGAGGCGCCACCGCCCTTGCCGGTGCTGCTGCTGAAGCCGTCCTTCGGCGTCGCCACTCCGGATGCCTATCGGCGCTGCATGGACGCACGGGAACTAACTGGCGTACGCTATGACGCGCAGGTCTTTCCGTGGGGAGAACTGGTCAATGACCTTGAGCGCCCGGTGTTTTGGAAGCACCTGTTTCTCGCGGAAGTGAAGTCCTGGTTGCTGGCGCGTGATGAAGTCGCCGGCGCGCTGATGAGCGGCTCGGGATCCACGATGTTCGCCGTACTTCATAAAGCCGATCCCGTCGAGGCCGACGCCGTGATCGCCGCCGCCCGTGCGGAACTCGATCCCACGTTGTGGGCGTGGAGCGGGATCATCGGATGTTGAGCTGCAGGCGATCGCTGCAATAGGTTAGGGGATGATTTGGCTCCGCGTGGCGATGTGGCTTTGTGTGGCGGGAACTTTGTTCGGCCAGGATAAGGATGAGCTGCCGCCGCCGGCCGATGTGGCGAAGAACCTCGAGACGCTGCGCGAACTGGCGCCAGCGCTCCGAAACGCCGAGGCCGAACTCGAGTCCCTGCGGAGGGCGCAATCCGGAGCGACCACGGAGGACGCCAAGGAGGAGGCGTCCGAGCGGGTCGATGTTCAGCGCGCCAGAGTCGGCCAGTTGCGGGAGAATTTCCGGATTATCGCCAGCGGGGTGGAGGACAGCGCTTACCGTGGCGGGGCGGAGCGAGCCGCGGAGCTCGACACCGGGTTCAAGGAACTCCTCGCTCCTTTGTTGGAAAGCGTCAGGGACGTCACGGCCCAGCCCCGGCAGATGGAAGAGTTGAGGTCGCAGCGGAGGGTTTGGACGGAACGGCTGGCGCTGGCCCAGGCGGCGCTGGTGCGAATCGAGAGCACGCTTGCAGCCACCGACGACGAGTTGGTGCGTGCCGAATTGGAAACCGCGCGCAAGCTCTGGTCCAGCCGCCGCGACGAGGCGCGCAGCGAGACCGAAACGTTGAACCGTCAGATTTCCGAGCGCGAGAAAACCACTCCGACCGCGTGGGAGGCGATATCTGGAATGCTTACCGATTTCTGGCGGAGCCGCGGACTGAACGTGCTGCTGGCATTCGGTTGCGCGGTGGCTGTCTTCATTGGGATTCGCCGGATTTACCGGTATGCCAAGAGGATCAGCCCGTTGCACCGCAAGAAGGGCGGCGGGCTGGTGGCGCGTTCCGCCGACTTGATCGCTGCGGCGGCGTCCGGGATATTGGCCTTTCTTGCCGTGGTGTTGGTGTTTTATCTGCGCGGCGATTGGCTGATGCTCACCCTTGCGCTTGTCTTCCTGCTGGGGTTGCTGTGGGCGTCGAAGGCCGCCCTGCCTCCCTACTTGGACCAGATCAAGGTGATCCTCAACCTCGGTCCGGTCCGCCAAGGCGAGCGGCTCGTCGTTGACGGGATTCCGTGGCGGGTGGACACGCTCAACATGTACTGCGACTTTAGTAATCCGGAGCTGACCGGGGGCACCTTGCGGATGCCGGTGAAGGAACTCCTTTCCATGCGCTCACGCCCGTCCGACCCGAAGGAGTCGTGGTTTCCCACCCGCGAGAACGACTGGGTGACCTTGGCGGACGGCTGCTACGGCAAGGTGATCCAACAAACGCCGGAGCATGTGGTGGTGTTACGCCTCGGCGGCAGTCTCAAGACTTATCCGACGGGAGATTTTCTGGAACAATGCCCGGAGAACCTGTCGCGAGGCTTCCGCATCGGCGTGACTTTCGGCATTGGTTACGGCCATCGCTCCGAGGCGACACGGGAAATCCCCGAGGCGCTGGAGACGGCGGTCCATCGGCACCTGGTCGAAGCCCTCGGCCACGACCAAGTGCGCTCGGTGAAAGTCGAATTCAAGGAAGCCGCCGCCAGTTCCCTGGACTTCCAAGTGCTGGCGGATTTTTCCGGTGACGCCGCGGCCCGCTATGCGGCGCTCGCCCGCTGGATCCAGGAGGCGTGCGTCAATGCCTGCAACCGCGAGGGATGGGAGATCCCTTTCCCGCAGATGGTCGTGCACCGGGCCTGAGCCGGCTCACGCGTGGTGCAGCAGGATCGAATTCGCCGCGAAGTGATCGGAGAGAATGTCCGAAACGATCACCAGCGGCGTGCCGGGACGTACCAGATCCGCGGCGCGGAGCAATTCCACGGCGCGCTGGATGGTTTCGTCGATCGTCGCGGCGAAGGGCAGCTTGAAGGCTTCCACGTTGCGCGTCAGGGCGAGTTGGCGGCAGACGCGTTCCTTCGGGGTGAAGGCGTAGAAGCCATTCGTGCGTGGACGCAGCATCGCCGTGTGGTTCGCCATCACGCCGCGGCGGGTGAGCACGATTAGGCGCGCATCCGGCAGCGAATCCACCAGCGTGACCGCGGCGCGCGCGGCCTTCTGTCGTTCATCGCGCAAGAGCACACATTGGCCGAAGCCAAGCCCGCCGGTGCGCTCGATGCGCATGCTGATTTTCACCAGCGCCTCGACGCAGCGCAGCGGGTGCAGTCCCACGCTCGTCTCGCCGGAAAGCATCAGGCAGTCGGCTTCCTCGTAGGCGGCATTTGCCACGTCGGTCACCTCGGCGCGGGTCGGCGTCGGGTTCTGGATCATCGACTCCAAGAGTTGCGTCGCCACGATCACGCGCTTGCCGAGCTCGTGGCACCGCTTCACCAGGCGGCGCTGGAGGATGGGCAGCTCTTCGAAATCGACCTCGATCCCTAGGTCGCCGCGCGCGACCATGATCACGTCGGTGGCCTGGATGATGGCGTCGATATTCCGGATCGCCTCCTGGTCCTCGATCTTCGCGACGATCTGCGCGCCGCCTTCGAGCGCCTCCACCGCCTCGCGCAATTCGCGCACGTGGGCGGCATCGCGGACGAAGGAGCCGGCGATGTAATCGGCATCGCACTCCACGGCGAGCGCCAGGTCGGTGCGGTCCTTCTCGGTCAGCGCGGGGAGATTGAGGCGGGTGCCGGGGAGATTGATGTGGCGGCGCGAGCCGAGTTTGCCAGCGGTCTTGCACTCGCAGATGATGCGGTCGTCCTTCCTGGTCTTGATCTCCATCAGCATGGTGCCGTTATCGACGACCAGCGTGCGGCCCTCGGCGACATCGTCCATCAGGCCGCCGTAGTTGACCGTGGTGGAAAGCTCGATCGACGGCGGGGCATCGCTTTTGCGGAACTCGACCAGATCGCCGATCTTCAGCTCGTAGGGCTTTTCCAAATCACCGGTGCGGATCGAGGGACCGGTCAGGTCGAAGAGCACCGCCACGTGGGCGGCGCGTTCGGCGGCGGCCTTGCGGACCCGGCGTGCCATTTCGCGTGCCCACTCGTGCTTGGCGTGGCTCATATTGAGTCGGAACACGTTGGTGCCGAGGTCAATCAATTGTCCGATGGTTTCTTCCGCCTCGGTGGCGGGGCCGAGCGTGATGATGATCTTGGTTCTGCGAGACATGGAGCGGCGCGAGCGTGGGATGTCAGCGGGGGAGAGTCCAGCAGCGACCCGTGCATCTTCCGTGCCGGTTTCGTGGCAGGGGATGGTAGCTTCCCGTGATTTGCCGCAGGACAAACCCAGAGGTTCAGGTTGACTCCAACAATTCCGAAAGATGGGGAGCCAATGCGGGCTGACGGGCAAGAGCTTACACCGCGACTGCCCTCCACGGAATCTGATGACCGCGCCACTACGCTCTCTTGCCGGTAAGTTCCGTGGCCCTCTTCACCAGATCGTCTGGACTAAAGGGCTTGGTCAGGTAGGCGACGGCTCCGCTGGCGAGGGCGCTTTTCATTTGCGACTCGTCCTTCTCGGAGGTGAGCATGATTACCGGAACCTTGGCGAGGCTTGGAATCTCCCGCCAGCGCTTGAGCACCTCGAAGCCATCAAGCTCCGGCATCCTGCCATCCAACACCAGGAGGTCAGGCGTTTCGGCCTGTGCCATTTCGAGGGCTTGCTGGCCATTGCTTGCCGTCTTTACGAAGAACCCCCCTTGGGTGAGGAAGAAGGTAAGCACCCCATGAATCACCCGGTCATCGTCGGCTACCAGAATATGCGGCTGCTGCCGTGATAATGGCCGTCCGGTCGTGCTGCGGGAATCCGTCCGTTCTGCCGGGCCGGCCGCAGGGACCGGCACTGCGGTCCTCTTCGCGAGTGCTTGTGGCGGCAGGGGAGGAGGTCCGGTCACCGCGCGCGGCATCGCGGCCGCGGCGGGTTCCGGCGCGGGAGCAGGGGGAGGCGGAGATTGCTGCTCGCCGGACGTCGCCTTTTCGGCTGCTTCCACCAAGGAGGCAGGGCTGCAATCTCCCTTGTTGAAGAAGTACGTGGCGCCTGCATGCCAGGCCGCCTGGACCACGCCCGAGAAATACGAGAGATTGGAAACGACGATGACCGGTAGCCCCCGCAGTCTTTCGCGTGACCGCAAGAAGCGCAGCACTCCGAGACCGTCGATCTCCGGAAGCATCAAATCGAGCAACACCACATCGGGTGGGTGGAGAACGAGCTCTTCAACCGCCGCATGGCCATCGGTCGCGACCGTGACGTGGAAGCCGGCCTCTTCGAACTTCCTGCGGCAGACATTCGCCATGAAAAGGTCGTCGTCGGTGATAAGGATACGTTTCATGCGTGGGATGGGGATGTGGTCGGAACACCCGCCGGCAGGCTGGCGAGAAAGCGGCGGATCCGGTGGAGCTGGCGGATTGCGTCTTGGGAGAGTTCCGGCGCCTCGTCGAAACGGCCTTGCCGGCCGAGTTGCTCGAGCCGCCGCAGTGACGGCACGATTGCCTGCATGCCACACGCGTCGCTGGAACCGCAGAGTTTGTGGGCGAGTTCGCGGAGCTCGCTCGCGTCGCGGTCCTCGATGGCCAGCACCAGGGCGGAGAGGATTTCCCCGGCTTGGTCCAGATACTCGTGGACGATCTGATGGAACATCTCCGCATCGTGGCCGGTGATCTCAAGCAGGCGCTCGAGATTCACCGGGGCGTCAACAGTGTCGGGCGAATCGGCTGCCGGAGCCGGAGTGCAGGCGACGCCGAGCGGCTTGCATGATTGGAGTACTTGGCCGAGGTCCGCGGCGCGGACCGGTTTGCTGAGGAAGGCGTCCATTCCCGCATCCAGGCACCGCTCGCGGTCTTCCTGCATGGCATTCGCGGTCATGGCGATGATTCGCACTGGATGAGGATAGCTGCGACGGATCTCGCGGGTGGCGGCCAGCCCGTCCATGACCGGCATCTGGCAATCCATCAGGATCACGTCGTAAGGTGAGTTCCTCAGCATCCGGATGGCTTCCGCGCCGTCCTTCGCCAAATCCGCCTCATAGCCGAGGTTCCGGAGTTGAAGGAGGGTCACCTTCTGGTTCACGGGATTGTCCTCGGTCAGGAGGATCCGCAGCGGGAGCGCCGGTCCGGTCCCTTGCGCCGCGGCTTTCGGCGGGGCGGGCTCGTCCGCCCGGGTCGATGGCATCCGGCGCTCGAACAACGCGCCCAATGCGTCGTGGAGGCGCGCCTGCTTGATTGGCTTGACGATATGTCCCTCGATACCCATCGCGGCGAGTTCGTCATCGGAGAGTTGGTCGCCGAGCGAGCTGAGAAGGATCAAGCGGGTGCTGGAGATTGCCGGTTCCGATTTGATCAGGCGGGCGAGCGAGAGCCCGTCCATCCCCGGCATCTGCATATCCATGATCGCAACCAGGAAAGGATCCACTCCGGCACTCTCGCGACGCAACAGCTTGATCGCCTCCTCACCGCTTTCCACGCCGGTGGATCGCATCTGGAGATGGGCGAGTTGGAGCTCCAGGATCTTGCGGTTGGTCTCGTTGTCGTCCACCACGAGCACGCGAAGATCCGGTGGGCATTCGAGCTTGTGGATGACTCGCCGTGGCGGCCCGGCATGCTTGTCGAAAGCGAGGGTGAACCAGAACGTCGAGCCCTCACCCGGCACACTGTCCACCCCGATCTTCCCTCCCTGCGCCTCGATGATCTGGCGGCAAATACTAAGGCCGAGGCCGGTGCCACCGTACTTGCGGGTGTCGGAACCGTCCGCTTGGACGAAAGGCTCGAAGATGCGCTTGCGGAATTGCTCCGGGATTCCGATTCCGGTGTCCCGGATCTCGAAGCGCAGCACACCTGTGGTCGCTGTCTCCTCAATCAGTGACACCATGAGCACCACCTCGCCGCGCTCGGTGAACTTCACGGCGTTTCCGAGAAGGTTCGTCAGCACCTGGCGGAGGCGGCCGGCGTCCCCTTGCAGATGGCGGGGCACGTCGCCATGAATGTGGCTGGCCAACTCCAGTCCCTTGTTCCGCGCGACGCCACCGACGATGTCCAAGGTTCCTTCCACCACCTCTCCGAGATCGAACTCGAGCGTTTCGAAGGCGAGCATCCCGGAATCGATCTTCGAGGAGTCCAGGATGTCGTTGATCAGGTTCAGCAAGGCATCGCCGCTGCCGCGAATGGTATCGACATAGTCGCGCTGCTCGCGGCTGAGATTGGTATGAAGCAGGAGTTCCGCCATGCCGATGACCCCGTTCATCGGCGTCCGGATTTCGTGGCTCATGTTCGCGAGGAAACGGCCCTTGAGGCGGACGGATTCGAGGGCTGCATCGCGTGCGGCTGAAAGTTCCGCCAGAATCCTTTTGCGGATGGTGATGTCGCGGGCCGAGGCGCAAAGCACTTCCTTGCCGCCGAAGGCGAAGAAGGCCGCGGTGAGTTCGACCGGGATCTCGGTGCCATCCTTCGCACGGTACCGGGTTTCGAAGGTCTGGTGGCCGGAGGCTTGCAAGGATTCCCAAAAGCCAGGCCAAGCATCCCCGCTGATCTCGGGAAAGATGTCGGAAGTGCTGCGCGCCTCGAACTCCTCGGCCGAGTAACCCAGTACCTTGCACGCCGCGGCATTCGCATAAAGCAGCCGCGAATCGGGGGCCGCCCGGAACATCGCCTCGGGGGCATTGTCCACCGAGAACTGGGTGAAGCGAAGCGCCTCCTCGCTGCGCCGTCGCTCGACGATCTCACTTTCCAAGCGCTGGTTGGCGTCGGCGAGTTCGGAGGTCCGTTGCCGCACCGCGGATTCGAGCGACTCGGCATTGCGGCGGGTTTGCTGCAGCAAGGACCACTTGCCGCTCAGTGCATGGGCGCACTGGACGACCTCGATCACATCGAAAGGCTTCTTGAGAATGAGCAGGCGGTCCGTCCGGCCCAGGTGCCCGACCATCTCCTCCCAAGAGTGGTCCGAATAGGCGGTGCAGATCACCACTTGCAAGTCGCGGTCGATTTCCCACAGGCGGGCCGTCGTTTCGACGCCGTCCAGACCCGGCGGCATCCGGACGTCCATGAAGACCACCGAATAGCGCCGATTCTCGCGGGCGGCGGCGCTCACCCGCTCCAAGGCTTCGAGGCCCTGTGAAGCGAAATCCAAAGAGAAGGACGTCCGTTCTGCTTCGGCGACGGGAGTCCCGAAGAAAGCGGCGTCCTCGTCCTCGAAGTCGTTCTTGGTGGAGCTGACGGCGAGGATCTTGCGGAAGTCCTCGTGGATCGCGAGATTGTCATCCACGATCAGGATGCGGTGGGCTGAATCCCGGACGGAAGCGGCGGGATGAGAAGAGGTCATGGCGTCGGTACGGTCTTTCCGGGCGGGGCGACCGGCAGTTCGAGGGTGAAGGTTGCTCCGGCTCCTCCGCCGTCGCTGTGGACGGTGAGGTCGCCGCCCAACTCCCGGGCAGCCAGGGCTCCGCCGTGGAGGCCGAAACCGTGGCCATTGGGTTTGGTGGTGAATCCGTGGGCGAAAATCCGCGTCAGGTTCTCCGGCGGAATGCCCACGCCGTTGTCGATCACGGCGATGCGGACGCGGTCGTGGCCATTGGTCACCCGCACGGTCATCTTCTTGGCCGCGGGCCCGGCGTCGTCGCAGGCTTGTTTGGCATTGCGGATGAGGTTGACCAGGATTTGCACCGCCTTGTGCTTTTCGATCTCGATCCGCGGGACTTCGTCGTATTCGCGGACCACCTCCACCTCGTGGCGCATCAGCGCGTCGGCGTTCATCCGCAAGCTGTCCTCGACCAGATCGGTCACCTTGACGGTTTCGGTGACGCCCTTGACCTTGGCATAGTCTTGCTGCATCGCCACGATATGCTTGATGTGGTCGATGTGCTTGGCGAGGAGCTGTAGTTCCTCCATCACCTCCGATTGTTCCGCGGCGAGCCTTTCGGCGAGATTGTGGAGAAACCCCGGCAGTTTTTGTCCGCGGGGATCGCTGGCCATGAAGGCCGCCAAGTCACCCGCATGCTCGCCGAGCAGATCGGCCGTTCTCTTCACGCTGGCGATGCGCGAATTGCGGATCTTCTCACTGGCCACGGCGCAAGAGACATTCACGCTGTTGAGCACGTTGCCCACGTTGTGGAGCACGCTTGTGGCGACCTCCGCCATGCCAGCGCGGCGGGAAGCTTCCAGCAGTTCCATGTGCAGGGTCTCCAGTGCGGCTTCGGCGTTCTTGCGCTCGGTGATGTCCTGGATTTGCGAGATGAAGTGCAGCGGCGCTCCCTGACCGTCGCGGATCAGCGAAACGCTCAACAGCACCCAGACGATGCGGCCGTCCTTGTGGAAGTAGCGCTTCTCCATTTGGTAAGAAGGAACCTTGCCGGCCAGCATCTCCCGCAGGTGATCGAGATCCCGGTCGAGATCGTCGGGGTGGGTGATGTCCTGAAAGGTTCTCCGGTAGAGCTCCGCGGCCGTGTATCCCGTGAGGTGGCATAAGGCCCGGTTCACTTTCAGCCAGTGGCCGTCCGGTGAAACGAGGGCCATACCGATTGACGCGTACTCGAAAGCGCTCGAAAAGCGTTCCTCGCTGCGGTGGAGATCCCGGTGCGCGGAGACCAACTGCGCGGTGCGTTCCTCGACCTGATGCTCGATCCGGGAGTTCACCGTCTCCAGATGGGCGCGGCGGGAGGCCACCTCGAACATGTCCCTCAGGCCGTGCCGCATGGAGATCATCAGGAAGGCATCTTCGAAGATCACCCAGCCCGCGTGTTCGATCCAGCGCCATGGGCTGGCCGCGACGATCCCGAAGACGGATTGCGGCCAGAAAAGCCCGCGTACCGCATGGTCCACGGCCACGACCACCGTCGCGGAGAGAAGGACCTTCCAATCGCGGTAGATCGCCAGGAATGCGAGTGAGCCGAAGACGTGAAAGTGGGTTTCCACGCGCCCGCCGCTCAGATGGATCAGTAACGCCGAAAACAGCATCTGGGCTACGGCGATGGTATGGCGGGTCAGCGCGAGGCCCGGGTATTTCCGCGCGAGAAAAATGGGAAAGCCGGTGATCATGCCACCGAGGAAGACCGCAGCCCACACGTGGATGTGGGTCTGGCTTGAGGCCCCGATCCAAGTCTTCGGGGAGATCACCAAGGCCGCGGCAATCCCCGCGAGCCATTGGATGACCATCAGGTTCGCAAACAGACGGTCGGTATAGCGATAGATCTTCTCGCGGGCTTCCTCGAAAAGCTCCAAGGCCCGGGCTTCCGTGGTGGTGTCCAAGCCGGCTAGGGTTTGCATGCCATCCCTCCTTCCTGACAGCACGGTGCAAAAAGCGGGCAGCCGAAAACGGGGGTTTGGACTTCAGTCGCGAAGCTCCGTTCCGACAGCGCCGCCAAGGCACTGAGCCCCGCATTGTCACCCGAATGACCCCGGGCACCCGTGATGCCGCCTTGGAACAACAACTTGCCGTCGTGATCGTAGAGCAGAGTCAGGCCGGAGGTCTGCGCTCCGAATCGCCCAGCCTCGACCAAGTCCTCGTCGCAGCGGACTCTCACCCCTGGGATCGAGGAGGCGCGGCGCCACAAGGCGGTGTCCATCCAATTGCCTGACGTGCCCGGCGGCCGGATAAACCACACTTGGGCGCTGAATTTCCCTTCAGAGCCAGCCATCAGGATCTCCAACTCGCCGAACGTCGCCTGTGTGCATGGACAGCGCGGATGAGCAAACAGCACCAGATTGAGGCGGCTTGCATCAAAGGGGAGGGCGCTTCCGGCCGGCCAACGGGAAGGAACCGTTCCCGTCGCCCCCGGAGAAGCCGAATAGAAAAGCAACGCGGAAACCAAGCCGAGAACCGCCACCAGCCAGAGCGCCGCCATCGCCGTGATCATGCCGTTCCGGGATCCCGGAATTCTTCCCGGCCCCGTGGCTCCTGCGTTTCCCCGTTGATTTCCGTGCAACATGCCGAAACCTCAGAGTAACATGTTATCTACATTTGGCGATATTCTTCCATCGTTTTGAAATTTTTGCATACGCTCCGCTCTAACAGAATTAGGAGCCGCCGCAGCTTTAACGACGAGGAGCCATCCGGGTTGTTCCAGCGGGAGCGTCACCCGGCGGGAAAGGTCATCCGGGGCCAGCCGTACTCGACTTGGCGGAGAATCGTGAGCGCCCGGAGCCACGCAAAAAAACAGGGCAGGAGGTTTCCCTCCTGCCCTGCTTGTTTGAAAGTGGTACCCCGTCTTGGACTCGAACCAAGGACCAAAAGATTAAGAGTCTTCTGCTCTACCAACTGAGCTAACGAGGCGTTGTGTCCTGCCTTGCGGCGGGGCCGGAAGGATGCATTTCGATCGACCCGGCGCAAGAGGAATTTTGCCACTTTTTCGGTCACTTGGCGACCGGCAAAAACAGAATGCAAATCGGGTTCGGGCAGGGCATCGTGGACTTCGGTTCGCCGAGCTTCCCGGTCGCGGGATCAAGCGGCAAGGACGCCAAGGTGTTCGAATCCTGATGGGCGCACAGCAGCCATTTGCCGTCCGGGGTGATGGTGAAATGGCGCGGAATCTTGCCGCCGCACGGGGCGAACTGGACGGAGGTCAGCTTGCCGGTTTCGGCATCGCGCGCGAATACCGCGATGCTGTCGTGGCCGCGGTTCGAGGCATAAACGAACTTGCCGCTCGGATGCACTTGGATCTCGGCGGTGGTGTTTTGTCCGGTCCAGCCGTCGGGAAGGGTGGGGACATCGCCGATCGCCTCGAGGGTGCCCTTTGCGGCATCGAAACGGCAGGCGGTCACGGTGTTGTTCAGTTCATTGACGACGTAGGCATGCTTGCCATCCGGAGCGAAGTCGAGGTGGCGCGGACCGGCTCCCGGAGCGGATGCCGACGAGGCGGGTTCAACGTCGGCGGACGGTTTCGCGGTGGCGGGGTCCAAGGTGTAGGTCAGCACCTTGTCGAGGCCGAGGTCGGGAACCAAGAGGTGCTTGCCG
>CBKZPU010000131.1:0-13719 GCA_966696705.1 uncultured Verrucomicrobiaceae bacterium | reverse complement strand
CGGCTTCAGGGGCGCGGGGATTTTTGCGGATCGTCACGAGGTCGGTGGCGGAGGGGATGCCCTAGGGGACGGTCGCCGCACCGAGGTTGTAACTGGAAAGGCGAACTTTCCTACCAACCCGGAGTGGGCTCAATGGAAGATACAATCTCCCGCATGACGTCTTCCACACCGCTAAACGCATTCGCGGGCGATTGGCCGGAAACAGCCAGATCGCGCGAACCCACAGTCACCATCGTGTGACGCTGTCGCCAATCTACTCCATCCAATACGTAGCCGAGCAGGATGGAATGATCCTCGTCGTCTTGGTCGAGGATCGATTGACCCGGGCCAGCCATTTGCCCCAACGCGGGCATGGTCCGGGGATTCTGAATGAAAATGCACTCATTGTTCCTTCCGAGGAGATCCACGGCGATCATCGGAGCCTGATCCGCCCGACATGCGATCCGATAGCCCGACGGCCAAACGAACCGGTAGAGGCCCGTCTCGACTCGCCAATACCGGCCGGTTTCGCCGGGGAGGATGTCGACAACGTCGCCCAAGCTCTTTGTCGTCCGCGGATCCAACTTGCTGCGGTAGCCCGCACCGTCGACATGGATTTGCGCGAATCTCACGTCGTACAACTTCATGTCGAGATTCCTCGCCTCCTCATCCCACTCGGTCTCGAAGTCCCCCGCGGGGACCACCTGCAGCCCCCATCCATTCAATCGAACGTAAACGTGCATGTGTTAACGGTGTCCGCTTCTTGGACCAATCTGGCGGACAAACGCGAGAAGGAATTGGGACACAGGTACTTTACTACTCTGCCAAGGATGCCGAGTTCGGATCTCGATCTCGCCACTTTGCTGGCGCAGGGCTGTTAAGAACCCCGGCGGCTCCGATTCAAAGTGCACGAAGTCCCGGCTTCAGCCGGACTCGAACAACAGACATCAGGCATTCCGAGGAGAGCATCGGAATCAATCCCTGACTTCAGGCGGAAGAAGCGCTTCACTCTTCCTCGTCGTTGCCCCAAGCTAAAAATTCACCGAATATCACGTCGCCGGTGGCCTTTGCCTCCTCACTCAATCGGATGGCTGTCGGATCATCCGGATTCTCCCACTCCACGGCGTCCTGATCTACGAAAAAGTCGATTTCCACCAACTCCATGCACTCCTCGGCTAAAACTTCATTCATCCGCTTCATTGCCTCTTCACGGGAGGGTGCGTGGATGTAGCATCTGACTGCAGCGCCGGCATATTCCTCCGAGCTTATTTGGCATCCTTCCAACGGCCTCACCTCGATGCATCCAACGAAAGACCAGTTGTGTTTGGAGGCGGCTGACATGACGCCTTTTACGAGCTCATGAAACGGAAAGCCAAGACTTCAATACCGCACGCATCATTATGGCCGCGGCTCGTCGTGAGGATCCCTCTTGAGCAGTTGTGGACCACTACAGGTCCGACCGCCCATGTCTGCCTTCGCCACCTTTCCCCGAATGAAGTGGAATCCTTGCTGAAGGTCGATCCCGACCTGCGCCTCGTTGAAGCCCGGATCGCGGAGGAATTGCGGTGGTATCCGCGAGGCGACTATAGGTTCTGGCGGGACAAGGCGCGAGATCACGCTGCGGACTCGGAAAAGCCGCACTCACTGGATGAGTTTCCGGATTCGATGCTCTACTTCGTCTCCGAATGGCTGGAAGACGGATCCCAGGACCGGGTTTTGCTGTTTGAGCAATATCACTAGACTGATCAGGCGGGACACGTTCGAGCCGAAAGCGGTTTCGGCCGTGATCGGGAAGTGACACCGTCCGTCCTTCGGCCGCACACGGCCTGTGCGGACCACATTGCTGGCGCATCGGGCGGGCCTCACCGGGGTGAAAAAGTGAGCCGCTTCCCCCTTGCCTTTCCGGCGGGGATGGACGGTGATCCCCGCGGTCATGTCCGCCTTGCTTTCCGCCAATGAACTCCGCCTTTCCTACGGCTACCAGACGCTGCTGGATGGCGTGACGCTTGCCGTTTCCGCCGGGGAGAAAGTCGGACTGGTCGGCAGGAATGGCTGCGGGAAGACGTCGCTGTTGAAGATCCTCACGGGCTCGCAGCAGGCGGATTCGGGGGAGATCTCGCTGCGGCGGGCGCTGCGGGTGGGGTATTTGCCGCAGGAATTCGAGCTCGATCCGGAGTTGAGCGTCCATGAGAACATCGCCGCGGGGGCGGCGGATGTGGTGGAGGCGATCCGCCGGTATGAGGGGGGCGATGGGTCGGAGGCGGAGCTGGCGGACTTGCTGCATTTGATCGATCACGCCGACGGGTGGAATCTCGATGCGCGGATCAAGGCGACGGCGACGGCGCTGGGGACGCCGCCGCTGGAGACGGCGGTGGGCCCGCTATCCGGGGGCGAAAAGCGTCGCGTGGCCTTGTGCCGGGCGCTGGCGTCGCAGCCGGATCTGCTTTTGTTAGACGAGCCGACGAACCACCTCGATGCGGACTCAATCCGATGGTTGGAAGACTTTCTGAAAACCTACGCGGGCGCGGTCATCTTCGTGACGCATGACCGGTATTTCCTCGATGTGATCGCGACGCGGATCATCGAGATCGACAACGGCAAGGCGTATTCGCATCCGGGCAACTACACGGCGTATCTGGAATCGAAGGCGGTGCGCCAGCAGATCGCCGAGCAGACGGAGCGGCGGCGGCAGCGGTTCCTGCGCGAGGAGCTCGACTGGGTGCGCTCGGGCGTGAAGGCGCGCGGCACGAAGTCGCGGCACCGGCTCGACAAGTTCTACGAGATCGAGGGCATGGAAGCGCCGCCGGAAGAGCGCGAGATGGACCTTCTCATCCCGCCGCCGCCGGAACTGGGAAATACCGTGGTGGAGCTGGAAGGCGCGGGTGTGAACGTGGGCACGGCGAATTCGCCGCGGTGGCTCTTCCGTCATCTGAATCTCAAGCTTGAGGCCGGCCAATGCACCGGCATCGTCGGCCGCAATGGCGTGGGCAAGACGACCTTGCTGAAGGTGTGCCTCGGCCAGTTGCCGCCGAGCGAGGGCACGGCGACGGTGGGCAAGAAGGTGCGGGTGAATTACATCGACCAGACACGGATGGCGCTGGATGCGAAGGGCTCGCTGTTAGACGAGATTTCGGATGGCAACGAGAAGCTGCAATTCGGCGACCAGACGCTCGGTGCGCGGGCTTACTTGCGACGGTTCTTGTTCGATGACCGGCGGATCAACGAGCGCGTGGACTTGCTCTCAGGTGGCGAGCGCGCGCGGTTGATGCTGGCGAAGGTGCTGAAGACGGGCGGCAACCTGCTGGTGCTGGACGAACCAACCAACGACCTCGACCTGCCGTCGCTGCGGATGCTGGAGGAAGCGTTGGCGGACTTCGATGGCTCGGTGCTGGTGGTTTCGCACGACCGCTATTTCCTCGACCGGATCTGCGACCAGATCATCGCGTTTGAGGATGGTGGCGTGGTGGTGCAGCCGGGGAACTATTCATATTATCTGGAGAAGCGGCAGGCGCGGGAACAAGTGGAGCGCTTGCATGCGCAGGCGGCGGCCCGCGATGCGGCGGCGCGGCAGAAGGCGGCGGCTCCGGTGGTGGCGAAGCCGCGCAAGTTGACGCTGGCGGAACGGAAGGAACTCGAAGGCATGGAGGAGGCGATCCTCGTGGCGGAGGAGGCGGTGGCGGAGCTCGAGGGGAAGTTGAATGACCCGGAGTTCCAGAAGAACTACGCGGAGATCCCGGCGACGGTGGCGAAGCTGGATGCAGCGAAGGCGGAGGTGGTGAGGCTGTATGCGCGGTGGGAGGAGTTGGAGGCGGTGAGTGCGGGGAGTTAGAAGATGAACCGCGAATGGACGCGAATAGACGCGAAGTTTGTTAGAATCTCACGACGGCTGGATCAATGACCGCGGCGCAGCCGCCCTTGGACTGCTGCGGTCATCCGCAGCTTTTGAATGCAGCGGACAGCGGCATTCTCTCTCAGGCACCGCAGCGATGTTGAAGGGCCGCTTCGGTCCGCAAGAAGAGCGGTCCCCACCCTTCATTCAAAAGCTGCGAAGAATCGCAGCAGTCCGAGGGCCTTCGGCTTTCATTGGGCGGAGGGGGTTGGATAATGGGAAACCACGGGGTGCTTCGGACAGCCGCACCCGGAGTGTGCGGACCACTTTATGAAGAGGCATCACTTCCCAAACAGCGCCTCACGAAGGAGTGGCTTTCCCTGCTCCGCATCCCAGTAGCCGAAGCCGGCTTTCCAGTCCCACATGGCCCAGGGGATGCCGCGCTTTTCGGCGGCGAGGCGGAAGTCGCGGATGTAGCGGGTACGGCTGGCGGCGTCGGCTTCCTTGAAGCAGCCGAATTCGCCGATGTGGATGGCGCGGCCGAAGTGCTTTGACCATGCGGTGGCGTCGTCCAATAGCAGCTCGAAGGTGGCGGCGGTGCAGGGATTGTCGGCGCCTTTGCGGGTGTTATAGGCATCGAGCCAGGAGACGAGGCCGGCGTTTTCCTTCAGCGATTCCGGTACGGCGATGGGCGTGGCGGGCGGGCCGGGGTACGAGATTCCTCGTAGATCCTGGTAGCCGACCCATCCGGCGCGCTGGTGGGTGAATTGAAAGGGCTCGTAGCTGTGGATGCTGGTGATGATGCGGTCGTCGCCATCCGGCAGGAAGTAGCGGTCAAGTCCCGGCACGGAGGACCATTGCGGGGGATTGGCGAGCAGGATGCGCTGTGGGCTGACGGAGCGGATGGCGGCGATGGCTTGGGCGTGGATGCTTGTCAGGGTTTCGTGGTCGAGCGCGCCGTTCGGTTCGTTGAGCAGCTCGAGGTAGAGCGCGGGCGGCCAGTCCTTGAAGTGCGTCGCGATGGTTCTCCAGCCGGCGGCGAAGGCGGCGCGGTTTGCTTCAGGCTCCATCACCAAGGCTTCGTAGTGATGCCAGTTGAGGATGACGGTGAGCTTGCGTTCAAGGGCGCGCTTGAGCACGGGTTCGAGGGACGCGAGCAAGGCGGGCTTGATGATGCCGTTCTCCAAATGGAAGTGCCACGCGACAGGGACGCGGATGTGATCGAAGCCTTGGTCCGCGACGAGATCGACGTCCCTGACGTCGTAAGTGATTCCCCATGTGCCGGGCTCGGCTTCCCAGCCATTGCCGAAGTTCACGCCGCGCTTGAGCTTGGCCGCGGCGCGATGGGCGGGCGTGTCGTTGGGAAGGATCTTCGGGGGCTTGAAATCGGGGACGGTGGCGGCGCGGGCGTGGAGAGTCAGAGTGACGGGCACGCCGGCTTTGACCTCAAGTTTCGCGATCAAGGGGCGGCCGTGCCATGAGGCCCCGACGCGCTTTCCTTGCAAGGCCTCGCGACCGGTGAGTGGCCATGTGTCGGCAGATGGGTAAGGACGCCATGGGGAATCCCAAGCGGCGGGTTTGCCTTCGGCTTCGTCTTCGAAGCTGCCATTGGCGAGCGTCGCGCCCTTCGCGGAGAGATCGTCCCAGAGGACTTCCATTTGGCGAAGGACACCGGGGCGGGCTTCGCCCCAGGGGCCATTGAGGTCGAGCTCGATGGCGCCGTCATGGGACGGGGTGAACTGGACGCGGACTTGTTTCCACTTCCACCAAGTGATGGGAAACGAGATGTCGGTGAGGCGTGCGCGCTTTTCGGGGGTGTCCTCGTAGTTGCCCGAGAGGCACTCGCCGGACGAAACGGTGGCGTCCTTCAATGGCGCGGCCTCGGCCGGTACGCGGAGGAAGAGGCGGGCCTGGGGGGGGTGGAAGGGGACGAATTCTTCCGCGGCGAGGGGGGTGAGGAGGGTTAGAGAGAGAATAAAGCGGAAGAGCATGAGGGGAATACGGAGGGGACGGGTTGAGGCTGTCGGCAATTTCGGCCGTTCCCTTATCGCGCCCTTTCAGGGTGCCAATGCGTCTTCATCCTTACTTAGGGCGGCGCTGCTTTTGGCAGAGACATTTCTCCGAAAGGTCCGGTCCGGGGTGGCTTGATTCAAGGGATGGACACCCACAGTTGAGGCAGCCCGCCATCAGCCGGAGGGCTCGGAGAGCCGTCCCTGCCCCACGGCCAAGATCAGCTCAGCTTCGTGGCGGTGGTGATGACTTCCTGGATGACGCCGCGGACGGATTTCACGGCGGACTCGTCGGTGAGTTTGCCGGTGTCGTCGAACTTGCCATAGGCGCCGCTGAGGGCGAATTGCTTGGGCACGACGAGCACGCCGATGTTGCCGAGGATGGAGCGAAGGTGAACGAGGCCGCGCAGGCCGCCGAGCGCGCCGGGCGAGGCGGAGAGCAGGCCGGCGACCTTGCCGCGGTAGGCGGCAAGCGATGGTTCGTCGTCCGTTTCCGAGCGGCTCACCCAGTCGATGAAGTTCTTCATCAGCGGCGTGATCGACGAGTTGTACTCGGGCGAGACGAAGAGGATGGCTTTTGTCGCGAGGAACTTCGCCTTGAGTTGCTTGGCGGCGGCGGGCAGGCCTTCTGCGTCCTCGAGGTCCTGATTGAAGAGCGGCAATTCGAAATCGGCGGGATCGATGAGATCGACCTCCGCGCCAGCTTCGGTAGCGAGTTGCGCGGCGAGGCCGGCGAGCTTGCGATTGACGGAATCGCGGCGGGCGCTGCCGGGAAGAATGAGGAGTTTCAGCATGCACGCACGCTAACCGATTTCGCGCGGTGGGAAAGCGCCGGCTGAAATCGTCTCCACGGTGCTGCCCGAGCCCTCCGGAATGCGATCACTTCGCGGCCGCGGCGGAAACGGCAAGCCCGAGGATCGCGTCGAGGTTGTGGCGCAGACCGGCGGAAAGCGCGGCCACCTCGACCGGCTCGGGGCCGTAGATCCGGGCGAGAACGTCGCGCTTGCGAATATCCTTGGCCTCCGCCGCCTGGGTGGCCTGCGATTCGAAGGACTGGAAGAGCTGCGCCTTCATCTCCGAGACCGCATCGAAGGCGGGAGCCGCTTGGCCCGCGGGAGCTGAAGGAGCGTCCGGGCGGGAAATCACGCCGGTGTCAACCTTGTGCCCGCGCGGGGTGCCGGTGATGCGGAAGTATTGCGCGCGGCCGCCGGGAGCAAAGGCGACTTCGAGATCGAATGGCACTTCGGCCCACGAGCTCGCACGATGAATCACCGTGACGCGCACCGTTTCCCCGCCGTCCGCCGCGGCCGTGACCACGGGCTTCGTCGTGCGGAAAGATTGGCCATCCAGCGAGTAATGCGCGGAACCGTCGCGGGTCCAGCCATTGAGGCGGGCACCGAACGAGGTCTCGTCGAAAGCGAAGGCAGGAGCGGCGAGGGCGAGGGCGAGGAAGATGGCTTTCACAAGAGAAGGTCTGTTAGAACGAGAGGCGGGCCCCCGAGTGCCAGATCCAGGCATCGGTGTCGAAGCCCGCGCCGGCCTGGTCCTTGAGCAACACGTGTTCGAGGCCGTTCATGATGACCAGTTCGTCCCGGTAGAGGTGGAGGTTCGCGCCAAGGTAGAAGGAATGATACTCGTCGCCGACGAACACCGGGGTAGAGTCGAAGTAGGGATCGGTGCCGACGCCCATGCCGCCGACTAGGCCGCGGGCATCATCGGTATCCGCGTAGTGGTAGCGCCCGACGATGCGGAGCGTCCCGGGCAATGCCCAGTAGCTCGGGGTGAGCGAGAGGCCCCAGGCATTGGTGTCGCCATTGGCGAGGATGAAGTCACCCATGAAGCCGAAGTTCCCCTGCTCGATCTCGACGCCGGTGGAAAAAAGGTGGCGGAAGGAGGGATTGCGGGCGATGAGCTGGTTGCCGTTGGCCGAGCGGCGGCCGGCGACATTGTAGCGCGGGATCGCCGAACTCCGGTCGCCGTCGAAGTTGTAAATGTAGTCGAGGTGCCAGCGGGTCCTGATCGGAGCGCCACTTTCGCCCTTCTCGATCGCTTCATAGGCCAAGTTGGCGAGCAGGAAACCGTCGCCCTCAATGCCGCCGAGGTTCGAATCGTTGTCGGCGGAGAACCAGCCGAGCCCCCAGTCCCAGCGGTCGGTGTCCTGGCCAACCATCAGGCCCAGCGTGTTGGCCGGCGCGACCATGTTGGTCAGGAACGACCGCTCCGGCGTGAGCAAATACTGCGGTTCCGTGCGATACTCGGTGGTGAATCCCGGCCGCATCTTGCCGTAGCTGACGAAGGCATTGTCGAAAAAGCGGGTGGTGCCTTTCAGGCGCTCGATGCCGTTGTGGTTCGAGTCGCCTGCGAACTCGGCGACCGCCTCGATCTCGGTGTTGCGGAACGCACGCAGGCGCGCGCCCAAACGCGCACGGCGGGTGCGGGTGCCATCGAGATCGACTTCCTTGCCGCCTTCCGGCGTCGCCTCGCCCCAAGCACCGCTCCAATGAAAGAGCCCTTGGATGGCGAGCTGCTGGACCCACGGGTTGGAAGGATCCTCGAAGAGGACGGCGCGCGACCACACGGGATCAAGCGGGCTCGGCGCCCATTCGTCGGAAAGCGGGATCGCCGCTTCGCCCGCGGTATCTTCCGCGACGGGCGGCAGGGGCACGTCGGCGGCGTCCTTCTTGCCTTCGAGCACGTCGAGCGCCTCGTTGGCATGAGCGGCTGCGATGAGAAAAAGGGCACCGCCAAGACGCAAAGCGCGCCAAGGAAGCATTGGGGAAAGGCTTTGCAGCATGGTTACCGGTCTTGTGTCTCGGGTCTTCAAATCTTGCGTCTTCACTTCGCTTCCGCGCGTTCCTTGGCCTCGCGCTCCTTGCGGAGGGTCTCGCGGTCGGCAGCGCGTTTCACGCGGCTGATGTATTGCTCCAGGCTCGCCTTGTCGCCGGTCTTGAGGGAAAGGGCGCGCTCGAGACAGGGGAGCCCCTCGATGTACTGCTTTTCCCGTACTAACAACTGACCGAGGCCGAGGTTCGCCTGATAGGCAACCGCGGGTTTCTCGATCGCGAGCTTGAAGTGGGACTTGGCCTCGCCGAGGCGGGTCGTGCGCTTGGCCTCGTCCTGCTCGTTCTTGGCGAGCGCGTCGTAGTGCTTGGCGAGTTCCAGCAGCACTTCGGCATTGCCCGGATCGCGGGAGAAGAGATCGCGCAACAGCTCGCCGACCTGTTCCTGATGGCCGGCGCTCTGGGCGATGCGGACGCGCACCAGATCGAGGTCGAAGTGGTCCTTGGCGCTGAGCGTGGCGACGGTGGCGACCTTGTCCACGAAGGCCGCGGCCTTCTCCGGGTAGCCGTAGTCGTTGAGGATGCGGGCCGATTTCAAGGCACGGGTCACGTCGAGCTTCGGCGACTTTTCAATCGCGTCGAGGTAGGCGAACAGCGCGAGCTGGGCCTCGCCCTGCTCCATGTAGAGGTTGCCGAGCAGGTTGAGCTCGCTCTCGCTGGCAAGGCCCTTGAGGCGCAGCACCTCCAGGTTCACCGCGGCGTCGATCTTCTTGTCCTGGCCGATCAACGCGTTCGCCTGCTGGAGCCAGAGTTGCCGGTCTTCCGGGTTCTCGACAATCAGCGTGTCGAGCATGCTGGTCGCCTCGGCGAGGCGGTCCTGGAGCATGAGCGCCTGGGTCAGTCCCACCTTCCAGTCGCGGCCCTTCGGGTCGAGCAGGTAGGCCTGACGGTAGGCGTTCTCCGCAGCGAGCGCGTTCTTCTGCTGGAGGTAGCAGTAGCCGAGCATGCCATAGGTGCGCGGGCTGGTCTCGCCGAGTTCGACGGCCTTTTGAAGCACGGGCAGCGCTTCCTCGAGCTTGTTCTGCGAGATGTAGAGGTAGCCGAGGTTGGTGTGGGCGCGGCGGAAGCGCGGGAAGCGGCGGATGGCCTCGAGGAAGGCGCGGCGCGCTTCATCCGGGCGGTCGGAGGAGAAGTAAAGGTTGCCGAGCACGAAGACCATCGAGGCGCTGATGTCGCCGGGCTTCTTCTCGGGATCGGTCGGGGCTTCCACTTCCTTGATGAAGCGCACGATCTCCTGCTCCGCCGCCTTGAACTGGCTCTGGCCGAAGAGTTCCTGGACCTTCGAAAGCAACGCCTGCTCCTCGGCGGAGACCTTCGGCTCGATATCGGAAAGGATGCCGTAGCTGCCGACGAATTCCTTCACGAATTTCGGGTCGCGGAACAGGATCGCCGGCGCGGTGATGGTTTCGGCCTGCACCGGGGCCCCGATGAGCATCGCGAACACGGCCAGGGCCGCGCGCTTCCACTCCAGTCTTGTGTCTTGCGTCTTCAAGTCTTGCGTCTCCTGTTAGCTCTTTTTCACTTCAAAATTGAACGGGACCACGCAGCTCGCGCGGACGTTGCGGCCGGCCTTCTGCGCCGGCTTGAATTTCCACTTCGACACGGCCGCGAGGGCCGCCTTGTCGAGATCGGGATGGGCGGATTGCTTGACCGAGGAAGAGACGACCTTGCCGCTTTCATCCACCACGCAGGCGACCAGCACCTTGCCGCCGATGCCCTTGCTGAGCAGCGTGCTGGGGTAGTTCGGCTGGATCTTGCTGACCGGCGTGGGCGGAGCATCAACATCGTCCATCATCCCGGCACCACCGCCGCCGCCACCGCCGCCGCGGCGGCCACCGATGCGCGGCACGCTCACGACAAAGCTGCCGGTGCCGGGACCGGACGCGAGGTCGCCGGCGTCGAGGCCCAGATCGATGTCTTCGCCGGAGTCCTCCGCCATGTCCTCGGGGGCATCTGCCTCCGCGATGTCCTGCGACTCGTCCATTTCCTCCGGCTCGGAGAGGTCGGGCTCAGGTTCCGACGGCGGGGGCGGTGGAGGTGGCGGGGGCGGCGGCGCGAGATCGACGATGACGATCTCTTCCTTCGCTTCTTCCTTCTTCCCGCCCCTCATGACGAACGAGGCGATGCCGCCGATGACGACGACAGCAAGCAGGAGGCCGATCACCTTGCGGTGCTGGCTCTTCGGCTTTGGAGGCTGGCGGCGGGCGGCCATTATTGCGGCTTCTGGGTGGCGAGGCCGATCTTGTCGATGCCCAGGCGGCCGAGGACATTGAGCACCTCTGTCACCTCGCGATAGCGCGCGGACGTGTCGCCGCGGACCACCACCGGGATGTCCGGCGTGCTGGCCTTCATCGCGGTGAGCTTGGTCTCGAGTTCATCGATCGTGACCGGCGTGGTGTTGAGCTGGATCTTGCCTTCGGCATCCACGGTGATCGCCTGGATCTTGGGGACGCTGAGGTTCTTGGCGGCGCTCTTGGAAGCCTTTGGCAGCTCGACCTTCATGCCCTGCACGCCAGCGGCGGTCATGACGATGAAGATCAGCAGCAGCACGAGGTAGAGGTCCACCATCGGCGTGACGTTAATGTCGTCGGGTGTCTTGTCGTCGGCGGAGGCCATGGTGGTGCGGGGTGTTTGTTAGAAAACGGGTTCCTTACTCGATGACCTTGGAAACGGCGCCGGAGTTCTCGGAGCCCTGGTAGAACTCGGCCATCTTCGCGACGAACTCGTCGATGAAGACCTGCATCTCGGCGACCATGTCCTTGATCCGCGTATTGAGGTAGGAATAGACGAACAGCGCGGGGATCGCGACGACCAGGCCGGCCACGGTGGCGAGCAGCGCGGAGGCAATGCCGGGCGCGATGGAGTTCACGTCCACCTCGCCGGATTTCGCGATGATGGCGAAGGTGATCATCACGCCGACCACGGTGCCGAGCAGGCCGACGTACGGGCCGCCGGCGATGCTGATGGTGAGATAGACGAGGCCGTTGGTGAGCTTGTGCTGGACGCGCACCAGGCCGGCATCGAGCGCCGCGCGGATCGCCTGGATCGAGCGGCCGGTCAGGCCCTTGCGGTGCGTGCGGTCTTGCTCGAGGCGGTGGCGGATTTCCTCCGAGCCGATGTGATAGATATCGAAGAACGGCGACTTTTCCACCAGCGCCTGCACGCTCGCGTCGGCGTTGCCGCCAAAACTCTTCACGCTCTTCTCGTCCGCATGGTCGATCGCGGTGAGATCGGTGGAGAGGAGCTGCCACTGGCGGATGAACTCCTCGTTCCCCT
This sequence comes from uncultured Verrucomicrobiaceae bacterium, assembly GCA_966696705.1. Classification (GTDB taxonomy): domain Bacteria; phylum Verrucomicrobiota; class Verrucomicrobiia; order Verrucomicrobiales; family Akkermansiaceae; genus Haloferula. Next base: position 1,786 of record CBKZPU010000131.1, on the reverse strand, counting down.
TCTGGACGGAGTTCAGGTAGAAGAATTTGCGTGCCGCGACGGACCAGCCCACGGTGATCATGAGCACGCAGATGCCGATGGCGATCCAGCCGTCGAACATCATGTTCTTGGCGATGTCGCCGAAGAGCATGACGTGTTCCATCGCGCCGCTGTGGCTGTGGCCTCCGCTCTTGAGCGCCTGCTCGATGGCGCGACCGCCGGTGGCGTCGAGCGGGACATTGCCCTCACCGGTTTCGATGGCCTTGGCGATGGTGCCATTGGTATCGGCAAGCGGCACGATGGCCGCGAGATTCGCGCCGGTGTCGGCGAGCGAGGCGACGCCTTCGAAGGCCTTGTCGGCGGATGCGAACAGCACGGAGGGACCGGCGAGGAAGAGCGTGCCCTCGATGGCCTGGCCGGCCTTGCCGAGCGCCTTGCCGTCGAACTTGCTGCCGCCGGCGATGGCGGACAGGCGCTTGAGGCCGATCTCCAGGATCTTGAAGCGTTCGGCGACCTCGGTCTTCGGATCCTGGGCGGATGCGGTGGCCTTTTGATCGAGGCTTTCGATCCCGGCGCGATAGAGCTGGTGCTCGGCGGGATGGAGGCGGGAAACGATGGCCTTGCCATATTGATTGAGCACGCCGGAGGCGTAGGTCACGTCGGCCTTGCGGGTTTCCACCTCGCGCTCGAGGCTGCGGATCTTGGAAGTGCGCAGTTCCTCGTCGCGCTCGAGCGTGCGGAGTTCCTTCGAGAGCGCCACGACCTGGTCGTCGAGCTTGTTGACCTCGCGGTAGAGGGCGAGGCGCAGGTCGGAGTATTCCTTCTTGGTGGAGAGCAGTTCATCGCCCGCCTTCTTGATCGAGTCGCGGATGTTTTCCGCGGGACCGAGCGCGAGGGCAGACGAAGCGAGTCCGATCACGGACGCGATGACAAGACGATGGATCATGGTTGGACGAGCGGAAGCTGGGTGAAGGTGGCGTCCTTTTCGCTGCCGGCGGACGTCACGAGTTGTTGGATCTGCGGGGCGAGTTCGGGGCGCTCGGTGAATTTCCAGCCGTCCTTCTCCGGCCGGCCGGCGACGGCAAAGCTGCCGTCCTCATTCACACCGTAGGCCATCGCCAAGCCGAAATAGACGATCTGGATCTTGAACTCGCGGCCCTGCGAGTCCTTGCGCAGTTCGGCATGCAGGTGGACCTGCTGCTGGAATTTCTCGACCTCGGCGAGCAGTTCGATGGCGTTGAAGAGCCGCTTGGAAACCTCCTCGTTCTGCTTTTCCGGCGGGAGCTGCAGGCCGCGCTGGAGAGTCTCGATGGCGAGCGCGACCTTCGGCAACTGGCGCAGCGGCTCGGGGAAGATGGGCAGCTTCTCGCCGAGCCCCTGCTCCAACTCCCGGACTTGCTTCGCGAGTTCTTCCTGGGCGGCGGCGAGGCGGTCGCGCTCGGCGAGCTTGTCGAGCGATTGCTTGTCGCCGCCTTCCTTGCGGACCTTGGCGCGCTCGATCTGCTCCTTGAGATCCTCGATCTCCTTCTCCAAGCCTTCCTTGTAGCCCTTGAGCACCTCGCTGTCCTTTTCCCAGGCATCCTCCTCGGCCTGTATCTTCTGCATCGTCTCGATCCATTCACGGACCGAGCCGCGGAGTTCATCGGCACCGGTGGCAGGAGCTTTCGGCTCCTGCGCCATCAAGGGAAAGGTGGCGAAAACGACACCGGGAATCAGTCGGGAAAGGCGCATGGCGTGTGGCGGCGAGAAGAAAAAGGGGGCCACCGGCATTTGCCGATGACCCCGATGTGACGGTTTCGTCAGAGAT